>CAZWPS010000120.1:0-4697 GCA_964635775.1 uncultured Zetaproteobacteria bacterium | reverse complement strand
AACATCATCCCATCACCAAACCTGTCATCCCGAACGAAGTTGAGGGATCTTACGGCAAGATGTGTAGGCAAGCTCAACATGACAATAAAGCATATGATGATGAATCAAGCACAGAACATCATCATACCAGTGAACGCAATGCGTTACGTTTAGGCATTTGCCTAAAGTGTTTTTTACATCAAGAGCGGTTCGCAGCACACTCATTTGATGTCATTCATGTGAAATAATCTTTTATTATTAATGCTTTACAAAAAATCATTCTGTTCTTAGGCATTTGCCTAAAGCTTTTTCATCATTGGTGTAGGTGTTTTGAGGGCATTTGCCGATATTCGCTACCATGCTAAGCCCTTAACATTTGCAACATCGAGAAGTTGTCCATGTGAACATGTCATCTTGAAAATACTTGAAGGAGATTATCAATGAACCCACACCATCATCATATCAAGGTCAAGGTCAAATCGGCAATAGCGTGTCGCCACACCGCCCTGCAATTATTATTGCTTCAAGCCAAAGCTTTACGCCCAGAAGATCATGCAATAACCAACACCGCAAGCACCACACCACCCTCAGCCAACACCGCACAACAATACAAAGGAGAATATTAATATGTCCATCACGCAAGATTTATCCACCACCGCTCAAGTTTTTAATCAGGTTAACCTTCAATTTTCATTTGCCGCTCAATCATGGCAAGGTCATGTTCTTTCTGTACAAGATGTCAACGCTTGTGATGTGCCTACAGGTCTACCCCATGTGCCTGTTTATATTCGTGGTAGCATCAATATGTCAGGTTGGGTTGCACCTGTATTGGATATTCATCAATACTGCGGTTTTTCCCCTCAATCACTACAAAGCAAAAGAGTAGCCGTGGTTCAATTTGCCGATCAAGAGCAAGAACGTTTGATTATGCACATCACCGATAGTTTGACTCAAACACCCCCCAAGCATCAAATCACGCCACATGATGATGATATTGATCCATCCATGTTTATTGGCATTGCCATTGTTGATGGGCAACTGCTCATCCTCATGGATGCAGCACAACTCATCACCGCCAAATTGCTTAAACAATAAGCCAAACCATCAACCGCAACAATCGCCACCACCAAGCATTAAAAAACGCTCAACACCATATAAGGAGATAGACATGAACTTCAAATCCATCAACATAGGCACAAGACTAAGCATCAGCTTTTTCGTTATTCTTATTTTACTCATCGGCGTTGGTATGTACGGCATCAGCACCATGAAAAGCTTAGCTGAACTCACCAACAAACTATACCAGCACCCTTTCACCGTCAGCGCCACTATGCTGCAAATTGATAATCATACCACCAAAATGCACCGCTCCATGAAAGATGTTGCTTTGGCACAAAACAAACAGCAGATGCAAGATGCAATCAAGCAGGTCAATGCACATGAAAAAGAAGTTCTCGCACTCTATCAGGTTATTTATCAACGTTTTTTAGGTGACCCATCAAAAGTCCAAGCTTCAGAGGCATTGTTTAAAGCATGGGAACCGATTCGTCAGCAGGTCATTCAAAAAATGCAGTCCAATGATCGACAAGGTGCGGCAATGATTACCAAGCAAATTGGTGCTGAGCATGTGCAAAAAATGAATGCCTCAACCCAATATTTAATTGATTTCGCGTTTAATAAAGCCGATCAATTTATGCACGGTGCAGAAAACACGCGTGATGCTGCACTTCGTTCTACTTACATTGCCTTGGGCGCAGCTCTTTTCCTTTGCTTATTATTAGGGTTTTTAGTCACGCGCAGCATCATTATCCCTCTTCAACGCTGTGCAACCATCTCCAATGAAATTGCAGATGGTAATTTTGATAATGACATTGACAGCCAGCGCCATGATGAGGTTGGCACTGTATTCAAAGCATTGGAGAAAATGCAAAATGTTTTATTTGCAAACATTCTCAAAGAAAGAGATGCAGCGGTTCGCCTCAACATCACCTTAGATAAAGTATCTGCTGGTGTCATGATGGCAGATGAGCATAATAATATTACATATATGAACGAAGCGGTCACTGAAATATTCTCACGCAATGAGGAAAAGCTGCGCGCAGTCATGCCCGGTTTTGATGCGAAAGCCTTGATTGGCATGAATATAGACAAGTTTCACAAAAACCCAGCCCATCAACAAAGTCTGCTCAAAAATTTAACCACACCACACGCTGCCAAAATTAATGTGGCGGATATTTCTTTTGCCTTTAATGCCACGCCAATTTATAATGAACAAGGTCAGCGTTTAGGTACTGCCGTAGAATGGACCGATCGCACTGCCGAAGTTGAACTCGAACGCCAGGTTGAAAAAGAAGTCACGACTGTGGTCAACGCGGCACAAAATGGCGACCTTTCACAACGGGTGAATATGCAAGGGCTTGATGGTTTGATTGGCGGCTTAAGTGAATCATTAAATCGTTTACTCAACACCTCAGAACAAGCCATGAATGATACCATGCAAGGCTTAAATGCCCTTGAAAAAGGTGATTTAAGCCATCGTACCACCAATACATACCACGGCTTGTTTGATGATATCAAACAAGCCAACAACAATACCGCCCAGAACCTCGCCAACTTAATTAATGAGGCTAGGAACACCTCTAGCGATGTCAAAGTTGGCTCGGCTGAAATATCAGAAGGCAATGTCACTTTATCATCACGCACCCAAGAGCAAGCCGCCGCATTAGAAGAGATTGCATCCAGCATCGAAGAAATGACCTCAACTGTGGCACAAAATGCCGACAGTGCTAAAGAAGGTGCTCAACTGGCAAAAAATGCACAGCTTCAAGCAGAAGAAGGTGCACAAGTTGCTGATAGTGCTGTCAATGCTATGGATGATATTGGTCGCGCTAGCCGTGAAATATCAGATATTATTGGTGTCATTGATGATATTGCCTTCCAAACCAACCTATTGGCACTTAATGCCGCTGTGGAAGCTGCCAGAGCAGGTGAACAAGGTCGTGGTTTTGCCGTGGTCGCGGCAGAGGTTCGCTCCTTAGCCGAGCGCAGCGCTGAAGCTGCCAAGGAAATTAAGGCTTTGATTAAGTCCAGTGTTGAAAGTGTTGATAAAGGCAAAAGCCTCGTTGATCAATCTGGTGATGTCCTCGGAAAAATCGTCATATCTGCGGGCAAAGTAAATGAAATCATTGCAGAAATTTCTGCGGCTTCTCAAGAGCAGTCTTCTTCCTCAATCCAAATCAGCAAAGCTGTGAATGAAATGGATAATATGACACAACAAAACGCTGCCTTGGTCGAAGAAACATCCGCTGCAAGTCAATCTTTAGATGAAAAAGCCATAAATCTCGAAAGCTTAATGCGCCAATTCAATACAGGTGATTCAGGCAAAACGCATCAAGCAGCAACGATGTCTAGCGCCTTAGTTCAAGCCCAACAAGACTTAATACGCATTGGACAGCAAGCCTCCAACACAACACAAGAAAAATCAGATGAGTGGGAAAATTTTTAAACACTCTCTCACATGCGGTGATGTCGAACAACATCACCGCATGTATCTCAACAACTCAAAATATGCATCATCATAGGGAGATTCAACCATGAGTGTCGTCACCATCAATAGTTTAGCCGAGCTCGATACGTTTTTAGGCCCCATAGAAGGCAATGATTATCGCATCGAACAAGTTCATATTGTAATCATCAACTTTGATAATAAGAGCATGGCACATACAGGATTAAGTCGTGGCGCGTTGGTCAAGCGCATAAGAATGCAATCTGACTTACATCATATTGCGGTTATTTTTTCAGAGCATGATGAAAATAAAACACCTTCTTCCAGCACTGCCAAGCTGACATCATGATAGGCAAATGCCTACGCAAGATACACGTTTACCCAACGATGCCAACGGCATTTGCCTATATAATCACCGCAAATACAAGCGCATCATTGGTGACAATGAAACACCATCATATAGCCCCCCCAACAACAAAAAGGAGATGAAACAATGACCCCACACAATCCTCAAAATAGCCCTCAACACAGTGCCAGCAGCATCGCTTGCAGCCAAGCTTCCGTTGCCTTATTACGCATTCAAGCCAATGCGTGTAAACCATTTAAAGGCGCATTCATCCATGCTTGGCATACCAAGCCAAAAACACCAAAGCCTTTAGTCCATCACGCTGAAATCACGTGAAATACATATCAACAAGGAGAAACACCATGGAAAAAAGAATCAACACCGCCACCCTGATGGAAGAAGTCGTTGGCACCCTTTTTATTGGGCTTGGTATTGTCGTTATCCTATTACTTTGCACATATCATTAGTTCAGAGCTTACGATTTGAGTCCAAATAACATATTTGTCATCCCGAACGCAGCTGGGAAATATGGTATGGCAAGATTGTAGGAGCAATGCCCTATCAATAAGTGAGCACAATACTGGGAATTGCCCCGCCCATGCATTACAGGAGTTTTTATGCATCAACACAATCTTAACAACCCTCAGCCACAGCAAGCGTATTTGTGTATCAATCGTCATGGAAACATTATATCCGTTGCGCCATCCATCCAAGCCATTCTGGGCTTTGACCCTGAAGTTTTATGTGGTCAACATCTTACTGATTTATGTTTTTATACCAACCCACTAACACAACTAAATGCATGTAATTTACCCAAAGGTTACGTGAACAACCGAGCCTTTGTCCTGCCTCACCCCATTGGTTCCA
>CAZWPS010000119.1:0-4700 GCA_964635775.1 uncultured Zetaproteobacteria bacterium | reverse complement strand
AGATACGGCGGCTATTTTAGATGTGCTTGTAAGTTTTGATGGTAAAACAAGGTAACGATTCAGCTTACCTCTTATTTGCCCGATGACGGCGTTAAAAAATGCGCGCTTACACAATTGATTCTTTTAACCTGAATCCCAAAAGAATCAACTTTGGGCTTAGAAGTTAAGTCCAAACCGCATGTTTGTCATTCCGCACGCAGTTGAGGGATATGACGTGGCAAGATGTGTAGGCAGGCTCAACATGACAGTGAGCGTAATGCGCTGTAAATAAGTGCGTAAAATACGGGGTGTTTTCATGCGATTTCTCTATAAAATGCGGTTGCATAATCGATATTTGATGAGCATTTAGCCACATCAAACGTAATGATGAAACACCTTTTAAAACACTTAAAAAATTTTGTTGTTATACTGCGGCTCCTTTGCATTTGCAGGGATATTGCAGCGAGGTCACCATGAGTTTTGAAGAAGAAATCGAAAAGCGACGCACATTTGGGATTATTTCACATCCTGATGCGGGTAAAACAACTTTAACTGAGAAATTATTGCTCTTTGGTGGTGCAATTCAGATGGCTGGGGCAGTAAAGTCGCGCAAAACAGATAGGCATGCCACATCAGATTGGATGAAAATCGAACAAGAACGCGGTATTTCTGTGGCTTCATCGGTTATGAAATTTAACTATGCCGTAGGCGATGTAGCATATGAAATCAACTTACTGGACACACCAGGGCACCAAGATTTTTCCGAAGATACCTACCGTGTGTTAACGGCTGTTGATTCAGCAATGATGGTGATTGATTCGGCAAAAGGTGTGGAAGGGCAAACCCAAAAGCTGATGGAAGTGTGTCGTATGCGGAACACACCGATTATTACCTTTATCAATAAAATGGATAGGGAAGGGCAAGAGCCACTTGATTTGTTGGCTGATATTGAGGAAAAGTTACAAATTGAATGTGCGCCGCTTTCTTGGCCGATTGGCATGGGCAAAGCTTTTAAAGGTGTGTATAATTTGTATAAAAAAGAACTGCACTTGTTTAAGGCAGGCACAGATAATCTCGAAGATGTGATTGCAATTCACGACCTATCTGACCCTGCACTTGATACATGGTTAGGCTCGCAAGCTGATGAATTACGTGAAGAAATTGAGTTACTTGAGGGGGCGGCAAACCCTTTTGATTTGGAAGCGTTTTTGCGGGGCAGTCAAACACCTGTATTTTTTGGTTCAGCGGTTAATAATTTTGGTGTGCGTGAGCTGCTTGATGCTTTTGTCGCGTTTGCACCTGCGCCATCGGCCAGAGAAGCTGTGGAACGGGTTGTTGAGCCTACAGAAAACGACTTTTCAGCATTTTGTTTTAAAATTCAAGCCAATATGGATCCCCAGCACCGTGATAGGATTGCTTTTTTTCGCATGTGTTCAGGGAAGTTCAGTAAAGGCATGACTGTTCGTCACCATCGCTTGGATAAAGATATTAAAGTGCCCAATGCGACCATTTTTATGGCACAAGACCGCTCTCATGTTGAGGAGGCTTATGCTGGTGATATTATTGGTATTCACAATCATGGAACCATTCGTATTGGTGATACCTTTACCAGCAAAGAGAAGCTTAAATTTACTGGCGTCCCCAACTTTGCACCTGAAATGTTTAGACGGATTCGTTTGAACGACCCTTTAAAGCGCAAACAACTGCATAAAGGTTTGATTCAGCTTGCTGAAGAAGGGGCAGTGCAAGTTTTTCGCACCTTTTTGGGCGGCGATTATATTTTGGGCGCGGTGGGCGTGTTACAATTTGAGGTAACGGTTGAGCGGTTGAAGTCTGAATATAAAGTGGCTGCTGATTATGTGGGGACAGACTTTCAAGTTGCCCGTTGGGTGAGTTGCGAAGATGATAAAAAACTTGCTTCATTTAAGAAACGCTTTGATGCTAATTTAGCTGAAGATGGTGATGGTTTTTTAACTTACCTTGCACCATCAGCTTGGAAGTTGAGCTATACTGAAGAGCAAAACCCTGATATTACTTTCCATAAAACACGCGAGCAGATTTGAATTTTTGGTGCAATGATATTTTGGCTTATGATGTTGTATAACAGTTTTAAACACATGAAAATGGTAGGGTAAGTATGAAGATAATTGAACAGATTGCAAAAGAACTACACGTTGCCAAGCAGCAAGTGCAAGCGACTGTAACCTTGATGGATGATGGGGCAACTGTGCCTTTTATTGCCCGATACCGTAAGGAAATAACGGGTGGTTTGGATGATATTCAACTGCGTTTATTGCAAAAACGCTTAACTTATTTGCGTGATTTTCAAGCGCGGCAAAAAAGCATATTACAAAGCATTGAGAAACAAGGTTTATTGAGTAAAGACTTGGAGCAACGTATTCTGGCAACAGAAAACATGACGCGCTTAGAAGATTTGTACCTACCCTTTAAACCCAAGCGGCGCAGCAAAGCTAGCATTGCCCATGAAGCGGGGTTAGCACCTTTGGCAAAGCGTTTGTTGGAGAATCAAGCTTTGGATCCACAGACCGAAGCAGTACAATTTATCAATGCTGATGTTGGGCTGTTGGATGTGGATGCAGTGTTGGCTGGGGCACAGGATATTTTGCTTGAGTCCTTTTGTTTGGATGCCAATATGTTGGCAAAATTGCGCCGTGAGTTGCATAAAACAGCGGTTGTGCGCAGTGAAGTGGTGAAAAAGAAACAGCATGAAGCTGAGAAGTTTGAAGATTACTTTGCTTATACTGAATTATGGAAAAAAATACCTTCACATCGCGCCTTGGCATTATTTCGCGGGCAGCAGCAAGGTTTCTTGCGTGTTAAATTGGTGGAAAACGGGCAGGGCAATGCGGATGTTTTTTGCGCAGCCATAGCCCAACACTTTGCGGTGGTGAACCCACATCAACAGGCGTATGTATTTTTAAAACAAACCATTGATTTAGCGTGGAAAAAGCTATTAAAACGTTTCCAAACCGACTTTTTCCAAAGTTTACGTGAAAAAGCAGAAGCGGAGTCAGTACAAGTATTTGGTGAAAATCTAAGGGATTTGATGTTGGCAGCACCAGCAGGGCAGCGTGCAACTTTGGGGCTTGATCCAGGTATTCGCACAGGCGTGAAAGTGGCGGTGGTGGATCAACATGGTCAATTGCTGGAGACGGCAGTGATTTACCCTTTTCAGCCTAAAAATCGTAGGCAAGAGTCCATTGCTGCTTTGGCGGTATTGGCAGATAAATACAAATTTGAATTGGTGGCTATTGGTAATGGCACAGCGTCGCGTGAGACAGAAAAATTAGTTGCTGAACTGATGGAGAAGTTCCCTCACTTTAAACTCACTTCTGTGGTGGTTTCGGAAGCTGGGGCATCGGTGTATTCGGCATCGGAGTTGGCATCAAAGGAGTTTCCTGATGTGGATGTATCGTTGCGCGGGGCTGTATCTATTGCGCGGCGTTTACAAGACCCTTTGGCAGAGTTGGTTAAAATTGAGCCTAAAGCTATTGGTGTGGGGCAATATCAACATGATGTTAATCAAAACTTTCTGACTCAAGCCTTGGCTTATGTGGTGGAAGATTGTGTGAATTTTGTGGGCGTAGATGTGAATACTGCATCCATAGAGTTGTTAAGTCATGTGTCAGGATTGAATCGCCAAGTGGCGAGTCATTTGGTTGCACAACGTGATGCATGCGGTGCATTTTCTAGTCGTGAGCAGTTGAGAAAAGTCAAAGGTGTTGGTCCTAAAACATTTGAGCAAGCGGCAGGTTTTTTGCGTATTGTTCATGGGGATAATCCTTTGGATGCTTCGGCAGTGCATCCTGAATCGTATGCTTTGGTTGAGAAAATATTGCAGGATATAGCCGTCAATATTCAAGATGTGATGGGTCAACCTGAGTTGTTGAGTGCGGTGAAAACAGAATCGTATTGTACAACGCAATTTGGGGCGCAAACGATACAAGATGTCTTGCAAGAGCTAGAAAAGCCAGGGCGAGACCCACGCCCAACATTTAAAACAGCGAAATTTAAGTCGGGTGTGTATGAAGTGCATGATTTAAGGCAAGGTATGATACTTGAAGGCGTGGTGAGTAATGTCACGAACTTTGGTGCTTTTGTGGATGTGGGGGTGCATCAAGATGGGCTTGTACATATTTCAGCATTAGCCAATCAATTTGTTGATGATCCGCGTAAAGTGGTGAGGGCTGGGCAGGTGGTGCAGGTGAAGGTCTTGGATGTGGATGTGAAGCGTAAACGTATTTCACTGACCATGCGCTTAAATGATGCTGTTGAGGTGGTGCAAACGAAATCAGCGAGCAATCATAACCAAGCAAGTGGTTCAAAACAAAACAAAAATCAAGAAAATACAGTTAAAGAAAAGGCAGCCAAAAAAGAACAAACAACACAGCAGCAGGTACGAAATAAATTGAATGAAAATCAATCCAGTTCGCAAAAAAGGCATCAAAAAGGTAAGAATAAAGGCGGAAAACCACAGAATGATAGTGCTTTGGCGGCTGCATTTGCCAAAGCGTTGGCGAAATAAGCTGATGTAGGGCAAGGGCAGCGACTTGATGCACGTGATGTGTCAAGTTTTGCCCATGAATAGCACAGGGCAATCGCATTAAAATATCCAGAGGCTCTTAAAACAACTTTTAACATGGAAAGTGAAGATAAAAGGCATGGATCCCCGCCTGAAGGTGAATTGCGAAGCAAGAGAG
>CAZWPS010000118.1:2259-4705 GCA_964635775.1 uncultured Zetaproteobacteria bacterium | reverse complement strand
CCAGTGCCTTGGTATAAAAAGTTACCATCAAGTGATATATGCTCATAAGAGGGCGTAAATGCCCAAGCTTTTTTTACCCATGTTGCAGAAAATGCATGTAATAATAAGTCAAAGTCATGACGCGTTTGGTGAATTGTGCTGCTAAAGACATAATTAAAGTCAATATGGCGCATTGCCCAACCAAGCATGACATTAGCTTGAACCCCCATATCACTTTCACCGCCTGTGGATGTTACCACATCAGGCAATAACTCAACATTGGAATTATAAAAGGTTTCCACTGCCGCCGAGCCGACAAAACCCAGCTTTTTAGCCGGTGGTGTAGTCAATAAGTTTCTCGCAGGTGTTGCATAAGCACCTTCTGCATCCAAGGCAAGTGATTTGGCAACAAATTCTTTCATTACTTTCATCTCACCTTGGGTAAATGCAGCCCAAGCTTTATAATACCACGCCGCAGCGTGTTGGGTTCGTCTTGCTTCTTTATGATTTAATATGCCCTCAAAGACGCTATCAGCTTGGGCAAAAGCTTCAGCGCGAATCAACACATCACCAAGCATAATTTGCGCCTGTATGTCATCAGGTTGATGTTTAAGCCATGCTTTAATATTACGCACAGCCTCCCAATAATCAGTCAATCCAATATGTGAACGGGCAATACCCATCCACGCAAAACGAGACTTCTCTGAAGACTTATCTTTAGAGTATTGTAACCACAAGTTAAAGGTATCAATGGATTTTTGAAAATGCATGCCTTCTTGGTATGACAAACCTAAATAGTGAATAACACGAAGATTCTTAGGGAATCTTGCATGCAAGACTTCAAGTGTTTTGGTTGCCTCGACCAAATCATTAAAACGATAATCTTCAATAGCTTTTAGCAATTTTGCGTGCTCATGTTTATTCATCACTTTAGCCGCAGTTGCAACATTAACATATCCACAAAACAACGACAAAAGCAATATGTAGCCCATATATTTCATTGATAATTCCTTGAATAACCTTATCTAATATAGCTGCAAAGATAGTGCTGTTTTTATCGTTTAGCAAGCTTGTGACATAAAAAAACATCCCGATGCAGTGGAAAATAACATATCATGGTGTTAGGCTACGCCATTCTTTATTGAAGTTAATCCAATATAAATGACAACAAGGGGAACACAATGACAGATCTGCAAAATGAAAATCAAGCAGAACGCAATATCAGCAAAATGACAGCAAACACCGTCGCTCTGATTTTAGCTGGCGGCAAAGGAAGCCGATTAAAAGCGCTGACCGAGTGGCGTGCTAAACCTGCTGTACCTTTTGGTGGCAAGTTTAGAATCATTGATTTTCCCATGTCCAACTGCATCAATTCTGGCATTCGTAAGGTCTCAGTTTTAACCCAATATAAATCACATTCCTTACAACGTCATTTGCAGCGCGGCTGGAGCTTTTTATCAGGGCAGTTTGGGGAGTTTGTTGAAGTATTATCAGCACAACAACGTATGGGTGATGGGTGGTATGAGGGTACTGCCGATGCGATTTACCAAAACCTAGACATCTTACGCACCTACAATCCCGAATATGTATTAATCCTCGCTGGTGATCACATTTACAAAATGGATTACGGTAAAATGATTGCTGCCCACGTCGCTGCAGGTGCAGACATTACTGTAGGCTCTATCCCTGTACCCATCGAAGAAGCCAAGGCTTTTGGTGTGATTGCAGTCAATGATGACAACCGAATCATTGAGTTTGCCGAAAAACCAGACCAACCCAAAACCATGCCCGGCAGCGACACCGTTGCTTTAGCATCCATGGGTATTTATGTGTTTTCAGCACAATTCTTGCGCGAACGTTTGCTTGCTGATGCCGCAAATGAGCAATCTAGCCATGATTTTGGCAAAGATATTTTACCTCAAGCCATCCATGATGCCAATGTGTTTTCATTTCGCTTCATGAATGCCAATACGGGCGCATCACATTATTGGCGTGATGTAGGAACTGTCGATGCCTATTGGGAAGCGAATATTGACTTAGCCAACCTTGAGCCTGAACTCAATATGTATGATAAAGATTGGCCTATCTGGACGGATCAAGAGCAACTTCCGCCTGCCAAGTTCGCCTTTGATGAAGATGAGCGTCGTGGCATGGCTGTGGATTCACTGGTCTCTGGTGGTTGTTTAATTACAGGTTCAACCGTGCGTCACTCTGTTTTATTTTCCAATGTGCGGGTTCACTCTTACTCAACCGTTGAAGATAGCGTTATTCTACCCAATGTAGAAATCAATCAACATTGCCGCTTAAAAAAATGCGTCGTTGATAAAGGCACTATCATCCCTGAAGGCACAATTATTGGTGAAGATGCAGCTGCTGATGCAGCACGGTTTCATGTATCTGAAAATGGTGTTGTCTTGGTTACCCCTGAAATGTTTGGGCAATACAAGCATGGTTTAGAGGCTAATCT
>CAZWPS010000118.1:0-2159 GCA_964635775.1 uncultured Zetaproteobacteria bacterium | reverse complement strand
ACCACGAACAGCAATTCCTTGTGCTGCTAAATAAGCCTTGGTTTGGGCGATGGTAAATTCGCCAAAGTGAAAAATCGATGCTGCAAGCACAGCATCGGCTTTTCCTTTGGTTAAACCTTCTGCCATATGTTCTAAAGTTCCCACGCCACCTGATGCCACTACATTTGCTGAAATCGCATCTGATACCGCACGCGTTAAAGGTATATCATAACCTGCTTTAGTACCATCGGCATCCATGCTGGTTAACAAAATCTCACCTGCACCATAATCTGACATACGTTTTGCCCATTCTACAGCGTCAATACCTGTCGCTTTTCGCCCGCCGTGGGTAAAACACTGCCAATGCTTGTCTACTTTTTTAGCATCTACAGCCACCACAATCGTGGATGAACCAAAGCGTTCAGCAGCTTCTTTAACCAGTTCAGGATTAAAAATAGCTGCGGTATTGATTGATACCTTGTCTGCCCCTGCATGCAATAACCCTTCAATATCTTGCAATGCTTTAACACCGCCGCCAACCGTAAGCGGCATAAACACATGTTCAGCCACTTCAGTCACCATGTGGTAAAGCGTATCACGGCTTTCATGGCTAGCACGAATATCAAGGAAAGTGAGTTCATCTGCACCCTGCTCATCATATTTAATCGCTGCTTCCACAGGGTCGCCAGCATCAATAATATCGACAAATTGAACACCCTTCACCACCCGTCCATGGGCAACATCAAGGCAGGGAATGATTCGTTTGGATAACATCAGTCTAATACCTGCATCGCTTGTGCAAAATCAATGGTGTTTTCATAAATCGCCCGCCCTGTAATTGCGCCGCAAATTCCATCATCAACATGTTGCGCGCAAGCCAACACATCATCCATCACCGCCACACCACCTGAAACAATCACCGGAATGGACACTGCTTTAGCCAAACGAACCGTTTCTTCAATGTTTGGGCCTGATAACATACCATCACGTGCAATATCCGTATAAATAATCGCTGCCACGCCATCATCTTCAAATTGTTGTGCCAAATCTACAGCTTGAACATCGGTCACATCATCCCAGCCATGCACCGCCACCCTGCCGCCTTTAGCATCAATACCCACACACACTTGCTGGGGAAACTCCGCACAAGCTGCTTTGACAATTTTAGGGTCTGCAATTGCAATAGAACCTAAAATAACCCGGTCAATACCCAGCTTTAACATGCCTTCAATCATCTTCAAATCACGCAAGCCACCACCAAGCTGCACTGGAATATTCATCACCTCACAAATCGCTTTAATGGCTTCTTGGTTGGCAGGTTTTCCTGCAAAAGCACCGTCTAAATCAACAACATGTAAGCGTTTTGCCCCCAAAGACTGCCAATGTGCCGCCATTTCACCGGCATCACGACCATATATAGTCGCATCTTCCATGCGCCCTTGTTTGAGGCGCACACAATGCCCTTCTTTCAAGTCAATGGCTGGAATCAGCTCAAATTTCGTCCTAGAGGGTGAAGTCATGGTTGTTTTCCTCGTTCAAAAGTGTAATTGTGCGCGGATTCAGTCATGTTAAATAGCATTCGTCAATCAGAAAACACACCTTCACCAATCTATCAATGGTTAGGACAAGAAGAATACACTTCTTTTCTCCAAAAGATGCATGATTATGCGACGTCTCTTGCACAAAAGCATAACAAAGAAGTGGTTTGGTTTTGTGAACACCAACCCATTTACACCACAGGGAAACGTGGCATCAACAATAGCCTTAACACACTAAATGCACCGCTTATCACCACCGAACGCGGCGGTGAAACCACCTTTCATGGACCTGGTCAGTTGATGATGTATCCAATCATTAACCTGCAACATCATCATTTGTCGGTGCGTGAATATATTGGTATTCTTGAACAATCTTGCATTGATTTGCTCGCAACTTATCACATTCAAGCCAAACGCGACTGTGCTTTACCTGGCGTGTGGCTTCATCATGAGAAAATAGCTGCTTTGGGCATTCGCATTCGTCAAAAAGTGACCTCACATGGCATTGCCTTGAATGTATGCACTGATTTAAAGTGGTTTGACAACATCAACCCTTGTGGTACTTCACGCAAAACCACCAATATGCAACAACAAGGCGTTGAATCATTACTTTTAGAAAATATAGCCCAACAATGGTATAAG
>CAZWPS010000117.1:0-4709 GCA_964635775.1 uncultured Zetaproteobacteria bacterium | reverse complement strand
CCTGTTATTTGATCAGCTTTGCTCAACAAAGCATCAACACGCGCTTCAAAACGGTAGTCCACACCCAAATGAAGCAGGTGATGCCGTATATTCTTCATGATTTTGACTAATCTATCTGTACCTAAATGCGGATGTGCATCAACTAAAATATCTTTTTTCGCCCCAAAACGCACAAACTCTGCCAATACCCAACGCACAAAGGGGTGTTTAATACGTGTGTAAAGTTTACCATCGGTATACGTTCCCGCCCCGCCTTCACCAAAACACACATTACTTTCAGGATTGAGTTCACCTCGGCTGCGTAAACGACCAATATCACGCATACGTGTTTCCACAGGTTTACCACGCTCTAATAAAGTCACCTGCTTACCCGCCTCTGCCAAAGCCAAAGCTGCAAACAAACCAGCTGGCCCTGCACCAACGATAATAATATGCTGCTCACGATGTTGCGAAGGAGCAAGCATGCTGGGCTTTTCAATCATGGTGCAAGACTGCGTGATTATTTTCACCTGCTCTGACAAGGCTGGTTGCGCATCTAAGCTCAGTGTACACTCAAGGCTACACACAAAATGCACATCAAGACGTTTGCGTGCATCAATGGCTTTGCGCACAATTTCCCACTTCAATAGTTGACCATCTTGTAATTGTAAAAGCACATCAAGACGATGACGAATCGAAGTGTCTTTCTCGCCTAAATGTATCTTAAAATGATTCAAACGCACTAACATAACTTCACGCATTACCCCTTAAAATTAGCCGTGTATTCAAAGACCTTTTCTTCAACCCATAGGGCAGTTCGAAAAAACACCGTCTAAAAACAGCCCTATAATCAAGCTTGTAAATAACGGCGCAGTCGTTGTAAGCCTAGCTTAATATCAGCAAGGCTTGTTGCATATGAAAAACGAATATGTTGTCTCGCTTGAAATACCCCAAAATCTTCGCCTGGTGTTAATGCCACGCCAACTTTCTCCAATACATCCCAACAAAAATCGCGCGCATTGTCCGTGATGCCAGAGACCTTGGCATAAATATAAAATGCACCTTGTGGTTCAACCACAACTTCAAAACCAAGCTTGGGCAGTTCTTGCAATAAATATTTCCTGCGCTCATCATAGGCTAAACGCATGTTTTCAATGTCTATTTTATTACTTAATGCCGCAATACCTGCATGTTGCGATAATGTAGGCGCTGCAATAAAAATATTTTGCATCACACGCCGACATGGCTCAATCAGGTCTTCTGGAACAATCACCCAACCCACACGCCAGCCCGTCATCGCCCAACGTTTTGAAAAACCATTCACCACAATCGCATGTTCATTGACACTCAAAGCACATGGCGCTTTGGTGCCGTAAGTCAAACCATGATAAATCTCATCTGAAATAAAGTAACCACCCAAATCAGTGCAAGCTTGAGCCAATGCCGTTAAATGCGCCTCATCCATCACCACACCTGTGGGGTTGCTCGGATTAATCGACACCACAGCCCGCGTATGTTTTAACCAATGTTGTCGCACTAAAGCTGCACTCAAATGATAACGACTGCTGCCATCCACAGCCACATTAATCGGCTCACCACCTGCCAAGCGCACAAAGTTACGCTGACAAGGATAACCAGGGTCAGCTAAAATAACCGACTCCCCTGCATCCAAAAGCACGGCATACAACAAAGAAAATGCACCCGATGTGCCTGGCGTAATTAAGATGCGTTCGGGGTTGATTTTTAGCTGATATTCTTCTAAATACCAAGCCGATAATGCCTTTTGTAAGGCTGGCGAACCAGTTGAAGGCGTGTAAAATTGTTGATGTTGCGCTAAATGTGTTTGAGCCGCTTCAATCACTGAACTCGGCGTTGGCAAATCAGGCTCGCCAATCTCCATATGAACAATATGTTTACCTTCTGCCTCTAATTCTTTGGCGCGTTCAAGCAACTGCATGACACGAAAAGGCTCTATTTTATCTATGGTTCTCATCGTTTTTATCGGTCATCCTTAAACAAACACCGCGAACAAATATCAGGCATCAAACACTTTTTATTCTTGCAACCAGCTCAACAACAGGGTTTTACTTATGCTGACAATAACGCACGAGAAACAGTGTCCAAAAGATCATTTAAAATTGGGCTTGGGCGCATCACTTGTCTTAATCGTTCGGGGTCTGGCTGAAAATAACCGCCCATATCCACAGCTTGACCTTGAGCAGCATGCAACTCTTCAAGAATCGCTTTCTTTTGCAGCATCAGTTGTGTATAAAATGGTGCAAATATTGCCTTTAACGCTGCATTTTCATCTTGTAACGCCAAAGCCTCTGCCCAATACATGGTCAAATAAAAGTGGCTTCCCCGATTATCCAACGCTCCAACCTTACGCGACGGTGACTTGTTTTCATCCAAAAATTTAGCATTCGCTTGGTCAAGCGTTTTGGCTAAAAGCAAAGCCTGATGATTGCTTGTTTTTTTGGCCAAATCTTCAAGTGATACCGCCAAAGCCAAAAATTCGCCCAACGAATCCCAACGCAAATGCCCTTCTTTTATAAACTGTTGCACATGTTTAGGGGCAGAACCACCTGCACCTGTCTCAAATAGTCCGCCACCCGCTAAAAGTGGCACAATCGAAAGCATTTTTGCACTTGTACCAAGCTCTAAAATAGGAAATAAATCCGTTAAATAATCACGCAATACATTACCAGTCACCGAAATCGCATCTTGACCATCAGCAACACGCTTTAAAGCATGTGTTATGGCATCAGTAGGTGACATCACTTGAATATCAAGTTGAGAAATATCAAAATCTTGTAAGTAGGTATGCACCTTCTGAATCAAATTTGCATCATGGGCGCGTTTGGCATCCAGCCAAAAAACAGTCGGGTTTCCCGTTGCTTCAGCGCGATAAACTGCCAACTTTACCCAATCTCGAATCGGTGCATCTTTGGTCTGACACATGCGCCAAATATCACCTTGTTCAACCTGATGTTCCATCAACACATGACCCGACGCATCCACCACACATACACGTCCACAAGCCGGTATTTCAAATGTTTTATCATGTGAGCCATATTCTTCAGCTTTTTGTGCCATTAAACCAACATTTGCCACATTTCCCATTGTTTTAGGGTCAAAAGAGCCATTTTCTTGACAAAAACGAATCGTTTCTTGATAAATCCCCGCATAACAACGATCAGGAATCATGGCTTTCATATCATGCAACTGACCATCACCACCCCACATTTGACCCGAAGAACGAATCGCCGCAGGCATAGAGGCATCAATAATGACATCACTAGGCACATGTAAATTTGTAATCCCTTTATCTGAATCAACCATCGCCAGCGCAGGTTGATGTTGATAAACGGCTTGAATATCAGCTTCAATTTCTTGACGTTGCGCCGCAGGAAGCGAGGCTATTTTGGCATACACATCACCTAAACCATTCTTAGCATCCACACCAAGTTCTGCCAAAATAAGCGCATGTTTTTCAAATACATCCTTAAAATAAACAGTCACCGCATGACCAAACATAATCGGGTCTGAAACCTTCATCATTGTTGCTTTTAAGTGCAACGAAAGCAATATGTTTTGCGCTTTGGCAGCTTCGATGTGTTCAGCATAAAAAGCACGCAATGCCTGACAATTCATCACTGCCGCATCAATCACTTCGCCTTGCTCTAAGCTTGTTTTTTCTTTGAGTATGCTTTCTTGACCATCATCAGTCATTAAAATAATGCGAACATCAGTAGCTTGCGCCATCACCACCGACTTTTCACTACCATAAAAGTCACCATGCATCATATGCGCCACATGAGATTGAGAATCTTCCTGCCATGCCCCCATCACATGTGGGTTATTCTTCGCATATTGTTTCACCGCATTAGCAACACGGCGATCTGAATTTCCTTCACGCAATACAGGGTTCACCGCACTACCAAGCACCTTGGCATAACGTGCCTGAACTGATTTATCTTGTTCTGTTTGTGCATGTTCTGGAAAGTCAGGAATCGAATAGCCATGCGCTTGAAGCTCGGCAATAGCCGCCAATAATTGAGGTACTGAAGCACTAATATTAGGCAATTTAATAATATTCGCATCCGCTTGTTTAACCAACTCACCCAATTCGGCTAAAGCATCGCTATGTTGCTGCTTTTCGCTTAAATCATCGGGGAAATGTGCCAAAATACGCGCGGCAAGTGATATATCTTTCATCACCACCTTAATACCCGCAGCTTGGGTAAAGGTCTGCACAATCGGCAAGAAAGAATAGGTGGCTAAAGCCGGTGCTTCATCGGTTTTCGTGTAAATAATCGTAGGTGTTTTTGAAGTCATGCTCTATCCTATTGATGTATAAAATATTTTTTTAATTCAACGCACGTCGTTTCTTAAATGTCTTCTGCACAAAGCATTGCAGTTCATGAATACTATATGGTTTTTGTAAAAAACCTGCGGGCACAGCACCATCAAAATCACATTTATCCATAATTTCAGATTCTGTATAACCTGATGATAAAATCACCTTCACATCGGCATTGATTGCTGCCATTTTTAGAAATGCACGATCACCATTCATGTTTGGCATGGTCATATCCATCAACACACCAACAATATGTTGTTGATGTTGCGCATACATTTCTACAGCTTGAAAAGCATACAATGCTATAACCGATTCATAACCCAATTCTTGCAAAGACATTTCCATAATCTCCACAAAAACTCCATCA
>CAZWPS010000116.1:0-4739 GCA_964635775.1 uncultured Zetaproteobacteria bacterium | reverse complement strand
TCAAGCCATGTATCCCATGCTTGAAATCGGCTCCTACCCTGCACGATGTGGCAAGCAACCTTGTGGCAAAATTTGTGTGAGCGGCTTGGATATGCCTGCCATTAAACAAGCGATGGCTGCGATTAAAATCATGTTAAAGGATAAATAAAACCTATGAAATGGAAAAAGAACGATTCGATTTTTGTCATGATTATCTTGGTGGTGGTTATTGTTTTGGTGATAGGCACAACTGAACGCACCACCAAAGCAGTCCCCAATGATGCAACCCATCAGCAAGTGACCTCCAAAGCGGGATGCATGGCTTGTCATGATGGGGCAAGCGAGCGACCTCAACCTTTGGGACATCCCAAATCGGGGAAATGTTTTCAATGTCATACACAGCCTCAAGACTGGGTAGGACAACCCTAAATGAAAACCGTTGGCATTGTTGCCAAACACCACGACCAACGTGCCTTTGATGCGGCATGTGAGCTTCATGTTTGGCTTGAGCGCCAGCAGATTAAAGTCATTGTGGTGAGCCACTTAGCCGAACATATTGCTGCACCAAGCTTAGCCTTGTCTGAGATTGCGCATCATATTGATTTGATGGTGGTGTTGGGTGGTGATGGTACTTTGCTGCAAACAGGGCGTTGTTTTGTGGGTTCTGACGTGCCTATTTTGGGCATTAACTTGGGGCGTTTGGGCTTTTTAACCGACACCCCTTTAGGCAGCATGTTTGATGTGCTGCAAGAGGTTTTAACAGGTCAATTTAAAATCAAACAACACTTTGCTTTACACGTTGAGGTGTTTCGAGATGAACAACGCATCAATGCAGGCATTGCGATGAATGATGTGGTACTACAACGCAACGATCATCCGCGTATGATTGAATTTGAAATGTATGCGCGTGAGCAGTTGGTGTTTCGTTTGCGTGCAGATGGTTTGGTGCTTGCCACACCAGCAGGGTCTACTGCGTATGCTTTGTCGGCAGGTGGTGCGATTGTTCACCCTGAAATTGATGCCATTAGTGTAGTGCCGATTTGTCCGCATACGGTATCCAACCGACCTATTCTGTTGCCTGCTAATGATATGATTGAATTACGCCTTGTCGATAGTCCAGCGCATGCTGCTTTGAACTTAGATGGTCAAGTGCACTCTACTTTAGCAGCAAACGACAGCGTTTGTGTGCAAAAAGCAGGTAAAATTAACTTGGTTTATCTCGAACGCTGGCATTATTTTGATATGTTACGCAGTAAATTGGGCTGGAGCGGGTTCAACAAATGATTACAGCCTTGCAGGTCAAACAATTCGCTCTTTTTGAGCAAGTCAATTTAGTCTTGGCATCAGGTATGACCGTATTCACGGGTGAAACGGGAGCAGGGAAATCTATTTTGGTGGA
Source organism: uncultured Zetaproteobacteria bacterium (assembly GCA_964635775.1). Taxonomy (GTDB): domain Bacteria; phylum Pseudomonadota; class Zetaproteobacteria; order Mariprofundales; family Mariprofundaceae; genus Ghiorsea. The sequence continues at coordinate 3,361 of CAZWPS010000116.1, read as the reverse complement.
TGCTTTAGGGGCTGTGTTTGGTGCGCGTGCCAATGCCGATTGGGTAAGACATGGTGCTGAACGTGCTGAAATCATTGCTGAAATCGAATCCGATGATTCGCGATTGCTCGCTTTATTACATGAACAAGATATTGATAGTCATGAAGGCATCACGATTCGCCGGGTGATTACACAAGAGGGGCGTTCACGGGCATGGATTAATGGTACACCAACTTCAGCAAGTGTATTAAAAGAAATCGGTGCGATTTGCCTTGATTTACATGGGCAACATGAGCATCAAACGCTGTTGCAAGCTGAATTTCAACGCCAACTTATTGATACACGCCTTGACCCCACCATTCAAAGCCAAGTCAGTGCTGCTTTTGCTGATTTTAAAGCCATTAATCAACAAATCAAAGCTCTAAAACATCATCGTGATGATGCTTTAGAGCAAGAAACATGGATGCGTGATGAAAGTGCGCGTTTGCAAGCTTTAAACCTTGAAGTCGGTTTAGAAGATAAGCTGCAAACAGAGACCGATGCCGCACGTTTTTCTGAACAAATTCAACAGGCTGCGATGCATAGCTTGGGTTTACTTGATGAGCATGATGTCAATATTCGGGCCATGCTTGCGCAAATGTGTCATCAGCTTGATGCGGTTGCCGAACATTTACCTGCCTTACAAGAAGCCAATGATTTATTGGCACAAATGGAAGCCTTAGCCAGTGAAGTGACCCCTTATTTGCAACAAGCATTGGATAATCAAGTCGATGCTGAACAGCTGCAAATTGCTGAAGATAGATTAGCGGAATTAAGGGCATGTCAGCGCCGATACCATACCAATGAGCAAGGTTTACTCGATTTATTGACGGGCTGGGATAAAAAACTCAGTGCTTTAGATACGGCATCTTGGGATGAAGAAGAACTCAATGCCAAGCAGCAAACATGTTTGCAAACTTATCAAGAGGCAGCGCATGGTTTGCATCAAGCAAGGCAGGTATCTGCACAAAAACTCATTGATGCTTTACGCCCATTCTTAGACCAATTAGGCTTAAAAAACATGCAGTTAAAGGTGAGTATTGTCGCTCAAGAAGCATCTAAAACATGGACAGAAACAGGCTGGGATGACATTGAGTTTTTGGCAGCAGCAAATCCTGGAGAGCCATTTAAATCATTGTCAGACACTGCTTCTGGTGGTGAATTAAGCCGCCTGGTCCTTGCACTTAAAGGTTGCGGTGCTTTGGAAGATGCACCGGTAACGGCCATTTTTGATGAAGTTGATGTGGGTATTGGCGGTGAAACAGGCTGGTGTGTGGGTGAATTATTGCAAAAAATGGGCAAGCAGCGTCAAGTGTTGGTGGTATCGCATTTGCCGCAAGTCGCAGCTTGTGCCAACCATCAGGTGGTGATTAAAAAAGTGCTGCATGATGAGCGGACTTTAACCCAGCTTCATACCTTACAAGATGTGGCTCGCATTGAAGAGCTGGCGCGTATGTTGGGCGGCGCCAATGATGAAAGCTTGCAGCATGCGGCAACCATGTTGGATAGAGGTTTAATCTACCAACAACAACCATGAAACAAGGCAAATACCATATTCGTCAAGCGCAAGTTCATGATGTGCAAGCTATGCATACATTAATGCTGCCTTTTATGCAGAAAAACATCCTTATTCAACGCGATATAGACAATCTTTATCAACATTTACAAGAGTTTATGGTTGCAGTGATGGATGGGCAGGTTGTTGGCGTGATTGCTTTGCATATTTATGGGTCAAACCTTGCTGAAGTGCGCTCGTTGGTCGTTTCAGCGCAAGCACAGGGCTTAGGTATAGGTCGTCAGCTGGTGCAAAGCTGTGAAAAATTAGCCCAAGATATGGGCGTGAGTGATGTGTTTGCTTTAACTTATGTGGATGACTTTTTTGTTCAACAAGGTTATAGCATCGTGACGAAGGAAAGTTTGCCTGAAAAAGTATGGACAGTGTGTGTACATTGTCCAAAATTTAGTTCTTGTGATGAAATTGCCGTGAAAAAACAGATTAAAGATGAATGAAATCGTGAGTAATCAACTCAATCAAGGGCAATATAAGGCAGTTTATCATCGAAACGGTCCTTTGTTGGTATTGGCAGGGGCAGGCTCAGGGAAAACACGGGTCATTACCGAGCGTATTGCGGTGTTGGTTGAAAGAGACGTGCCTTATGATGCCATTACGGCCGTAACCTTTACCAACAAAGCAGCGCGTGAAATGCGTGAGCGTCTTCAACGCCGCCTTGGTGATCGTGTTAAAAAATTAAGGATTTGTACCTTCCATGCTTTAGGTTTGATGATGATTCGAGAGCATGCTCAACTGTTGGGCAGGCGACAACGGCTTTCGATTTTTGCAATTTCAGAACAAAAGTCAGCCATGCGTTCTGTTTTGGCAGAGCTAAAGCTGCCCACTGATGCCGATCAAGTCGATAGAACGCTGGCAAAAATATCGCAATTAAAAAATGGAATGATTGAAGGTGGTGATAATGCACTTCGTATGGTTGAAGAGCGTTATGCTTCATTATTGCAAAAAATGAATGCGGTAGACTTTGATGATTTAATTACGCTGCCTTTAACCCTGCTGCAAGAACATGCCGATGTTCGTGCTTTATGGCAAAGCAGATGTCGGCATTTCTTGGTGGATGAATATCAGGATTCCAGCCGTATGCAGTATGATTTTGTGCGCCTTTTAGCGCCAGAACAAGCAAATTTGACTGTGGTGGGCGATGATGATCAGTCAATCTATGGTTGGCGAGGTGCTGAAATTGAAAACTTATTTCAGTTGCAGCGTGACTATCCGACATTGGAAATGGTGCGTTTGGAAGAGAACTACCGCTCAACAGGTGCAATTTTACAAGCTGCAAACAGTTTGATTGCGCATAATAAAGAGCGCATGGGCAAAACATTACGTTCGAATTTAGGACAAGGGAAAAAGGTTAGAATATGGGAAGCGCCAACGGTTGAAGATGAGGCAGAACGTGTGGTGGCTGAAATTCGGGCACAAAAAGCAGGTTCATCTTTAAAATGGGATGATTTTTGTATTTTGTATCGCGCATCATTTCGTTCGCGTGCTTTTGAGATGGCATTAAGAGAGGCTGGTTTGCCTTACCATGTGAGCGGAGGGCTTTCCTTTTTTGACCGGGCTGAAATCCAATATTTTTTCTCTTCTTTTCTTTTTCTTTTCCCTTTTTCTTCTTCTTTTTCCTTTCTTCTTTCCCTTTCTCTTCCTCTCCTTTTTCTCTTCCTCCCCTCTTTTTCCCTTTTCCTTCCCTTTTCCTTTTCCCCTCCCCTCCCCTTTCCCTTCTCCCCCTCTTCCCTTTTCTTCCTTCTCCTTTCTTTTCTTTTGGGTGGGGGGCGG
>CAZWPS010000115.1:0-4777 GCA_964635775.1 uncultured Zetaproteobacteria bacterium | reverse complement strand
CGTGAGCATGATGCTGTTCAAGGTGTTGGTTTTGCGGTGTGGGCACCAGCAGCAACACGGGTGAGTGTGGTTGGTAATTTTAACCATTGGAATGATCATGAACATCAAATGCGGGTGCGTGGCTCATCGGGTATTTGGGAGCTATTTATCCCTGATTTATGCGCTGGTGAGGTGTATAAATTCAAAATACGTACGCAAAGTGGCGATATTTTAGAAAAAACTGACCCTTATGCCCAACAAATGGAATTGCGACCCAATACCGCCAGTGTGGTGCATAATCGCCACACTTACGACTGGAATGATGCCGATTGGCTTCAACATCGTCCTCAAAAACAAGCTTTAGACCAACCCATGAATATTTATGAGGTTCACCTTGCTTCTTGGCGTAAATCCGAACAAGAATACATGAATTATCGTGATATTGCGCATCAACTGGTCGAATATTGTACATGGATGGGCTACACCCATATCGAATTAATGCCAATTACAGAATACCCCTTTGATGGCTCGTGGGGTTATCAAGTGGTGGGTTATTTTGCGCCTACAAGTCGTTATGGTTCACCTGATGATTTCCGTTATTTTGTCGATTATTGTCATCAGCATCATATTGGTGTGTTCTTAGACTGGGTACCTGCACATTTTCCTAAAGACAGTCATGGTTTATCGCGTTTTGATGGCACGGCATTGTATGAGCATGAAGACCCACGGCTTGGTGAGCACAAAGACTGGGGCACTTATATTTTCAATTTCGGACGTAATGAAGTGCGTAACTTCCTCATTGCCTCAGCTTTATTTTGGCTTGATGAATACCATTTAGATGGTTTGCGTGTCGATGCTGTGGCATCCATGTTATATTTGGATTATTCGCGTGAAGCAGATGAGTGGTTACCCAACAAACATGGCGGACGTGAAAACTTAGAAGCAGTTGAATTTCTCAAACAATTTAACTGCTTGGTGCATGAACGTTTCCCTGGTGCTGTCACCATGGCAGAAGAATCGACATCTTGGCCTATGGTTTCGCGCCCCACTTATTTAGGTGGTTTGGGTTTTACCATGAAGTGGAATATGGGCTGGATGAACGATAGTTTATCTTATTTTGAGCAAGAGCCTATTCATCGTCAATACCATCACCATCAACTGACTTTCTCCTTGGTTTATGCCCACACAGAAAACTTTATCCTGCCTTTTTCCCATGATGAAGTGGTACATGGCAAAGGTTCTATGCCTGAAAAAATGCCTGGTGATGATTGGCAAAAATTTGCCAATTTACGCTTAATGTATGCTTATATGTTCACCCATCCTGGGAAAAAGCTGCAATTTATGGGCACAGAATTCGGACAATGGGCAGAGTGGAGCGAAAGTAAGTCTTTGGCATGGGATCAAAGCAACTTTATGCCGCACCGTGGCTTACAATTGATGCAACGCGACATCAATCATCTCTACAAGAACACCCCTGCCCTCTATGAAGTTGATTTTGACAGTGCTGGTTTTCAATGGCTTGACTGCGATGATGCGGCACAATCGGTATTAAGTTATATTAGGCGTGATCAACATGGTGGGATTGTGGTTGTGGCACTCAACTTAACGCCTGTACCCCGCCCAAATTATCGTTTAGGTGTACCTCAAGCAGGTTTTTATGCTGAGTTACTCAACACAGATGCCGCAACCTATGGTGGCTCGAATATGGGTAATGCAGGTGGTGTACACAGCGAAAATGACGCGATAATGGGTCAGGAATATGCCATTTCCATTGTTTTACCACCATTATCTTGCGTGGTATTACAGCCGAAATAAAGAAGGTGGCTCGGGAGCGAAAAAAGGGGGAGAGGTTACGCTCAACCGAGCCGCTGCGCACTGTAACCATCGGCAGACAAATGTCATGTTTTTATTTCGCGCCGAAGAAATCGCATTAAAACACATAACATTAACCTCGCAAAAGCGATGGTTAATGTCTTTATGCTTTGCCTTTTATGTGAATGTACCTGCATTGAGAAATGACTCATATTGAACGTGATTGCATAAATATGGTGCAGATGACGCTTCAAACATACTCCGCACTAGAAAATTCATGGCAAAACCTTATGCTTTTGCCATGAGTATTGTCGGTATAGGCGTGGACAGAATCGCCATCAAACGCATCAAACACAGCTATCAACGCTTTGAGCAACGCTTTATAGAGCGTGTTTATAGCGAACATGAATACCAATTAGCCCTACAAAAAGGCACTTACCGTCGTTTGGCCATGTTTTTTGCCGCAAAAGAGGCCGTTGCCAAAGCCTTGGGCACTGGTTTTATCGGTTTTGCCATGAAAGACATTGAAATCTATTATCTCGATAGCGGAAAACCACAGGTTCGGTTGCACCAACAAGCTCAACACACCGCCAATACACTTGGCATTAAACATATTCACCTTTCACTTACCGATGATGATGGGGTGGCAATGGCATTTGCTATCGCTGAAGGAAGCGCTGATTAACGCATGTTTTTTGCGATTGCCCTTGCCCTAGGGTAAGCCCTTAAACTCAAGGTAAATATGTTTGGCTTCATCTGCATGTTGGCGAACTTCGTCTTCTAAAGATGCACGCACCGTATCAAGGCGTTTCATAAATATCACAGCTTGCCGAATTTCTTCTTCACTCATATCAGCAAACAAGTCTTCTTCGCGTAACTCAAGCTCTGCCATCACCACGGTTTCTTCAGGTGATAAAACAATACTATGAATATGATGCACATGTTGCACCCGCTTATCGGCTGTCCAAGCTTGTAGCGCTACAGCGTTAATCTCTTCATCAGAAACATTTAATAAGTATTTTTTATTGGTTGCCGCCAGAAATAATGCCAACAAACCCATCAACATGGCAATCACCAACGCCGCCGCAATATCAAACAATGGAGAACCCGTATATGCAGCCAAACTCATGCCCAACAAAGCAAATACCAAGCCCAACACAGCTACCGAATCTTCAATCAACACTGCCAACGTCGTTGGGTCGCGTGTTTCACGCACATATTGCATAAAACCTTTGTTCACAGCCTTACGCTGGCGTGTAAACTCTTGATGTGCTACCCATAAAGAATAACCTTCAACAACAAAAGCAAAAGCAATCACCGTAAAAGCAATCCAGCTCATTTCAGGCTCATGCCCACTCTTAAGGTCAGATAAGGCATGCATCGTGGTATAAATACAGCCCAAGAAAAAGATAGTTACCGCTGAAACCAAGTTCCAAAAATAACGCTCTTGCCCATAACCAAAATGATATTGCACATCAGGAGCGCGTTTCGAACGTTTTAAACCCAAATACAACAAACATTGATTTGACGTATCCGCCAATGAATGCACTGCTTCAGCCAACAACGCACTCGAACCTGAAAACATAAAACCAACAAATTTAGCCACAGTGACCACTGCATTACCTACAATTGCAGTCACCACTGCCTTTAATGCGCCATCTTCTCTATGTGACATTTCTAACTCCCTGTTTACACTAGCGCCATGTGGACATACCAACATTCAAAATTTCGCGTGCATCAAATCCCTGTGCTTCGCGACAACTATATTTATATCATTGAAGACTGTCACTCAGAAACTGTATTGGTCGTTGACCCTGCCCTTGCTCAGCCCGTGATTCAAGCCTGCACTGAGCTCAAACTCATACCCACGCATATCCTCAACACCCACCACCATTGGGATCATACCGATGGTAATTTAGAATTAAAACAAACGTATGCTTGTGAAATTATAGGCAATCAAGCTGATGCAGCGCGTATTCCAGGCATTAGCCAACCCATCATCGCCGATAGCAATGACCAACTGGGGCAACTTCAGCTACAAATTCTAGCGGTTTCAGGGCATACCATAGGACATATCGCTTATGTGATTCATGATGCGTTATTTTGTGGGGATACTTTATTTGGTGCAGGTTGTGGTCGTTTATTTGAAGGAACATGTGAGCAAATGTGGCATAGTTTACAAAAACTTGCCGCTTTGGATGGACAAACTAAAGTCTATTGTGCCCATGAATATACCCTGCCTAACCTGCGCTTTGCGCGTGAAGTTGATGCAGATAATCAAGCCTTACAACAACGTATTCATCGGGATACCCGAACAAGACGCAACAAACAACCAACGATTCCCTCAACCATGGCTTTGGAAATGCAAACCAATCCATTTTTAAGACCTCTTCACGCAGATTTTTGTCAACAATTCAACGAACGTGAACAAAGCAACTTATCAGCCTTGCATATTTTTCAACACTTACGCGAACGGAAAAATAAATGGTAAATTATGATGTGATTATCATTGGTGCGGGCGCGGCAGGTTTAATGTGCGGTATTATTGCTGGGCAACGTGGGAAATCAGTCTTAATCCTTGATAAAGCGAATAAAGTTGCCGAAAAAATACGTATTTCAGGTGGTGGACGTTGTAATTTTACCAACCTTCACACCAGCGCTGAACATTTCATTTCAGGTAATCGTCATTTTTGTAAATCTGCCTTAGCAGGTTTTACACAACATGATTTTATAGCTTGGGTTAATAACGCTGGTATTGCTTACCATGAACGTGAACATGGGCAGTTGTTTTGCGATGATTCGGCGCAAGATATTATCAAGATGTTATTAGACAAATGTGCCACATATCAAGTGAATATATGTTGTAATAGTTATGTACAACATATTGAAAAAGAAGGCTCTTTTTTTGTGCAAAGCAGTCATGGTAACTTTCAAAGCCCATCCTTAGTCATCGCCACTGGTGCATTATCCATTCCTAAAATGGGGT
>CAZWPS010000114.1:2076-4780 GCA_964635775.1 uncultured Zetaproteobacteria bacterium | reverse complement strand
CTTTGACTGAATTTCGTAAGGTGAATGTGGAAGGAACATTGAATCTGGCAAGGCAGGCTGCGCAAGCGGGTGTGAAACGTTTTGTGTTTATGAGTTCAATTAAGGTCAATGGTGAAAGTACGGTTGCTGATAAAGTTTTTACAGCGGATGATGTGGTAACGACACAGGATCCGTATGGTTTATCCAAATGGGAGGCCGAGCAGGGTTTGTTTGAGCTGGCGAATCAAACCGCTATGGAAGTGGTGGTGATTCGTCCGCCGTTGATTTACGGACCAGGCGTGAAAGCAAATTTTCAGAAAATGATTGAATGGGTGAATAAAGGCGTGCCTTTGCCTTTGCCTTTGCCTTTGCCTTTGGGTGCGGTAAACAATAAACGAAGCCTCGTAGCCTTAGACAATTTAGTGAGTTTTATTATTTGTTGTATGGATCATCCCAAGGCAAAAAATGAGGTATTTCTCATTTCTGATGGTGACGATGTTTCTACCACTGAATTGTTGCAGAAAGTGGCAAAGGCTTTGGGTAAACCAGCACGCTTAATCCCTGTTCCTGTTGGGCTTATGCGTTTTGTAGCAAGACTTGTTGGTAAAAGGGATGTGGCAAACCGTTTGTTTGGCTCTTTGCAAATAGACAGCTCGAAAGCGCATGAGCTATTGGGTTGGAAGCCCGGGACCACGATGGACGAGCAACTCAAGAAAACTGTTGAGGTAAGCAATACGTGAAACGGTTATTCGATGTGATTTTATGCTTGATTGTGTTGCTCTTCTTCCTATTTCCGATGTTGATTGTGACTTTATTGGTAAAACTGACTTCAAAAGGACCAGCATTATACTGGTCTGACCGTGTTGGTGTAAGAAACGATATATTTAGAATGCCCAAGTTTCGTAGCATGAAAACGGATACACCTGCTATAGCGACACATCTATTGCAAGACCCTAAGCGTGCCTTAACGCCGATTGGTGATTTTTTGCGTAAGTCCAGCTTGGATGAGCTTCCTCAATTATGGTGTATTTTAAAGGGAGATATGAGCTTTGTCGGGCCTCGTCCAGCACTTTTTAATCAGGATGATTTGATTGAATTACGCACAAGAAAAGGTGTGCATACATTATTGCCAGGTTTGACAGGTTGGGCGCAGGTGAATGGTCGTGATGAATTGCCGATTCCGCAAAAGGTGGATTTGGATGTTGAATATTTGAAGCGGAGGTCGTTTTCCTTTGATATTTATATTTTATGGTTAACTTTAATTAAAGTTGTGTGTAGAGATGGCGTGTCACATTAATAACGAGATCAGAGGTTAACGAGATGAAACAATCAATTTTACTATCCATATCAGGAAAAGACAGGGCAGGGATTGTGCGTGATGTCAGCCATGCTTTATTGGACATCAATGCCAATATTGAAGATTCTTCGATGACTGTTCTGCGCGGAAGATTCACCATGATGCTGATTGTTGAATTGGCTGAAAATGATGGGCTTGGTGCGCTTAAAGCGGCATTGGCGGAGCTTGAACAACGCACTGCTTTGACCGTGCAATCACAGGTGTTAGCCGATGATGAAGCAGCGTATATTCCGCAAGAGCCTGATTGTGTGATTACAGTCAATGGTGCTGATCAAGCAGGGATTGTCTTTGCGGTGACCGATGCCATGGCAGAGCTTGCTGTGTCGGTGGTGGATGTGTCCACACGAGCGCGTAGCGCAAAAGAGGGTGATGTCTATATGATGGCGTTGGAGGCTGTGGCGGGTGAACAGCTGCATGCCTTGCCAAAGAAAATGGCTGAAGTATCTGCATTATTGGCAGTGTCGATTGAAGTGCATGAGCTTGATGATGGTATGATGTAAGATGTATGTCTGAGCTGTTAACTTTGCCAGATAAACGTTTGCGGCAACCATCTTTGCCTGTGACCGTATTTGATGAAAAGCTGGTCTCTTGTTTTCAATCTTTAGTCGCAGCCATGTTAGCAGGACCTGGCGGGGTTGGCATTGCGGCACCGCAGTTGGGGCTGTTGCAGCGCGTGATTGTGGTGGACTGCACTTTGGGGAAACATCCTTGCAAGAACCACGGTAGGCTGTTGATGGTCAACCCTGAAATCATTGCCCAAGAAGGTGAAGTATTGGGGCGAGAGGGTTGTTTGTCGGTGCCTGAGTGGTTGGGTACTGTAGCAAGGGCGCGGCGAATTACACTGCGTTATCAAGATGAATGTGGACAATATCAGACGTTATCCAGCAAAGCCTTTGAGGCACGGGTGATTCAGCATGAAATCGATCATTTGGATGGCATATTATTTATTGATAAAGTGCTTTCCACGCAAGATTTGATTCGGCGAATGCATACATGAGCATCTCTTTTCACCATGTCGCGATTATTGTCGCCGACTTGGACAAAGCGGCATGGTTGTATGGCGATATTTTAGGTTTAGAGGCAGATGTTCGACCTGATTTAAACTTTGCAGGACTATTTTTTAAGTTAGGCAATGGGCAACAACTGCACATTATGAAGTTGGACAATCCCGATGCGGCAAGCCAAGCTCCCGCACACGGTGGACGTTATCGACATTTCGCTTTGGCAGTCCCCCATTTAAAAGCCGTGCGCACAAAACTAGACCAAGCACAAATCACATATACACAAAGCCGATCAGGACGCGCCGCTATCTTTTTATACGACGCAGATGACAATGCCATCGAATTGATTGAAGTGACGCAGTAATTG
>CAZWPS010000114.1:0-1976 GCA_964635775.1 uncultured Zetaproteobacteria bacterium | reverse complement strand
CATGATAATACGACCATGATTGAGATGACATGGGTGCTGCCTTATCTGGTTTTAGGTTTGGCGGTTGGTTTTTTTGCGGGTTTACTTGGCATTGGCGGTGGGGGCATCATGGTTCCTATCTTAACGATGCTGTTTATCAGCCAATCATTAAATGATAGTCACCTTGTTCATCTGGCTTTGGGTACATCGATGGCTTCGATTGTGATGACTTCATGTTCCAGCTTATTGAGTCATCAACGACGTGGCTCAGTACGTTGGGATGTATTTCAACAGATGTTGCCTGGAATATTGTTGGGCACATTTCTTTTCTCTATCTTGGCAGCGCAACTTTCATCATCATTCTTAGCCATATTTTTCAGTGTTTTCATGACATATATTGCACTACAAATGTTTCTCGATTTCAAACCCAAACCGACAAGAAAACTACCTCGCCCCATGCTATTATCAGGCGTTGCTTTTGTTTTTGGTGGTTTCTCTGCTTTGGTTGCTGTTGGCGGCGGCACGATGAATGTACCTTTTTTAACATGGTGTAATGTGTACATGCCACATGCTATCGGCACAGCCGCTGCTTTGGGTCTTCCCATCGCAATAGCAGGCAGTTTAGGTTATATCATAAGTGGCTGGTCAGTCGTTGATTTACCTGCATACAGCACGGGTTATGTGTATTGGCCTGCGGTTTTTCTCATTTCAAGCATGAGTATTTTCACAGCACCTTTAGGCGCACGTTTAGCGCATGTTTTGCCCACCCCACTGCTTAAGAAGGTGTTTGCAGGCATGTTGTTACTGTTAGCAATCAATATGTTACGTTTGGTATGAGTTGAGGCTGCATCCAGACAACGATTTCTACGTTTAAGGTTGCAGCCTCATCAAAACAAAGTAAATTAACCCTGCTCTTGGTGACGGGCAATGGAATCCACAATTTCTTGTTTAGCAGCGTTGGCATCAGCCCAACCTTGTACTTTAACCCATTTGTTTGGCTCTAAATCTTTGTAATGTTCAAAGAAGTGGGCGATTTGGTCGAGTAAAAACTTAGGCAAATCTTCAGGCCCTTGAACATGGTCATATACTGGTTTTAGTTTAGAAATAGGCACGGCCAACACTTTCGCATCCATGCCTGCTTCATCTTCCATTTGTAATACGGCAACAGGGCGGCAAGTGACGACACAGCCTGGAATTAAAGCAAAGTTGGACACAACCAATACATCAACTGGATCACCATCATCCGATAAAGTATTGGGTACAAAGCCATAATTACATGGGTAATGCATGGCGGTATGCATAAAACGATCGACAAAGATAGCGCCCGAAGCTTTATCTAATTCATATTTAATGGGGTCGGCATGTTGCGACACTTCGATAACAACATTGACTTCTTCTGGCGCGAGTTGACCAGCGGGGATTTTACTGAGATCCATAACGTACTCCTTCAATTTTTATCAGCACTTCAAGGTGACGAAGTGTAGGCATCTTGAAGTGGGATGAAAGCCTTGATTTTTCTGTGTTCGTTTTAGCCCTGAACGATGGCGTACAAGGCTCAAGTTTTTATGTCATGTCAAAACGATGGTGCTTAACCACGCATTTTGCAAAAGAGCCACACTTTACCTCCCGACTTCCATGATTGTGTGCAGTGGTATGTGTTGAAGTTCATGCGGATCACGATATTGTTGTGGATATGCAATTGCAGCATCGGGTTTGCTGATTTTGTATGAAGGGAAACCTCGAAAAACATCACGACTTCGTCACACTTGTGATTTTTACCCCTAGCTGCGTTGAATAAAATGGGTAATAACCTGATGATACATGAAAATCAGCGTCGTTTGATTCGCATGAGGTTGTTCGAGGTACGCTAAGCTTGGCTCTTGCCTGAACGAGGCATTATTTTGGCTTGAGTGATGAAGTGATGGAGGTTATCGCATGCCAAGTGTGAATGAAGAACTAAGATTGATTATTCATCGTCTTGCCAAACAATTGGATAC
>CAZWPS010000113.1:0-4868 GCA_964635775.1 uncultured Zetaproteobacteria bacterium | reverse complement strand
AAGTAATGGCGGCCTTGCTGCTTTGTTCAATATGTCTGCGCCCATCAATGCCATTGTGGTGCGTTGCGCCTAATTCTATGGCGGTTTTGGGCATAAGTTGCCATAAACCAAATGCACCAGCAGGAGAAAGGGCGTAAGGTTGGTATGCAGATTCGGCAACAGGGATGAATTGTAGTTCTAAGGGGGCTTGCATGGTATTGATGATGTTTAAAACACGATGCCGAACATGGCGAGCGCGTGCATCCATGGTTGACCAAAGGCGTTGGCTGACTTGCGTTGCTTCATTTTGAATGATAATGATGTCTTGGGGGGTGAGTTGTTGTAAAAAAGCAGAGTTGAAGCGGGTAGGGGGGGCTTTGTGGTGAAGAATGGCTTGGCTGTAAAGGTCTTGCGCACTGCTTTTGATTTGTTTATTTTCAATGTGTGGCGGCGCATGTGTGGTTGCTGGGGGTGTGTTTGGGCTTTGTGTTACACAAGCACTACATAAAATACTGAGCATACATAGGGTAGTCAATGATAAGCGAGAGGGCAGCATAAAGTGATGTTGTATATGGATATGGGCAAATAGATTCACGATGGCGCAACCTAACATAGCTTTTTTATAGAGGAAGAATATAAATATCTGCTTGATGTTCTTGCTTTAGGGGCTAATGTTTACCCAATTTATTAATGATGGGTATTCTTATATTGGAGGGTTTATGCTTCTAAAGCAACAGCGACAGTTAATTGACACTGGTCTTGTTTCGCAAGAACAGATTTCTGAAGCTTTAGAGAGTGATGAGGCTAAAAAAGGCGGGCTTTTGCTGGCTTTACTGGCAATGCCAGACCTTGATAGCAACATGATTTTGCAGGCGCTCGCTAAGATTTATAAAGTCCCGTATTTAGATTTAGATAATGTAGAAATTGACCCTGAAGTGGTAAAGAAGTGTCCTGAAGAGCTGTGTACAGAGTATGGTTTTGTGCCTATTGATGTTACAGGTGGCGAAATGGTTATTGCAACGGGCAATCCCATGGACTATGCAGGCATAGATGCACTACAATTTAAATTAGGGCAACGTGTGCGCCCTGTGTTTGCTAGCCCGGAAATGATTCAGAAACAAATTCGTGCGTTGTTTAGTGATGGTGATGCCGCTTTTGACGATGCCATGACTGGCTTGGCAGGTGCTGACGGTTTTGAAAATGTTGATGAAGATGAAGAAGAAGGTTCATCAGACTTAGACGCGCTGAAAAAAGGTGCTGATGGTTCGCCTATTATCAAGCTGGTGAATGGCATTATTATTAAAGCAATGCAGTTGGGCAGTTCGGATATTCATATTGAAGCTGGTGAAAAGGCCAGTGTGGTGCGTTTGCGTGTGGATGGTCGTTTGCGGGCGGTGATGCAATTTCCGAACAAAGCACATGCGATGCTTGCTTCACGCATTAAAATCATGTCCAAATTGGACATTTCCAATACCAGAACGCCACAAGATGGGCGCACACGTGTTAAATTCATGGGTAAAAGCTTTGATATGCGTGTTTCCACTCTGCCTGCTTTGTTTGGCGAAAAAGTGGTGATGCGTATTCTTGATAAGTCTGGCTTGTCCTTGTCTTTGGATATTTTGGCATTTGAAAAAACGGCAGATAAACGTATTCGCGAATGTATTTCTCGTCCTACGGGCGCGGTCTTGGTGACAGGACCTACAGGCTCGGGTAAAACAACCACGTTGTATTCCTTTTTGCATCATATCAATGATGAGGAAACCAATATTGTAACGGTGGAAGACCCTGTTGAGTTTCAAATCAAAGGTTTAAATCAGGTGCAGGTTAACCCCAAAGCTGGCATGACTTTCGCCGCTGCTTTGCGTTCGATTTTACGCCAAGACCCTGATATTGTGATGGTTGGTGAAATTCGAGATGAGGAAACTGCACATATTGCCTTACATGCTGCCCAAACAGGGCATTTGGTGATGTCTACTTTGCATACCAACGATGCCCCCTCCACGGTGAGTCGTTTGGTAGAAATGGGTACGGATTCAGTCGCGCTATCATCATGCTTGAATATGGTGGTTGCCCAACGTTTGGCGCGCCGTTTGTGTGGCAAATGTAAGAAAAAGATAAACCCTACAGCTGAAATGATTCAGCTTTATGAAATGCCTGAAGATATGGAGATTTATGAGCCTGTAGGTTGTAAGGCTTGCATGAATATTGGCTTTAAAGGGCGTTGCGGTGTGCATGAAACATTGTATGTTAACGATACTGTGCGCGAGGCGATTGCACGCGCGGTTTCGGATCAAGAGTTGATGCAGATTTGTCGCGAAGAAGGGATGTATACGCTTTTTGAAGATGGCATGAACAAGGTGTTGGCGGGTGTGACCAGCGTAAAAGAAATCACGCGCATGGCGAAAATGCCCGAAGACTTCACTTTTAAAGACAGGATTGATGAAGATGGTGACTTAATGTCATTAGGGCAGGCCGTGGCAGCACGCAGCAGCTCTCAACTTTCAAATGATTCAAGTGGCGAGCGAAATACTGTGCTGGTGGTAGATGATTCAAAAAGCATTCGTAGCTTGGTGCGCTTTGTGTTACAAGCTGAGGGTTATGATGTTATTGAAGCTGAGGATGGGCAAAAAGGCTTATCATTGTTGGAGCAAGCTGCTGCGAACTTATGTTTGGTGATTGTTGATTTTGAAATGCCAAACATGACGGGCCCTGAAATGATTAAAGAAGTGCGGCAAAAAAGTAAATATGATGATATTCCTTTGGTCATGCTCACTTCGCGCAAAGATGAAGAAGATGAAGTTCATGGTTTAGATACGGGGGCAGATGATTATATTTGCAAACCAGTGGAGCCAATGAAGCTGCAAGCGCGAGCGCGCAAAACGATTAATATGTATAATCGAATTCGCGCTGCGACGCATTAAGTGCGTTAGGTTTTAATTATGGACGAAGTCGATTTTAATTCAACACAGGAAATCAAAGATGCCGCCGCTGCAGCTGCTGGTGAAGATGTTGCCGTTATTGATTATATGCGGATCATGATGAATAGTGAAATGTTTTTGATTCCTGTGAAGGCCGTTTTAGGTATTATGCGCCCTATCAAGTTAACACCTGTGCCTATGGCACCTGACCACTTAATGGGCGTGGCCAATATTCGCGGACAGATTTTTTGCATTGTTGACCCTGGAAAAGCATTGCGTTTAAAAAATGCACGCCAAGCACAAAATCGAGGAAGTCGTTTTTTATTGCTTCGCCACGGACGTGTGCATTTGGGGATTTGGGTGGAAGATGTGTTTGATTTGCATCGCCTTCGTGAAGATGCGATTCCTGAAGATACAGGACATGAGTATCAAGCGGGTTTGGTAAAGACTAAACAAGGTCTTTTGCCTATTTTGCGCGTGCAAGTACTGTTTGATTGATAAAAGTTTTGGTAATAATGGAGTAATAACACATGACTGAAGAAATCATTGTGGATGAAGAAGTAACGCAGGAAAGTAAGGCTTCTAAAGTGAAGAAGTTTATGAATTTACGCCAGTTAGCAAGGCGTAATATGGTGTGGTCATCGCTGTTTTTTGTGGTGTTGGTAGGCACGGTAGGTTTCACATCATTTCAAGCAACCAACAATATGAGTGATTTATCATCGCTTTATGCACAACAAAACGATTTGGAGCGATTTCGTGCAACAGTGCCTGATGTATTATTCCCCCTGAATGATTTTGTTCTCACATCCAATGAGGAAGATGTGCATAAAATAGCATTAGCAACCCAACAGTTTGAGCAGTTGTATGCTAAAATATCTCAGTTTTCGTTATTAACCGCAGAAGATGCGAAAGATTTGGAGAGTGTGAAGCAGTTGATGATATTGGTGACGACATCTGCCAATGACATTACGAGCGGTGCAATTCCTCAAGATCAAATTGGAACATTGGCGATTGTGGCACAAAATTTGGTGTTTGTGGTGCAAAACAAAATCAATACGGTTTCAACGCACTTGAAAAGCGCTTTGGTTCAAGAAACCGACGCTAAAGCTGAGCAAATGACTTTATTGATGTATATTAACATGGCTGTGATTGCCGCGATTTTATTGTTGTTGTTTGTATTAAGTCGTAGTTTTACTTCCAGTGTAACAGGGCGAATCACCACAGTGGCGCAAAATGTAGCACTATCTTCAGAAGACATTTTGGCAGCGGTGGATCATCAGGCTACAGCATCAAATACACAGGCACATACGGTGGTGGAAGTAACGGGTGAATTGAGTGATATGTCGAGTGCGGCGATGAAAATTGCCTCTACAGCAACCAGTGTTGAGCGTATTGCAACGGCAACGAACTTGGCGGCGAATGATGGTGCACAAGCGGTGAAAGAAGCGATTGGTTATATGGATAGAATTCGTGTGGAAGTGGAGTTAATTGCGGAGAAAGTGTCCGATGCGGGGCGTAAAGCTGAGCAAATTTTGGAATCAGTTGATTCGATTCAAGAGATTGCAGATGAAACTCACTTATTGGCACTCAATGCCTCCATTGAGTCGGCAGCAGCAGGGGAGTTTGGCAAACGATTTGCCGTGGTTGCCAGTGAAGTGCGTCGTTTGTCTGAGCGGGCAAGAGAGTTTACTGAAGAGATTCAAACGGTGGTCAATGAAGTGCATACCTCCACCAAAGAATCCATTGCCGTGACACAAGATGGGCTTGCCGAGGTCGCAAAAGGGGTGGAAATTGCGCGTAGGGCGGGTGATGCTTTGGTGAAAATGCAGGACATGTCTGAAAAAACAAGTCAGGCAGTACACACCATTGCTTTGGCAACCAGACGCCAAAGTGATAGCAGCCAAACGTTTGTGAACACCATGCAACAAATGTCACAAATGTTGCAAGATTCAGCAGTGCAAATGCAGGACT
>CAZWPS010000112.1:0-4919 GCA_964635775.1 uncultured Zetaproteobacteria bacterium | reverse complement strand
GCTCTAAAGCGCACATGAAACAGTCAAATATAAATAAAAATGGTTTTTTTTATCTTATCTGTCATTTTTCGCCACTATTCTATGACAAATTGAGGTAAGCAATGACCCATAACAGCCCAACAACCCTACTCAACGCTGATATCAGCAGTTTAACATGCCTACATCATGGAAAAGTACGTGATATGTATGAAATTGATGATGCACATTTATTGATTGTAACTACCGATAGGCTCTCTGCCTTTGATGTCATTTTACCAACACCTGTACCCCAAAAAGGTGAAATACTTAACCAGCTGTCCGACTTCTGGTTCCAAAAAATGGCACATATTGTGCCCAACCACACCACCGATCTCAAACTCGACGATGTGTTACCCCATTCAGCAGAAAGAGAGCGGGTGCGCAGCCGAGCTATTATTGTAAAGCGCCTAAAACCCTTACCTATCGAGGCCATAGTTCGTGGTTATTTGATTGGTTCAGGCTGGAAAGAGTATCAACAAAGTGGGGCTGTGTGCGGCATTGCGTTGCCAAAAGGCTTACGCCTTGCCGATAAGCTTCCTCAAGCTATCTTCACCCCTTCCACCAAGGCTGATGTGGGCAAACATGATGAAAACATCGATTTTCAACGTATGTGCGACATCATCGGCACTGATTTAGCCCAACAAGTGCGCGAAGTCAGCTTAAAGTTATATCAAGAAGCCGCAGATTATGCTTTAAAGCGCGGCATCATCATTGCCGACACCAAATTTGAGTTTGGCTTAGACCATGAAGGTAAGTTGGTACAAATTGATGAGTCATTAACCCCTGATTCTTCTCGTTTTTGGGATGCAGCAAGCTATCAACCTGAAATGAGCCCACCAAGTTTTGATAAACAAATCATTCGCGATTGGTTAGAAACCTTAGCTTGGAACAAACAAGCACCTGGTCCTGAAATCCCTGGTGATATTATGCAAAAAACAGCCCTTAAATACCGCGAAGCACTGACCCGTTTAACCCAAAGTTAAGTCAATAATCATGCCAAGTTCATCAGAGAAGTTGTGCCAAGATGTCAGTAATGATTTTGCTGCCAACGCTGCGTTAAGCACATCGTTGCCTCACTATGTTTACCGTCAAGAGCAAGTATTACTTGCCGAAAATATCGCCAGCACGATAGAAAAAGGAGGTATTTTACTTGCTGAAGCTGAAACGGGAACGGGGAAAACCCTAGCTTATTTAGTGCCTGCATTACGCTCGTCGCAAACCATACTCATCTCAACCCATACCCGTGCTTTGCAAGACCAACTGATGTTTCGTGACCTTCCTGCTGTACAAAAAGCCTTGGGCGTCCGCCGAAAAATCGCTTTGCTTAAAGGGCGCAGCAATTATTACTGTCCGCAACGCCTCAATATGTTTGTCACCAGCCCGCAACAAGAAATGTGGACGAAAAAGAACCTGCTCAAGGTTGCGCAGTGGGCAGAAAAAAGCACCGATGGCGATCTCTCATCGTTAACCTTTGATGTGTTTGAAAAGGGTATCGGTCCTTTGGTCACCGCCACAGCAGAGCAATGCACGGGCAGCAAATGCGAATTTTACAAAAAATGCCCGCTGATGAAAGCACGCCAAAATGCACAACATGCCGACATCGTTGTTGCCAATCATAGCTTATTACTTGCCGATGCTTCCTTAAAATCAGGTGATTTTGGTGAAGTATTGCCCTCTTTTGATACTTACATCCTTGATGAAGCCCATAGTTTGCCTGATTTAGCCAGCCGTCATTTTGGCATACAACTCTCACGCAATCGTATCATTTACTGGCTCAATGATATGCAAGCGATGTTGGATGTATTGGGTGATGAGCCTGATTTAAAAGAGCAAGTCAAACATCTTGGCTCAGATATTTTAATCCACTGGGGAATGCGCCCTCTCACCGAGCTTAAAACGAGCTGGGATAAGCTCCACGACATCGCTTTTTCCCGCGAAGAGCGTCATGATGATATGGTTAAACTTGCCGAACGCGCAGCTTTAGTCAGCCAAGATATACAGCAATTACTCACCCCTCAAGATGGTTTTGTGGTGTGGCAAGAAGGGGATAAGGAATACACGCGCCACCTCTCTGCCCCTGTTGCAACAGGCCCTGTACTGATTGAACATTTATGGGATAGAGAAGCTTCTTTTATCTTACTTTCCGCTACTTTACGTGTATCTAATCGTTTTGATTATGCCCGCAATCGCCTTGGCTTAAATCAAGACATTGCCCAAGATACCTTTCACCCTAGCCCCTTTAATTATCAGCAACAAGCCATGCTTTATCTGCCTAAACACATTCCTGAGCCACGTCACCCTGATTATCAACAGGTGATGCAAAGTGAAATCGAAGCTTTATTACGCACCTCGCGTGGACGCGCATTTGTGTTGTTTACCTCGCATTATGCCTTACGCATGTATGCAGAATATTTACAAAAGGTCTTACCTTGGCAAGTTTTGATTCAAGGAGAAAGTGGCAGCCGCGATGCTATTTTAGCAGATTTCCGCAGCGATAAACACTCTATTTTATGTGGTACACGCAGCTTTTGGGAAGGTGTGGATGTGCCAGGGGAAACCTTATCTTTGGTTATCATTGATAAAATCCCTTTTGCCCCGCCTACAGATGTTTTGCTTAAAGAACGGGTTAAACATTGTGAGGCTGAAGGCGGCAATGGGTTTATGGACATTCAATTAGCGGAAGCGATTGCGGTGTTAAGGCAAGGTGTAGGTCGTTTGATTCGTTCGACTAGCGATAGAGGTGCGATTGCTATTTTGGATTCCCGATTACATCACAAACGTTATGGCAAAGATGTTATTCGCAACCTGCCTCATGCCCCGATTGCCAATGATTTAAGTGATATGCGTTGGTTTTTTGAGGACGAAGATTAAACAAAACCTCATCAAAGCATGATGCTCAATGCTTTACCCACAAAAAAGCCGAGCAATCGCTCGGCTTCTTCAATACTTATGCTGCTGGCTTATACGCAAAGCACAATGTTTTCTATTCTAAACCAATCTTTTCATCTGCATACACGGCAATACCATCTTCAACATCATTATAAATCAATTGCCAGTCTGCACCAGGATGCATCGTGAATTTCTTAATAATGCCTTGATGTTCAATTTCTCTATGGTTTTTATCCACCATTAAAACTTCACATATCCCACCAAGTTCAACATCCTTACCTTTAATATGCACAACCATTTGACAATCCACGCCAAAATCTTCGAATGAACCATGGTCATCACGCAGCACATCACTGCCTATAACAATCACATCACCATCTTTAAGACCTGCCGTATGGTTAATTAAAATAAACTGCGCTTTACCATCTAACACATGTAAGATCTTTCCTTTCGCAATATGGTCAGGATATTTCCAACTTTCTTGACCATGTACTTTATGAAAAATAGCGATATTCACATGTGGTGCAATGGCACCACCTGTTACATCTCCTGCTTTGATTTCTGCTTGCACTGGTAAATCAACGGCAATAATAGCCAAAGCCATTGCTGCAACTGCACCCATAATATATTTTTTCATATTTTCGTGCTCCTTTTATAGTGTACTACATGAACACGCATCAATCAAAGTACCAGCATGCCTAATACTGCCCGAAATAATGTGAACCAAGTCACAAAATATCAAGTGCAAGGAAGTCGGATGCAGTGTATTCATTTATCAACCTTGTACAGGTAAATATTAGAAAAGGATACACTGCCCCTGATGTCCGCGTACTTTACCCACAAAGAAGCCGAGCAATCGCTCGGCTTCTTCAATACTTATGCTGCTGGCTTATACGCAAAGCACAATGTTTTCTATTCTAAACCAATCTTTTCATCTGCATACACGGCAATACCATCTTCAACATCATTATAAATCAATTGCCAGTCTGCACCAGGATGCATCGTGAATTTCTTAATAATGCCTTGATGTTCAATTTCTCTATGGTTTTTATCCACCATTAAAACTTCACATATCCCACCAAGTTCAACATCCTTACCTTTAATATGCACAACCATTTGACAATCCACGCCAAAATCTTCGAATGAACCATGGTCATCACGCAGCACATCACTGCCTATAACAATCACATCACCATCTTTAAGACCTGCCGTATGGTTAATTAAAATAAACTGCGCTTTACCATCTAACACATGTAAGATCTTTCCTTTCGCAATATGGTCAGGATATTTCCAACTTTCTTGACCATGTACTTTATGAAAAATAGCGATATTCACATGTGGTGCAATGGCACCACCTGTTACATCTCCTGCTTTGATTTCTGCTTGCACTGGTAAATCAACGGCAATAATAGCCAAAGCCATTGCTGCAACTGCACCCATAATATATTTTTTCATATTTTCGTGCTCCTTTTTAGTCTTGATTAAATTCTTATATTTTATTGATTTCAGACACGGCATCATCAATCATGCCTTTAATCTTTTGCTTATGAGCATGATCCAAGCGCTCAACATCTTTTGCTGGCATCCCACTATTGATTAAGAAATCATGTTGTTTTTTAGCTTTACTGTATGTTCTAGTCAGTTTCTTTATCACCAAACTCAACAGCAATGAACGCTCTTCAATTTCCATAAGCTGTGCTTCAAAACTAGCATCCGCTGCCACAGCAACCTTTGCCGAACCTAAACCAAGACATAATGCCAACAACACTATGGTTACATATTTTTTCATATTGTTTTCTTCCTCCTTTTTATAGTGTGCTACATAAACACGCCAAACACTACTCGAAATAATGTGAGCCAAGTCACAAAGTGTCAAGTGCAAGCAAAACTTGTTGCCACAACAACTTACCCTTATGCTTCATCTTATGCTGCTTTCTCACATAAATATTTTCTGCCGCAATACAAAGTATATACAAATCATTGGTTTGTGTTTTTTCTTGCTGATATTATTC
>CAZWPS010000111.1:0-4998 GCA_964635775.1 uncultured Zetaproteobacteria bacterium | reverse complement strand
CGGTGTTGCCGCCGTGAAAGGGCGGTGTCCTAGGCCGACTAGACGATGGGGACATATCGTGTCAACGGAGCGAAACATAGCGGCGGCACTTCATGTGTCAACCACCAATATCAAGCGGGTGGTTAACGTTGCATAAGCGCTTTGAAGTCGGCGGTTGCTTGCTTTAAACCTGTGAACACAGCATCAGCAACAATGGCATGACCAATGTTTAAGCCTTCAATATCAGCGATGCGTACCATCTCTGGTGTATTATCTAATGTTAAACCATGCCCTGCATGAACAATAAGCCCTAAACTTGCTGCGTATGCCGCACCTTGTTGAATATGCTCGCGTTCTTGTTGTTGTTTTGCGCCACTTAAATTGGCAAAGTGACCTGTATGTAATTCAATGACTGGGGCTTGAATTTGTTTGCTGGCTTGGATTTGTTGTGGGTTGGGGTCAATAAACATGGACACACGGCAACCTGCATCATTCAACTTTGCCACCACCTCAGTGAGGCGCGACAAGTGTCCGACCACGTCAAGCCCGCCTTCTGTGGTCAATTCTTCTCGTTTTTCAGGCACTAAACACACCGCTTGCGGCTTTAAACGGCAAGCAATAGATACCATTTCATCTGTGGCTGCCATTTCCATGTTGAGGTGTAATTCATTTGCTTGTGCCATGGCGGCTAAAGTTTGCATATCCTTGTCTTGGATATGCCTTCGATCTTCTCTTAAGTGTGCGGTAATGCCATCAGCGCCACCTTCAAGGCAAGTTATTGCTGCTTGAATAGGGCAGGGGTATGTGGTTAAGCGTGCTTGCCTTAATGTTGCGATATGATCAATATTTACACCTAAATGCATAATAAACCCCTTATGTATTTTGTTTGCGTTGAAAACTGCGTATTTTTACTTGCTCATCACGCCAAGCTTGAATATTAGCATGATGCCCACTTAACAAGACTTGAGGAACAGCTTTGCCTTCAAACACCTCAGGGCGTGTGTAATGTGGCCAATCAACCAGACCTTCTTGGCTAAATGAGTCCAATACTGCTGATTCAGGGCTGCCCAAAACACCAGGCAACAAACGAATCATAGCATCCAAGACACACATTGCCGCAGGTTCACCACCAGAGAGCACATATTCACCCAAGGATAATTCTTCATCCACATCATCGACAATACGCTCATCAAAACCTTCATAACGACCACAAAGTAAGGTAATACTGTCTTTTTTGATGTATTCCAAGGCTTTTTGTTGGTTGAAGGGCTTGCCCGAAGGCGTAAGCATCACAACATATGTATTGGGCTGACGTTTTCTAGCCTCTCGTATGGCTGCAACCACAGGCTCAACCTTCATCAGCATGCCAGGGCCACCACCATAGGGTGCATCATCAACTTTATGGTGTTTATTATTGGCAAAGTCGCGAATCTGAATACAGTCCACGCTAATTTTACCATCATTGATGGCACGTTTGGGGATGGAGCAAGCTAAAGGGGAATCAAAAAATTCAGGGAATAAAGTTAAGATTTGGCTGTGAAACATGCATCCATTCCTTCAAGTAAATTGATGTGAATGACTTGCTTTTCAATATCCACATTTATCACCACATCGTCAATAAAGGGAAGCAGCCATTCGCCTTGTATGCGCGATTCAGGCAGTGTTTTGATGTCAAGGGTGTCTTGTGCGCCAAATTCGTGAAGGTTTTGTACAACACCTAAGATGTTGCCTTGCTGATCAATGACCCTGCACCCAATCAATGTTTGCCATAGGTATTCATCTTCATCACATGGTACTTCATCTTCGTTGACCCAAATTTTCAAGCCTTTTAGCGACGCTGCATCATCGATGTTTTCAACACCTTCCACCAAGGCAAGCATACGTTTTCCATGTTGCCAGCAACGTTTAACGATAAAAGGTTGATTTTGGCTTTCACTTTTTCCTAAATGCCAACACGAATACCCAGCAACTGCATCAGCAGGCCGGGTATGCGAATAAACAATAAACGCACCCTTTAACCCATGCGGATTAAGAATGTCGCCGATGTGTAACAAGTGTGTTTAAGCTTGAGAAGCTTGAGTGATTAAGTAGGCAACACGATCAGATACTTTCGCACCTGTGTCTGTCCATTTTTTCACTGCATCCAAATCAAGTTCAATCACTTCTGGTTCGGTGCAAGGGTCGTAGTAACCTAGTTTTTCGATGAATGCGCCGTCGCGACGTTTGCGTTCATCCATTACAACAACTGCATAAAAAGGACGTTTCTTGCGCCCACCACGTTGTAAGCGAATAATTGCTGCCATGTTTCATTACCTCCTGAGTAAGGAAGCCGCACTTTAACGGCATGCTTAGGAAAGTCACCCGTCAATTTAAGCATTGCCATTACTGCGCTGTCAAATGCCGCCGCCACCTAGAAAACGTTCGATTTTATCATGTTCTTTTTTCATGTCTGCGCAAAGATCCTCTTCTTTTTTGCTTTGCTTTTGGGCTGAAGAAGGCTCACTTTCATGAAAGTTGTCAACGCGTGCATTCACATCATCAATCATTTGCAAGACATGTTTTAAGGCTTCTGACACAGGGTTGGGCATCAGGTGATGGTCTAAATTGATTTTACCATCTTCGAGCACAGCATCATTTTTGCCCACAACGGTCCCAGGTATGCCGACCACCGTAGAGTGTGCAGGGACTGCCTTTAATACCACCGCATTCGAGCCAATGCGTGACGCCTTGCCAATGACAATCGCACCTAAAATCTTTGCTCCAGCCCCCACAACAACCCCTTCTTCTAAAGTAGGGTGTCGTTTTTTGGCTTGCCATGTGGTTCCGCCCAAGGTTACACCGTGATATAAGGTGACATCATCGGCAATATCGGTGGTTTCACCAATGACAATGCCCATGCCGTGGTCAATAAAGAAACGTCGCCCAATGGTTGCTCCGGGATGGATTTCAATGCCTGTTAACCAGCGTGTAATATGCATGGTAAACCGAGCTAACCAGCAAAAGCCTTGCCGCCACCCCCAATTGGCCAAACGGTATGCCCAAATGGCATGTAAACCAGGGTAACATGTCAACACTGTCCACACAGAACATGCTGCGGGGTCGCGTTTGAATGCAGTTTGAATATCTTCTTTAATTCCTTTTAACATCACTCACCAACCTACTTTTTATATGCCAACATAGAGGCAAAATTAAAACATTGAAACCATGTTTGGCTTTGTGTAAATCCAGCATCCATCAAGTGCGCATGATGGGTTGCCACTGATTCAGGCAATAATACATTTTCTAAGGATTGTCGCTTGCGGCTGATTTCCAAATCCGAATAACCTTGTGCTTTTTTAAAGGACTCATGCAGCTGAATATTTTGCTGTTGTTCGTTGGTATCGGCAAAACATACTTTTTCAGACAGGACCAACACAGCACCATCGCGCATGCCGTTATAAATATTTTCGAGTAAGGCTTGGCGTTTGTTTGGGGCAATAAATTGTAAGGTGAAATTCAAAACCACTACCGAGGCATTTTCAACCACGATATTTTCAATGCCATCTAAGATTAAATGAATCGGGACTTGGCTAGTGCTCGCAGCGATATTGTGTTGGCATTGCTTGAACATGGGCTTGGAATTATCGACGCCAATAATGGCGCATTGTTCAGCTTGAATGCCGTGTTGTAAGGCTAGGGTAGAAGCGCCAAGAGAACAGCCTAAATCATAGAGGTTGCTGCCTTTTTGCCCATATAAACCTGCAATGACTGCAATCATTTGTAAGGTCAAAGCATAACCAGGCACAGAGCGACGAATCATATCCTCAAAAACCTGAGATACACTGGCATCAAATGTGAAAGGTTGTTCCAAGGCTTGCTTAAATAAGTTATCACGTTGTGGGTGTTGAGAAGTTGCAGACATGGCGCAACTGTATCACCCCATGCCTTGATTTACAGGGGCAACAAAAAAAGGGCAGCTTGTTTAAATAACAAGCTGCCCTTTGTCATGTGAGGTTAAAGCTTAAAAGCGATAAGCAATGCTGAGTGAACCTGTCGCGGCTACGACACCAGCTCCGGTATCTGCTTCATAATCACCAGTAGAACGAATCGAACCTTCGTATGTTAGGTTTAATGCATCCCAGTTGTAACCCAAGCCATAAGCAAGCAATGCTCCGCTAAAATCGTTTGAAGCCGAAGCTGTTTGCCCCAAGAAATTTACTTTAAATTCCATTGTCTCACTGTACACACCTAAACCACCGAAATAAGTGAAACCAAGACCATCTTTACCCGCTTTAACCAACAAATCAAAACCGTTCAGTGTGAGTGATAATGCTGATGTGGAGTTTTCTTCTTCCGTAAAGTAGTAGTGTCCACCGATTGTAATAAGATCAGATACACCATAGTTGGCTGTGATAGCTGTTCCTAAAAAAGCATCACTTGAACCACCTGCATGTGCCATGGCAATGTTATAGGTACCCAAACCAACATTACCACGACCTTCTTCTGCGAAGGCAGGTGTTGCAAATGCGCTAAGGCATAATGCAGATATAATTAATACTGTTTTTTTCATTAAAAAACTCCTTATTGATATGTGAAGTTCGGCACTATAGTTGCTGGGGGGGTAGTCAACTGATGAGAAAGGCTGCTGTACACAACGAAAGTAATTGTTGTAAATTTGACAGCGACATCCTCGTAACGCGGGTGTTCAAGAACGAAGCGTGCGGTGTTTGTGATGATGAATAAGGTGTAGTTCGCATCATCACATCATCCCAACCGCACATCACTACAACATCAGGTCTACAGTGTTTGTCATCCCGAACGCAGTTGAGGGATCTTGCGTGGTAAGATGTTTCGTCAGACTCAATTGAGATGCAAACGGATTGTTAGGTGATAGCATCTTTTTATCATTTACTTCCTCCATTTACGCCATATCATAATTAGGAGACTTTGATTCAAGAACATGGCAATTAGTCTGGCACAGGGAGAATTGTCAGGTTAGTTTATGCGTTTGATTGTTAAGGATGCGGTTCATAATAGTGA
>CAZWPS010000110.1:0-5110 GCA_964635775.1 uncultured Zetaproteobacteria bacterium | reverse complement strand
ATCCAAGTCTTGCCAAATATCATCAATACGTTGTTTTACTTCAGGGCTCATCTCAATCGGACGACCCCACTCTCTAGCGGTTTCCCCTGTCCATTTGTTGGTGGCATCAATGCCCACCTTTGAACCAAGCCCTGCCACGGGCGAAGCAAAGTCTAGGTAATCAATGGGGGTATGTTCTGCCATGGTGAAATCACGCACAGGATCACATCGGGTTGTGATGGCCCAAATGACTTCCTTCCAATCACGACAATCAATATCATCATCCACCACAATAATGAACTTTGTATACATAAATTGGCGCAAATACGACCAAACACCAAACATAATACGCTTGGCATGACCCGCATATCCCTTTTTGATGGACACCACTGCCATGCGGTATGAACAACCTTCCATGGGCAAGTAAAAATCGACAATTTCAGGGAATTGTTTCTGCAAAATCGGCACAAACACTTCATTAAATGCCAAGCCAAGGATTGCAGGTTCATCAGGCGGTTTGCCCGTGTGCGTGGAGTGGTAAATTGCATCGTGACGCATGCTCATGGTTTCGACTGTAAACACGGGAAACATCTCGGTTTCATTGTAATAACCAGTATGATCACCATAAGGGCCTTCTTCGGCATATTCATCAAAGGAAATATGCCCTTCAAGCACGATTTCAGCCGATGTAGGCACGTGTAAAGGCACACTCAAACATGGGGTAAGCCGTGTTTTTTCATTGCGCAACAAACCAGCGAATTGATATTCAGATAAGGTGTCTGGAATGGGGGTTACTGCTGCCAAAATGGTGGCTGGATCAGCACCAATCACCACTGCACAAGGAAAAGGCTCGCGCGTTTTTTGGTTGCCCGCTTCTTGATGATCTAAAGCGCCACCACGGTGTTTTAACCAGCGCATAATAAGCTTGTTTTTGCCAATTTTCTGTTGTCTATAAATGCCTAAATTCTGTCTGTCTTTCAAAGGACCTTTGGTGACCACCAAACCCCAAGTCAATAGCGGTGCAACATCTTCTGGCCAACAGGTTTGAATCGGCAACTTATCCAAATCAACATCATCACCAGTCAGCACCACTTCTTGCCAAGGTGCTTTACTCACCATCTTCGGTGCCATATGTAATACTTTTTTAAAGACAGGCAGCTTTGCCCAAGCATCTTTCAAACCTTTGGGCGGCTCTGGCTCTTTCAAAAATGCCAATAACTCTCCAATATCACGCAATTCACTTGCCGATTCTCGCCCCATACCCAAAGCAATGCGTGTATCTTTGCCAAAAAGATTGGTCAATACGGGCATATCATGGTTTTTGACGTTTTCAAAGAGCAAAGCAGGTCCGCCTGCTTCTAAAACACGTTGTGAAATCTCTGTAATTTCCAAATCAGTGCTCACTTCATGGGTAATACGCTTTAATTCACCGCGTTTTTCCAAGTCCGCGATAAAATCGCGCATATCTCGGTAACTCATGCAGCAATCTCAAACACACTATCCAACTTCGCCAAGGTAAACACATCACGCACCGTATCCGTTAGCCCTGAAAGCACAAATTTACCCTCATTTTTCTTGCTCCACTGCAAACCTTCCACCAGCGTTGCAATTCCTGAAGAGTCCATGAAATCAACGCCGTTTAAGTTCACCTGAATCGAAGTCACACCATTACCATTAAAAAAAGGTTGCAACGCTTCACGCAATAGCGGCGATGTTTGAATGGTCACATCACCCACCACCCCAATCACTACACCTTGTTCAGTTTGTTCTGTTTTAATTTGAAGTGTCATTCTTTTTTCCTCTCTGTTGTATCATCTTCATCCTCTTGTGCTTGCACATCAAAAACCAACAACCATTGATTGCCATCAGCAAGCGGCATGTGCTCAAAACGCTCAGTAGTCGCCTTAATCAAACCCATACCCAAACCACCAGCAGTCGGGTTATCTTTTAATGTTTCAGGACAAGTCCCCACACAGCAATCTATACCTTTAATCACAGGCGCATAATCACGCATGGTAATCTCCAGTTGATACAAGCGTTTGTTTTTCTCAACACAACGCCCTGAACATTCCACGCGCCCGCCCTGAAAGCGATAACCATGCTCGTGAATGTTCGCAAACAACTCATCCATCGCCAACACCATACGATTCAAACGAATCTTATCCAAACAAGCATAAGAACCCATTTTTTCCGCCAAATCACGCAATGCCATCAAGCCTTCTTTGCAGCCATTTAAGTGAACGTGTATATGATGTTCTGTCATGTTCATCTTAGCTTAGATAAACGCTGGTGAACGTTGGTTTGATGCCTGATAAGCATGCTTTTCTCAACGCTTACCAAGCACTTTTAATGCTTGTTGCCAACGGTGTTTTTGCTGTTCAGGTTGGTGTTTAAACAATGCTTGCAGCGCATCGTATTGTCCTTGCCAGTCTTCTAAAGCTTGATACATCCGCCAAGCATGCTTGAATTTATCCACATCATCCAGTAAATAACCTTGCAACAAGGTCGCATGGGCTGCTAACATGGATAAACCTGCTTGTTGGGCGAAGACTAAAACCTGTGTTGACAAGGCTAAAGCATCCGCCGTCTGCGCTGCATCGCGTGCCAGCAATGCCAAACCCATATAAGCCTGACTTAACATATAAATCGTTTCGGGATTCTCTGCATCAAGTTCAGCAATGAGATGATGATAAGCCTGCTTAGCATCTGGCAATCGCCCCTGTAAATGCGCCAATCTGGCGGCAGTTAAGTATACATCCATAGGCATGTCCTGA
Organism: uncultured Zetaproteobacteria bacterium; assembly: GCA_964635775.1. Classification (GTDB taxonomy): domain Bacteria; phylum Pseudomonadota; class Zetaproteobacteria; order Mariprofundales; family Mariprofundaceae; genus Ghiorsea. Next base: position 2,357 of record CAZWPS010000110.1, on the reverse strand, counting down.
TGTAATATTGGGGCGTGAACCTGCGCTTGTTCTGTTTTGTGCTGTGTTTGTTGCTGCAATAATGCCAGCGCAAAACCTGTTCTCCACTGCGTATATTGATCGTGTGTGCGCACAGCATGTTGCTGTGCAGCTTTAAACATGGGCAAGGCTAAAGTGTGGTTATTTTGGGCTAAATACAATGCCCCAAGATGATATTGTGCTCGCCCAACCCACATCAAGTCAGTCGATAACCACGCTGAACGTAATGCCCGTTGTAATAAGTTTTGCGCTGAAACAAAACGCCCATGATGCAAGGCATCTAAACCATGTAAAGTGAGCTCCTGCATACGCGGAATATAACTGTTATTCAACACTGGTTTTGCTTGAAAAGAGCATCCACTAAACAACAAACATAAACATACAGCAATGGTTTTCATGGTCTAAAACCCACAGCCGATGGTGAGCGGTAGTCCCCTTGATATGCCGCATCTGTAGCATTTGTATCATCACTGCCGCCAAGCAGCCATGATTTGCGCAAATTACGCATTAAAAGACGTGATTCACTCACACTCTCGCGTAATTCACGCGCCAAACCTGGTAATTCAGGCGTAAGTTCACTGACATCTGAACTCACAACATTCAAATTATCCGTTAAACGTTGCATTTTAAGCAGTAATATATCCATTTTTTCCAACGATTCCCCACCTTTTTGCCCCAAATCATGCATAAAAGGCTGAATTTCGTTCAAAGTGGTGGTGGTTGCCTCTAAAGTATGCGATAGCTTGGTCACCATATGTTCACGTTTCGCTTCGCCCACCACTTGACGCATATTTTTTAACAATCGTCCCGTTTCTTGGCTTATTTTCAACACATCATCACTGCGTAAACCACTGCTAAACGCACTAAAATTATGCACCGCAAGCCGAACATCACCTTGTGGGTCGTTTAACCATACCGTAAGCTTGGTTAATTCTCCCAACAGGTTCTCTGCTTGAGCAATCGTTGGTTTAATGTCTTCTAAAATCTGCTCGATTGAAGCCTCGCTTTCATAATCAAGCAGCATCTGATCTTGCAAAATGTCCGCCTCAAGATTGCCCGCTGTAATACGTAAGAATTGTTTACCTATCATACCTTCTTTGGCTAACTGCACCATGGCTCCTTCATGCAACATGACACGATATTGATCCAATAACTGCAATGTTATTTGAACTTTCCCCTGTTCTAAAAGCGCAATAGCATCAACATCACCAATCGCAAACCCCTGAAACCGCACCACTTGTCCTTCATAAAAAGCAATGGCTGTTGGCGGCTGCACAAACACATAAAATTTAGCCGCGAAGAAGTTGCTACGCACTCCCATCACCAATAATATCAACAATAACACACCAATACCCAACAACATAAACCAGCCCACTTTACGCTGCATACCTTGAATATAATCATGCTGTTGATTCATCTGTTCCCCTCATCATGCTTACCCGACACAAAACCAAGCTGTTGCCCAAACACAAACTGAGCATCATCCTCAACATTGTCTGTGATATACAACAAACCCGCACCTAAACTATCCACCACTCGCCGTGCAAGTGGTCTAAATTGTTCAGCTTCATGTAAACTCATCTGAGCACATGGCTGCTGCATCACCATAAAACTTGCTTGCTGTAATACACAGCGACATAAACTCACCAAAGCATGAATCAAAGGGCTGCGCAAACCTGCTTTCTCCCCAAGTATTGAGGCTAAACCCAGTGTAGCAGCAACATTCTCAAGTTGCATATGGGCTTGTTCGGTATGTTGGGGTTGATTATGATACAAAAAAGGCAACATGATGTTTTCTTGAATACTCAGATTTGCCAACAAACCACGCCCACTCAATACCATACCCAAAGCATGACCTAAACTTTTAATCTTCTTTTTATTTTGCATGATATAAAGCAGCTGTTGCTGTGGTTTTAACCATGTTTCAAGCAGTTGATGTTGCTGCATATCATTCAAAATAAGTTGCGTTTTATCGCCCCGTTGCAACACACCAGATGCAACTGTTTCCATAACATGAAGTGAAGTATCATGCCAAAAGAGTTGGGGTTGTAGGTCAGCAAATTGTGCCGTCTGCATCAGAGTATATGCATCACAATAACTGCAACAAAAAAATCATAATTTCCGCCCCCATAATCAACGCTAATGAGCCCAACATACCATACGTTGCCCGCACCGGAATCTGATTAGGGTCATCACCAACTTGATTTCCCTGGCTAATCAATACCGAAATAATCAATGCCGGATACAATATGCTTTTACCCAACATCAAAAGGACATCCGAAAAGTCGATGCCACGGCGGATTTCAAACATAAATCCCGAAAAATGAAGTGTATTGGTG
>CAZWPS010000109.1:0-5139 GCA_964635775.1 uncultured Zetaproteobacteria bacterium | reverse complement strand
CTTTTGTGCAGCACAGCCCGCTTTTTCCCAATCATTTTTTACATATTTTGTTGCAAGTTTCCTTATTGTTATTGGTGGGCGGCATTATGGCAATGATTGCACGTCGCCATGTTGACTTACAACGCGAACAGCGGCAAACCAAAACCCAACATCGTCGTTTACAAGAGTTGCACAGCCAAGTGTTATCTTCAATGCAAGAAGGTGTTGTGGTATTGGATGAGCAGTTTTCCATTCAAGATTTTAATCAAGCGACTTCTCATGTGTTACATATTTCTTCGCAACATATTGGGCAAAATTTGAGTGCGGTTTTGGATGTTCCTGAAGCGATGCTCAACTATATTCAACAGCCTGATCGATATGTCTTTCGTGGTGAATGTCAACACCATGGGCAGCAGTTATTACTCACTTTAACACGTTTATTAGAAGAAAAAGCAGCGTGGTTATTAACCATTGTCAACATCAGCGAAATCAGGCAACTGGAGCGACAACTGGCAGAGCAAGATAAGTTAGCATCCATCGGTCAAATGGCAGCAATGCTGGCTCATGAAATTCGTAACCCTATGCAAACTATAGCCCAAGCAGTGGAATTAATGGGTTTAAAGCAAAATAAGTTAAATTTAGAACGCATTATTGCAGATGAAATGTCGCGCTTGAACCGTTTGGTTTCAGATATGTTAGATTATGCACACCCCTTGCATCCTCACCCGCAACATGTTGATATGCAAACGCTCATCCATGCCTCGGTAAGGCAAGTCGATTTACAAGGGAAGCAGAAAATCCAAACAGAGGTGGCAAGTTTCTGGGCTGATATCGATGCCGATCACTTTCGTTTATTATTGGATAATTTATTACGTAATGCCATGGTATCTAGCCCCAAAGTAGGCTCAATTATGGTGCGTTGCGTTCAAGAAAAGACACAATGGAAGCTTAGTGTGCGTGATTTTGGGCATGGTATTGCTCCAGAGATGCGCGGTCTTATGTTTCAGCCTTTTAAAACGGGAAGTAAACAAGGCACGGGGTTAGGTTTAGCTACAGTGTGGCAAGTTTGCCAAGCCAATGGCTGGCGCATTGAAGTTGATGATGATATTGATGATGGTGCGTGTTTTTTGATTCGCGGCGATATACACGTTCACAGTACAGCAGGGGAAAAATAATGGCTGATATTTTATTGGTTGAAGATGAAGCAAATGTACGCGAAGTATTGATGCTTTCATTATCATCACATGGACATGATGTAACGGGTTGTGCCAGCCCTAAAGAAGCAGAGTATGAGCTTGAATTAGCTTCTTTTGATGTGGTATTAACCGACTTGCGGATGGATGGTGTCGATGCAGGCTTGGATGTGGTGCGTATGGTTGGACAAATGCAGCCTGAAGCAAGTGTATTATTATTAACAGCTTATGCCAGCGCAGAAACGGCGGTCACAGCCATGCGTGAGGGTGCTTTTGATTACTTAACCAAACCAGTGTCTCGCGCTGAATTGGGTGAAGCAATTGAGCGTGCTTTGGCAGCTAGAGTGGTGAAAAAAGAAGTCAAATCACGTGTGCATGGTGATGCCAAAATGGAACATCATGGTGCATTGATTGGTCAGTCTAAAGTGATGAATCGGGTTAGAGATCGTTTGCAGCGGGCGGCAAAACGTCATTTTACAGTATTGATTTCAGGTGAATCTGGAACAGGAAAAGAGTTGGCAGCGCGTTATGTGCATGAAGCATCGCCGCGCGCAGCTCAGCCATTTGTACCCGTGCATTGTGGCGCAATTCCTGAGAGTTTATTTGAATCTGAGCTTTTTGGTTACTTAAAAGGTGCTTTTACAGGCGCAGACCATGATAAAGTTGGTTTAATTGAAAGTGCAGATGGTGGTACTTTATTTTTAGATGAGATTGGTGAAATGCCACTGTTGATTCAAGTTAAACTATTGCGTGTGTTGCAGGATATGAAAATTCGCCGCGTGGGTGGTGAATCAGAAAAGCAGGTTGATGTGCGTATTGTAGCGGCAACGAACCGTGACTTGGATGCGGAAGTTCAAGCGGGTAATTTCAGGGAAGACTTGTTTTATCGTTTGAATGTGATTCCTGTACATATGCCTGCATTGCGTCAGCGGCGTGAAGATATTCCTGAATTGGTGCGCGCTTTGATGAAGCGTTGTGGTGGTGCTAATGTTAAAGTGCCTGAATCATGTATGCAAAAACTGGTGGATTTGCCTTTAGCAGGTAATGTTCGCGAGCTAGAGAACACCTTGCAGCGTTTGTTGGCACTCTCCGATGAAGGCGAGCTGGATGTTGATTTACTCAATGAATTTCAATGGGCTAAGAATAGTAGTGAAATTGGGCTTAAAGAGATGTTGGATAATGATTTAAGCATGGAAAACGTATTAGACGCAATAGAGAGAAGGCTTATTCAAGAGGCCTTGTATGAAACCAAAGGTAATGCAACCAAAGCAGCAAAATTATTGCGCTTAAGTTTTCGCTCCATACGTTATCGTATCACAAAACTAGGCATTAAAGAGGATAGTATTTAAATGGATATTCATCTGTTCACCACCTTTGCCTTGGCTTTGCTGGGCTTGTTGTTTGGTAGCTTTGCGAATGTTTGTGTGCATAGGATTCCTTTGGGTGAATCTATTGTTTCACCAGCAAGCCGTTGCCCAAAGTGCCGCCAAGCAATTGCTTGGTATGATAATATGCCGATTATTTCTTGGTTATTATTGGGTAGAAAGTGCCGCTTTTGTGCCCTGCCGATTGCTTGGCGTTATCCCTTTTTAGAATTATGTATGGGCATAACTTGGGGAATGTTGGCATGGTTTTATCCGCCTTTTGTTGGTTCACCGTTGATTTTGGCACAGGCATTGGTATTGGTCAGTTTGTTATGGATACTAACATTAATTGATATCGAAACATTTTTACTGCCCGATGCCTTAACTTTCCCTGGCATTGCGCTGGGCTTATGTTTTGCTTGGCAAGCAGGTTACTTCACCGACGCTTTGCTTGGTGCAGTGGCTGGTTATGCTGTATTTTGGCTGGTCGCATGGTCATTTTTTCGTGTCACAGGGCGAGAAGGCATGGGGCAAGGTGATTTCAAACTGCTGGCGATGTTGGGTGCATTTATGGGTTGGCAAGCCTTGCCCTTTATTGTGCTGCTGTCGTCGTTAACAGGGGTGGTGATTGGTTCGGCGAGTTTATTATTGGCGAAAAAAGGATTGAAAGCTGAAATCCCTTATGGTCCTTACTTGGCGGTGGCAGGTGTGACTTGGTTTTTTTGGGGTGAATTGATTTTGCTGTGGTACCAAGGTTTTATGGGCATACGATGAGCCGTTTTTTTGGCTTAACAGGCGGCATTGGTAGCGGAAAATCAACGGTGGCTTTGATGTTTGGCGAATTGGGTGTTCCGCTATTGGATTTGGATCACGTGGGTAAGCTGGTGATGCAGGATAACCCATGTTTGCTTGAAAAGTTGGTGGCAGCCTTTGGCTCTGCTATTTTAGATGCACATGGTCACTTAAATCGTCAACAATTAGCCCACATTGCCTTTCAAACAGCGCAACAAACACAACAACTTAACCAATTACTGCACCCCTTAATTCAAGCCTATGAACAAAGATGGCGAGCGCAACAAACCGCTTGTTTCGCGATTATCGAAGCTTCGGTATTGATTGAGTCAAACGGCGTACAACGTATGGATGGTTTAATTGTCGTTAGCGCCGATGAACAACAACGAAAAGAACGGGTGTTAAAGCGTGGAAAACAGAGCGCGGTTGTCTTTACGCAAATTATACAGCGTCAATGCGATGATGTTATGCGCCAACAATGGGCAGATTATACGATTAAGAATCAAACAGGCTTAGTTGAGTTAAAGTGTGCCGTTAAACTGTTGTTTGAGCAATTAATGCAAGGCTGTGCAGCATAGGTATTGTTGTGTTTCCTTTATTTTGATTGACAGGGTTTATACCAGCTTATAGCAATCGGTTTTTAAATATATTAAACGATGTTGTGCAGCCCTATTCATTTTTCCTGTTTTTAAACATGCGCAACTATCTTTTCCACCCAACCCTTATTTTTAAGCCTTATTTAATGAATAATTTTTTATATGCGTATCTTTTTTTAGTCTATTTCTGAAGATACTTGTGATTTTGGAGTTTTAAACATGTCATCTGACGAAACAATTGCACAACCTGAAGTTTCATCCCCTGTTGCAGCGGTAGAAACAGCCACAGTAAAGGTGGTTAAACCGCGTGTGCGCAAGAAAAAAAGTGATGCGGCGGATAGTTCAGCAACAGACAAGACCGATGAAGCTGTCGCGGTAAAACCAGTGCGTAAGAAAAAAGATGATGCAGCAGATAGTTCAGCAGCGGACAAGACCGATGAAGCTGTCGCGGCAAAACCAGTGCGTAAACCGCGTGTGCGCAAGAAAAAAGAAGTGGTGATAGAAGAAGCTGAGGTTAAAGTTGAAACAGCACCTCAGGAACAAAGCCCGAATCAAACACAACCAGCAGAACAACAAGAGGTTGCAAAAAGTAAACCACAGCGGCAGCAAAAGCAACGCAACCCTAAACGTAATGACCACAAGAATAGTCGTCATCGTAAAGAACAAGAGCCAGCAGAGCCTGTCTCAAATGAATTTGAAGGCATTACGCTGCATTTGCGTGAAATTTCTGCAATGTCACCAACACAGCTATTGGAAAAAGCAGATGAGTTGGGCATTGAAAATGTAGCGGGCAAACGTAAACAAGCGCAAGTTTCAGCAATTTTAAAAGAATATAGCTTACGTGGTGGCACGGTGATTAGTGAAGGTGTGTTAGAGCTATTGCCTGATGGTTATGGTTTCTTGCGTTCTGCTGATGCAAATTATTTGACGGGAACAGATGATATTTATGTATCTAATCAGCAAATTCGCCGTGGTTTTTTGCGCAAAGGGGACATGGTTGCTGGAGAAGTACGTGCCCCGCGCAGTCGTGAAAAGTACTTTGCTTTAAAAAATGTCATTTCAATTAATGATGAGTCACCTGATTTAGCACGAACCAAGGTGTTATTTGATAATTTAACCCCAGTTTACCCTGATGAACGCATTCAATTGGAAATTGAAGACCCCTCACGCAAAGATGTGACGGGCAGAGTCATTGATTTAGCATCGCCCATTGGT
>CAZWPS010000108.1:0-5168 GCA_964635775.1 uncultured Zetaproteobacteria bacterium | reverse complement strand
TGATGGATGGTTCTTTGGAAGCAGATTGCAAAACACCAGGTTCTTTTGAATATAATGTAAGTGTCACCAAAACTGTAGTTGATATGGCACATGCTGGCGGCGTATCTGTTGAAGGTGAGCTTGGTTGTTTTGGTTCTTTGGAAACGGGCATGATGGGCGAAGAAGATGGTCATGGTGCTGAAGGCAAGTTGGATTTGGAGATGTTGCTAACAGGTGTTGACGAGGCTGTTGATTTTGTTGCGGCAACAAATGTAGATGCTTTGGCAATCGCCATTGGTACATCTCATGGTGCATACAAGTTCACCAAACCACCAACAGGTGAAGTGTTGCGTATTGACCGTATTGAAGAAATTCATGCTGCATTACCAAACACACACTTGGTTATGCATGGTTCATCTTCTGTGCCACAAGAATGGTTGGCAATCATCAATGAATATGGTGGTGAAATGGGCGAAACTTACGGTGTTCCTGTTGAAGAAATCGTGAAAGGCATCAAATCAGGCGTACGTAAAGTGAATATTGACACCGATTTGCGCATGGCTTCAACGGGTGCTGTTCGCCGTCACTTGAAAGAAAATCCCTCAAACTTTGATCCACGTAAATTCTACAAAGCAGCCAAAGATGCCATGAAAGACATCTGTAAAGCACGTTTTGAAGCATTTGGTTCTGCGGGTCAAGCTTCTTCAATCAAGGTGAAATCTTTGGAAGAAATGATTGGTTTCTACAAATAATAAGGTGTCCTGAAAAGGATATTGCATGATATATAGGCGAGCCTTAGGGTTCGCCTTTTTTGTAACTTAGGAAAGCGTTGATAAACGCTGGTTTGATTTGTGTAAAACAGATTGATATTGAGGGTGATGATGAAAGATTTGTTGTATGCGTGGAAAAGTCGTTGGTTTGCTTTTGTTCATGATATGGCTTGGGTTTTTCTTGCCATTTATTTATCTTTTGCTTTACGTTTTGATTTTGGTGTTATTCCTGAACATCACCTTCAAGGTGCTTGGCACTTATTATGGATTGCCTTGCCATTACAAGCATTAAGTCATTGGTATTTTGGTCTTTATCGCGGTATTTGGCGTTTTGCCTCTTTGCCTGATTTACAGCGTATTATGCAAGCAGTACTTGTTGGTACATTGTTTACTTATTTTATCTTATTTGTTTGGTTACGTTTAGAAGACATGCCAAGGTCAACGTTTGTGTTGTATCCTATTTTGTTGATGGGTGGTTTAGCAGGCATGCGTTTGTTGTATCGCTGGTTAAAAGATAAACGTGTAACACTGTCGGCGCTAGAAGGACAGCGTGCATTGCTGATTGGAGCAGGCAAGGCTGGACAATTATTGGTGCGTGATATCTTACAATCCGATGCGTATTTGGCGGTTGGTTTTCTTGATGATGAAGCAAGAAAACAGGGGCGTGATATTCATGGTGTTCGTGTGTTAGGTGATATACAAGCTTTACCATCTATGGTTGAGGATTTAAGCATTGATATTGTATTGATTGCCATGCCATCAGCACCTGCAAAACTATTAAAAAAGTTGGTTAAACAATGTGCCGCTTTACATATACCTTGCCAAACTGTGCCTTCTCTGCGCGAGCTTGCTGAACACAACCCTGATGTAGGAAGCTTGCGCCATATTCGTTTAGAAGACCTTTTGGGGCGCGATGAAGTGCGTTTGGATGAGCAAAAAGTATGTCACTTTATTCGTGATAAAAAAGTGTTGATTACAGGGGCAGGTGGCTCCATTGGCTCTGAGCTTTGTCGGCAATTAATGACTTTCTCGCCTGCACAATTGATTATGTTGGACCATGCAGAGTTTAATTTATATCAAATTGATAATGAAATGCAGCAACTTGAAAACGCTCACGTTGTGACCCCTGTATTGGGTGATATTCGAGACCAAAATCGTATGGATTGGGTGTTTGGACACTTTCAGCCTGATATTATTTTTAATGCTGCAGCTTATAAACATGTGCCGTTGGTGGAAGCTAACCCTGCTGAAGGTGTTAAAACGAACGTCTTGGGTACATGTATGATTGCTGATTTGGCTGTTGCACATGGCTGCGCCTATTTTGTACAAGTCTCTACGGATAAAGCAGTGAACCCAGCGAATGTGATGGGGGCAACCAAGCGGATGGCAGAGATTTATTGCCAAAACCTGAATGGGCGTGGTGATACATCCTTTATTACCACACGTTTTGGTAATGTGCTTGGCTCAGCGGGTAGTGTTGTTCCATTATTTAAGCAACAAATCGAAGCTGGCGGACCTGTGACCGTCACCCATGCAGAAATAACGCGCTTTTTCATGACGATTCCCGAAGCGGTATCATTGATTTTGCAAGCGGCAACCATGGGTGATGGTGGTGAAATATTCGTGCTTGATATGGGTGAGCCTGTGAAAATATTGGATATGGCAAAACAAATGATTCGTCTTGCAGGTTTAACGCCAGAAGAGGATATTCAAATTCAATTTACAGGGCTTCGACCAGGTGAAAAGTTATTTGAAGAGTTGTTTCACGAGGAAGAGGCTTTACAAGGAACCAGCCATCCTAAAATCATGCTGTCCAATAGCCGTGAAGTTGACTGGGATGAAGTACAGCAACGTCTAACCTTGATTCGTCAGGCATGTGCCGATCGTGATATTCCAGCGGTGGTTGCTTTATTACAGCAACTGGTACCTGAATTTACGCCGGATAAACGTTTATTGCATTGAAGCAAGGTGTTGTGCAGTCAGAACAGCGGCTGCAAGTGGTGGTCTTTGCGCCATTATGGGGTCATTTTGATTATGTATGGCCTGTAAGTCTAGGGCAACCTGTTGTTGGCATTCGTGTTTTGATTCCGTTTGGGCACAGTCAACGTATGGCAGTGGTGGTATCATGTGATACAGAGCCTAGTAGCAAGTCAGCACAAGCGTTAAAAACCGTTGATGACCGTTGCGACATATCTCCCTTATTTAATGAGGCTAGACAGCGTTGGTTGCGCCGAGCTGCTGCATATTATTTATGTACAGAAGGTGAAATGTGGGAGACTGCATTGGCATGGGCTTCCTTTGATGCTAAACGTCGATTTCGTTGTTTAGACACATCAGCCTTGGCGATTTTTGACGCTGAATTAGCGGCATGTTTCCGCCGAAAAACACCTTTATCATTAGGCTTGATGCGCCAACGTTGTGTGTCTGCGGATGTGCAGTGGCGCGTACTTCAGGCGGTGCAGCAAGGCTTGCTGGAAGAAGTATTTCAAGCGTTATTATTGGCTGATGTTCAACCATTAGAAAAATTAGTGCTCCGCCCTACGCAGCAACAAGCTGTAACACAAATAAACCAACACCATCACCAATTTTATCCTTTATTATTATTTGGTTGTACAGGTTCAGGCAAAACAGAAGTGTACTTGCAAGCAGCAGAGAAAGTGGTAGAGCAGGGTGAACAAGTCTTGATTTTAGTACCTGAAATCGGTTTAACACCGATGTGGTTACAGCGTTTGGGGCAGCGTTTTCAACATATCAGCATTTGGCACTCAGGTTTGACACACCGTGAAAAAATTGCGATTCGTTCGCAATTGCCCCAGAGCCAAGTCTTGTTGGGGACACGCTCTGCTTTATTCCTACCTTTAGATAGGCTGGGTTTGATTGTCATTGATGAAGAACATGATACTTCGTTTAAACAACATGATGGGGTGGCATATTCGGCGCGTGATATGAGTTTGCTGCTGGCACAAGAGCTAAAAATACCTGTAGTGCTTGGTTCGGCAACACCAAGTTTAGAGAGTTGGCGGCAAGTGCAAGAGGGTAAGATGGCTTGTTCAGTGTTGCAAGAACGGGTGTTTGACCATGGTACAATTACCCCTGACATTGTAGACATGCGAGGTAGCTATGATGTGTTTTCAACTGAATTGTTGCTGGCATTGAAGCAGTGTCAAGAGCGCGGTGAACAAGCCATGTTGTATTTGAATCGCCGTGGTTATGCGCCTGCGTTGCAGTGTACAGCATGTGGCGATGTGCCAACATGCCATGATTGTAGCTTGCGCTTAACCTTGCACCGTAGGGCGGGTCAACTGCGTTGTCATGCTTGTAATGCAGTGCATAGGGTGCGTAAAACATGCCATCATTGTGGAGAGGCGGCTTATTTGCCTTTGGGCTCGGGTACAGAGCGTTTGGAAGATGACTTATTACTTGCCTTGCCTGATTTGAAAATAGCCCGCTTTGATCGGGATGTGATTCGTCATGCCAATGATTTAATACAGGTGTTGTCTGACTTTGATTTAGGCAAGATTGACTGTTTAGTAGGCACACAAATGTTGGTTAAAGGGCATCATTTTCCCAATGTGACTTTAGTGGGCATTCTCAATGCTGATTTGGGCTTGAATATGCCTGACTTTAGAGCCTCTGAACGTTGGTGGCAGCAAATGACACAGGTCTTTGGACGCGCAGGGCGAGGCGCTCAAAAGGGTAGGGTGATTGTGCAAACATGGAAACCTGATGCACCTTGGTTTTCTCGTTTGGATGACAAAAAAGCAGCCAGTGTGCTTGATGAAGAGTTGTTATTACGAAAAATAACACATTTCCCCCCTTTTGGGCGTTGGGTGCGTATTGTGTTTTCAGCATTGAAGGTGGAAAAAGCGAGCCAGGCTGCGCTTAATTTTTCAGTGCAACTGCAAACCTGGAATGAAGTCAAGGTGAGTGGCCCTATGCCTTGTGCTTTGGAGCGTTTGGCAGGACGTTTTCGTTTTGAGTTGATTATTCGTGATGAAACACGGCTACATTTGCCATGGAAACTGCTGCCTTTGTTGCAACAGCAACGTGTGCCTTCTGGTGTGCGGCGTAAAGTTGATGTTGACCCACAGGACTTGATGTAAGCTTTTTTGATGTGTGAAATGTTGCATGTATGACGCTTTATGCTTTCTTGAAATTTAAGGCAGAAGTGACATTTTAATGCGATTCCCCTTGGTTGTGAGGCGAGGTTCTTATTTATTTAAGCTTACTGCCTTGCTTTTTTCAGTTGTTTTTATCGCATATTCATGCGGTGTCATTTTATAAACTCGCATGCCTTGTTATTTGTGCTGTGGCACGCTTGCAAAGCTATGATGACTCTCTTTTTTGTCATCCCGAACGCAGTTGAGGGATCTTACGCGACAAGATGTGTAAGCAATTCAACTCAACATGACAATAAGG
>CAZWPS010000107.1:0-5299 GCA_964635775.1 uncultured Zetaproteobacteria bacterium | reverse complement strand
ATTGATTCCGTTTTTCATGCTTCCCTATTTTACTTGGCAAGGTCGTCAAGCCATATTGTTTGATATTCCAGCACGAAAGTTTTACCTTTTTGACATTGTCGTATGGCCCCAAGATTTAATTATTCTCGCTTTGTTGATGTTGTTTTGTTTTGTCCTGCTGTTCGCCATGACTGCCATTGCCGGACGCATCTTTTGTGGTCATATCTGCCCTCAATCTGTATGGACAGATATCATGACCTTTGCCGAATATTTAGCCGAAGGCAAAGCATCCGAACGCATCAAACTTGAAAAAATGCCTTGGAATGCCACCAAAATACGCAAGAAAACAGTCAAGCACAGCATGTGGGTTGGAATTTGTTTACTCACAGCCATTACTTTCCTCGGCTACTTTTCAGGTATAAGCAATGCTTGGTCGGCATTGCTGAGTTTAAACTTTAATATTTATGAAGGGGTTACGATTATTATCGTTTTCGCCCTGTTTTATATCAATACAGGTTTTGTACGCGAGCAAGTTTGTAATTGGATTTGTCCTTATGCGCGTATTCAAGCTGTCATGAGTGATAAAGACACCATTACCACCACCTATGATTATCGCCGAGGCGAGTCCCGTGGTCGTTTGAAAAAAATCGAAATTGAAGCTGGGAAAGGTGATTGTATTGATTGTAATATGTGTGTATCGGTATGCCCTACAGGCGTTGATATTCGTGATGGGCAACAGCTCGGCTGCATCAACTGCGGGCTTTGCATAGATGCTTGTGATGATATTATGAACAAAGTGAATCGTCCTCAAGGTTTGATTCGGTTCATGTCACACAACGACTTAGAAAACAAAGAAAATGCCAAACATCACATTCTTCGCTTGCGCCCCATACTCTATATATTGGTTGCACTACTCACATTTTCTGGCATTGCTTATAGCTTGCTTTTTAAGTCGGCTGTGGATATGAATGTGAACCACGAACGTAGCCCAACCTATACTATTATGTCAGATCGCACGGTGCAAAACATGTATCACCTTGTGCTAATGAACAAAACAGAACAGGCTGCCGATTTTGTACTGCATGTTTCAGGTATTGAGGGCATACAATCAAGTTTTGAGGGTCAAATCTTGCATTTAAAGAGTGGGCAGGTAAAAAAGGTTGATTTACGCATCAAAGTGCCCCAGAAAAATCTAACGGCTGCCAGCTTGCCCATCATGTTAGACCTCGTATCGACAACAAATGCTGAAGTGCATAAAACTTATGAATCTATGTTTTTTAGCCCAAGGAAATAATCATGTCAATCATTGAAACAAACAAACAAAACAAAGCTTTAAAAAGCAAGTGGGTGTGGGCAATCTTAGGCTTATTTGCAACGATTTTCATCGTGAACTACGGCTTTTTCTCGGTTGCCCTCAGTACCAGCTCTGGTTTGGTCACCGAAGAATATTATAAATATGGTTTGCAACAAAATAAATTTGATAAACAATACCGTCAACAAGCTGCGCGCGGTTGGAACGTTCAGTTAATCATGGATGAATCGTGGGCAATCCATGAAGCAAGCATGGTGAAGTTGATTGTGACGGATCAATATAGCCAAGTCATCTCAGGCGGACATGCCGAACTCACTGCTTATCGCCCCAGCGATGCGAAAGCTGATGTATTAAAACAACTCAATGAAGTGGGGCAGTCTGGGGTATATCAAGCTGAAATAACCTTGCCTATTCAAGGTGTTTGGGACATGAACTTACTCTTTAGCGTGGGTGATGATAAACATATGTTAAATCAACGCATTACCATAGCAGGTGAAGGCAATGCTGAACTGAGCACATTAGAAAAGGTTGTAAACTTCATCACGCCTTTATAATCAATCACACATGAACTCACCCTCCCATGAAGCTTGTTTTCATTGCGGCTTAGACCTTCCTGTTGTCGGCACAATTCACGCTGATATTCAAGACGATAAACAGCCATTTTGTTGCAGTGGTTGCGCCCAAGTATGCCAAATCATTCATGATTCAGGTTTGGCTTCATTTTATGAACATGCACCCCAATTACGCCAGTGGGACAAGCCTGAACAGGCCCCTGAAGATGCCAAAGTCTTTGATGATGAGCGTATTCAAGCTGACTTCGTGCGTTTGCGCGCCGATGGTACTTACCAAGCTGAGTTGTTGATTGAAGGCATTCATTGTCCTGCGTGTGTGTGGTTAATTGAGCATACACTTAGAAAACACCCTGCCATCACTTATGCCGAAGTCAGTTATACCCGCCATAAGCTGCGTTTACGCTGGAAACCTGAAGATATAAAACTCTCCGAAGCCATTTTAATCATTGGTAGCATTGGTTATAGCGCTGTACCCTACGAAGAAGATAAAGAGCAACAAGCCAGCAAACAACACCGTCAAGATTTGTTGTTTCGCATGGCCTTTGCTGGTTTTATTTTTGCCAATGTGATGACTGCAGCAGTATGTTTATATGGCGGCGACTTTTTTGGTATTCAAGAAAAATGGCGGGCAGTGTTTCAATGGTATTCTATGGTGCTTACCTTTGCTGGTATCACTTATTCAGGCTTGAGTTTCTTCACTTCGGCATGGCAAGCCATTAAAAATCGCCGTTTAAACATGGATGTACCAATTTCTATTGGTATTACCGTCAGTTTTATATGGTCTTGTATCATTACCATATCCCCCGGCCAAGGTTTAGAAGGGCATGTTTACTTTGACTCCATCTGCATGTTTGTCTTTTTAATTTTAGTCGGGCGCTTTTTAGAGTCTTCGGCAAGAGAAAAAGCAGGCTCAACCACCCGTCATCTACTTGCCTTGTTACCGCGCTCAGCACGCCGCCTTAATCAAGATGGAGAAGAGCAACTCGTACCTTTACGCATCATACAAGCCGGTGATCTATTACGCATCAAACCTGGCGACCGCATCCCTGTGGATGGCGAAGTGATTGAGGGTGATTCTGAGGTCGATGAAGCCATTATTTCAGGCGAATCACGACCTGTACGCAAACAAGCAGGCAGTCAACTTATTGGTGGAACCCTCAATATTTCAGGACAAATGAAAATCAAAGCGATTCATTTGGGTCATGAGTCGGTATTGTCACAAATTGTAGAGATGGTTGAACAAGCCCAGCATGCTAAAGTGGCTGTGCAAAACCTTGCCGATCGTATCGTGCCTTGGTTTGTCGCTATTGTATTAGGTTTGGCTGCAGCAAGCTTTTTATTCTGGTTTTGGCGCGAAGATTTATCATTTGCGGTCATGACAGCCGTCACCGTATTAATTATTACCTGCCCTTGCGCTTTAGGTTTAGCCACCCCTATGGCTGTGGCTATTGGTGCAGGGTTAGGCGGAAAATTAGGGGTGTTAATCAAACGCGGTTCGGCTTTAGAGCAGATGACACAACTCGAGCATATCGTTTTTGATAAAACAGGCACACTTACCCAAGGTCATATCCAAGTCAGACAACGCCAAGCTTATGTCCAGCATGAAGATGTTTTATGGGCAAATGTTCGCGCCTTAGAGCAAGCTTCTGAACACCCACTTGCCCAAGCCATTGTCCAAACATTAGACAAGCACCAAACCACAATACCTTTACAACAATTTAAAAACATCGCAGGGCGAGGTGTGCAAGCGAATATTGATGGTCAAACCTTGCACATTGGCTCTTTAGGTTGGTTACAAAGCTTTGACATTACCATACCCCAAACCATACAAGCACAACTCCAAGCCGAAGAAGATTTAGGACACACGCTAGCCGTTGTTTTTGATGATAGCAGTTTGCTGGCTTGGCTTGCTTTGGGTGATGAATTGCGCCCTGAATCCGTCGCTATCATGCAACAACTTCATCAACAAGGCATACAAAGCAGCATGTTAACCGGCGATAGGCAAGCCCCTGCCCAAGCAATCGCTGCACATTTCAATACGCCTATGCACGTCATCGCAGAGGTCTTGCCCCATGAAAAGGCTGGTGAAATTAAGCGCCTTCAACAACAGGGCGTTCATGTTGCGATGGTGGGTGATGGTGTGAATGATGCGCCTGCTTTAACCCAAGCTGATGTGGGTATTGCGATGGGACAAGCAACCGATATTTCTGCCCACGCTGCAGATGTTGTATTGCTTGGTGGCTTAGAAAAATTGCCTATTGCTTTAGACTTGTCCCAACAAACAATGCGTACCATCAAGCAAAACCTTGCCTTATCTTTGGGGTATAATGTGTTGGTCATTCCTTTAGCTGTGGCTGGTTTAGTCCACCCACTGTTTGCCGCTATTGCAATGCCTGCATCATCATTATTGGTCATTGGTAATGCTTTGCTTATTCATCACCGTGTAAAAACATAAAAGGAGATTAATATGGATATTATTTTAACGCTTATTCCCGCCGCGCTGGTCTTTAGTGTTGTGGCATTGATTGTCTTTCGTTGGTCAGTCAATTCTGATCAATATGATGATATGGAAGGTGAAGCTTATCGCATACTTATGGATGATGAGGATATGATTCCAGGACGCAAAAAGAACAAACCTGAACATGATGCTGAACCACAGCAAACAAGCGATAAAAGTGATGGGTAAAATTGCAGGTGTTTTCATCATCGTCATAGCGTCAGCAACCTTTTACCTGACCAGCACCACCTATCAAACATCTTCTTCCAACAGCAACCTAACCACACAATCAAGCACTTGGGTCGATGATTCAGGAAAGCTGCATGTCTTGGGACTCACTTTAGGTGAAAGTACGGTGCGCGATGCCGAACTTATCTTACGCAGTCGCGCCGATGCGGCCATTTTTATGTATCCATTACCATCTGATAACAAAGATAAAAAATTTAAGCTGGTATTAGAAGCTTATTTTCCAGCCATCGCCGACCACAGTAAAGTCATGCTTCAGCTTCATATCAATGACCAAGCCATGGAAGCCATGCGTTTACGCAGCACCTCGCCGCGTATTTACCCTAACGGCGTGGCAAGAATAAACTTATCCAGCCAAGATATTTTGGCAGTTCGTCACATCACCATTCGTGCGCTCACCCTCATACCCAGCACCTCACTCAACATTGATCTATTAACTGCCCAATTTGGACAAGCTGCCGAGCAGAGCACACTGGAAAATGGCAGCATCAGTTATCGCTACCCCCAAATTGGGCTCACTGCCAACATCCATGATTCAGGCAAAGACACATTGCTGTTTCAAAATCCAAGCTTGGTTAAATGAAGTATATTTAGTAAACTATCACCGTCATTCCAAGTTGTTTTGGCGATGAGCCTTGGCATTTTGTGCTGACAAATCGATTTGAAAGTGAAGAGGCATAGCGAGTATCAACT
>CAZWPS010000106.1:0-5316 GCA_964635775.1 uncultured Zetaproteobacteria bacterium | reverse complement strand
CTTTTTCGTGATGTCATTACTATAAGATGGCTCCCCCCTGTGGTTCTCAGCCTATTATACAGTCGTTCAAAACCAGACACCGTAATT
The DNA here is from genome assembly GCA_964635775.1 of uncultured Zetaproteobacteria bacterium. Lineage (GTDB taxonomy): Bacteria > Pseudomonadota > Zetaproteobacteria > Mariprofundales > Mariprofundaceae > Ghiorsea. The sequence continues at coordinate 5,229 of CAZWPS010000106.1, read as the reverse complement.
GTCGCTGTATAGGTAAGGGTTTGGCTGGTTTTTTTCAGAAGGCTTATATGCCTGAAACATTGACCGCTATAATGCGTGAAACGGTTGCAAAAGCGCCATAAAGATTGATGAGCCTGTAAGCCTATATTTTCAGGCTTTTGTTCGCCTAAAACAACTCACTATCCACCCGAACTTGCTCTTCTTCAAGCAAACCAGCATCCAACAAATCTTGATATGAGCGCACTTGATTTCGCCCATGTTGCTTGGCATAATATAAGGCTTTATCCGCTTGATCAAATAATGAACTTGGCAAACTACCATGCTTTAATTGTACAAAACCAATGCTTACAGTCACATGTCCAACCTGTGGGAATTGGAAATCATTAACCATCTGACGAAAGCGTTCTAACACAGTCTCTGTTTCAGCTTTAGACTTCGTATCCAACAATGCCACAAATTCTTCACCGCCATAACGGTACAAATAATCCGTCTCGCGAAAGCTTTTCTTCATCAGTCTCGATAACAACAAAAGCACTTCATCACCATACAAATGACCAAAATTATCATTCACACGTTTAAAGAAATCAATGTCTAAAATACACAAGCTAGGCATCCAAGAATGATCTTTTGCCCGCCGTTGATCAATGCTTTTGACATGCAACAAACGCCCTAAGCGTTCTGTTAAAGCCTGCCTGTTTTCTAAGCCTGTTAAAGAATCATGGCGGTGCGCACTAATATGCTGTTCACAATGGTGGTATATTTTCGCCAGCATAAAAATTGATTGTAAAGCTTCATCATCCACTGCGCCCGTATATTCGATCACCCATACATTCTGTTTCGCCTGCGCACATAACACAGGCACAAAACATAATTGCACCATGCCTTGCTTGCTATATTGTATGTTTTTCTCTTCCAAACATGCCAATAATGATGCGTGTTTTGCCATATCATGAACTTCATGTTCGCTTTGATCTGCATAAGCCAATAATGATATCGATGAACGCGCATCCGCCTTATCGCTAAGCCTAGCCTGCCTAACCTCAAAGCCACTTACCTTTGAAACCCAAGACATAGCCTTAATATAATCAAGGAGTTTAACATGAAGCTGATACGAAGACTGCTGCGCCATCAACTGCAACATAGTTTGGCACATCAAACAATCTTGGCTTACCTCATCATCTTCTTTCATTAAAAAAGCTCCACCTCACCTTCATCTAAATTCTTTTGCGATACAGGATTTCGCTCTTCAAGTGCCAATTCTTTTTTATAACGCATCATATTGGCGTGTATCTGAACAATTTTATCCGCATACCCCCCCACTCCATCTGCTTCAACAGGGTCAATATTGGACAAACCTTGCGTCATACGCAATACAAAACCTTCCATACGCTCCAAATGTAAACGCGTATGCCCTAAACTTTGGCTCGTAATGTCTTCAAATTGTAATGCCCGAATCGCTACACCCAAATGATGACGAACACGACCATTACCTTCAGTCACATCAGCTCGGCATGAAGCAATTAAGTTGGTCACTTCATAAAAATGCTTCAATAATGTTTCAATTTCTTGCTTGGATTGGTACACATCATCCATGTCACGCGAAGCAACTTTTTTAATCAAGCGATGGCTATCTGAAAAAGAATCAGCAGCTTGCTCCATCGTTTGTAATGCACTGTCTTGATGCTGCTTAGCTTGCTCCAACAACGCTTTTAACGCCTCTCTATCAAGTTCCACATCATCCAAGCTGCTTGCCATTTGATTCAATAATCTCTTAGCCTGCCGACTTTCTACCACCATTTCACGCATACGATGTTGTGAGCCTTCAAGTGCTGAAAGTGCATTTAAACTGCTTCCGCTACTATCAATCAACATATCGACAAAGCGCTTTAATATTTCAGCAGCCCTATCATTTTGTTCAAAAATATTCGGTGTATCATCATGCTGGCTTACTGCTTCCATCATTAGCGCTGATAATACCTGCATTTGTTTCGCCGTTTCTACCGTCACCCCATCAAAACTTGCATGCAGCGAAGAAATTGCATCTTTAAGCAACGATTCAATTTGAGAAATTTGATTTTTAATCCCTAATATTTCATCTGCCACACCATCTGCCACATCATCAAATACCGAGTCAACCACGGTATGAAAGTAGGCAATCGATTCTTTATCTTCTTTGTCATTGCTATTTTTCATCATTTATATCCTTTAAGCAGCCTTCAACCTACTACTTTTATCAAGTGTGATGCCACTTTTTGCAAAGGCAACACCGTTTCAACTGCACCACATTCAAATGCCTCCCTTGGCATGCCCCAAACCACACTGCTCTGCTCATCTTGCCCAACCGTTGGCGCACCCGCATCACGCATTTCTTTTAAACCACGCGCACCATCATCACCCATGCCCGTTAAAATGATGCCAATGGCATTGGGTCCAACATGTTGCGCTACGGATCGAAACATCACATCCACCGATGGTTTATGACGATTAACTGGCGGACCATCATTCAGGCGAATTACAAATCGTGCGCCACTGCGTTCGAGCAAAAGGTGTTGGCTGCCTGGCGCGACATAAGCGTGACCAGGCAAAATTTGGTCGCCATCTTGAGCTTCTTGAACCTCCATTGCCGAAGCCGCATTCAAACGCTGCGCAAATGAGGCACTAAATGCTGCGGGAATATGTTGCGAAATCACAATGCCTGGAAAATCGGCTGGCAAGTCTGCCAAAACTTCTTTAATGGCTTCTGTACCGCCTGTTGAAGCACCAATGGCAATCATTTTGTCCGTTGTACGATAATGTTTGGTGATTTTTTTCTTCAACACAGCATCAGCACTAAGCTTTTTATCCACTTTCATCGCTTGAACAGGTCGCGCTGGCAAAGCGCGCACACGCGCCGTGGCAGCAACACGCACTTTTTCAACCAATTCTCTGGCATAAGCCTGAATAGCATTGGAAAAATTGGCTTTGGGTTTGCTAACAAAGTCCACTGCACCCATTTCCAAAGCCTGCAAAGTCACATCTGCACCTTTTTCGGTCAATGTGGATACCATCACCACAGGCATAGGACGCAAACGCATCAAATTGGCTAAAAATGTTAAACCATCCATGCGCGGCATTTCAATATCCAGCGTTAATACATCAGGTTGCAGTTGTTTAATCTTATCTCTGGCAATCAGAGGGTCTGCCGCCGTACCCACGACCTCAATACCCACAGCAGCATTCAGAATCTCACTCAACAATTTCCGAACCAGAGCAGAATCGTCAATCACTAATACTTTAATCATCTTGTGCTCCTTTTCAATTCAATTTAATTCATCAAATAGCATCAAAACAAGTCCACTTCACCAGATACTGGTTGCTCATCAATGCTGTGCATATAAGAAGCTTCTCTTTGAGAAATTTTATCCGTATGCATAGAGCGTAATGTTTTCATCAATACACGCCCTGTTTGAGGGAAATAATAAATTTTGCGCGGTGCATTTCCGCCCACATGATGCCCTGCAACCTTTAAACCCTCTTCTCTTAAGTATGCACGCACAAAACGTATGTTTTCTGCACCAATATCCCCCATTTTCGCCAACATACGCCCACCACCAAAAACCTTAACCTCAAGATTGCGCTTTGAGCCACCATGACTAATAATATCATTAATCAAATGCTCCATCGCATAGTTTCCATAACGTGTTGCCGAAGATACCAAACCTGACTTCCATGCCGCTTTATCATGATAGTGAATCGGCAACATAAAATGGTTGATGCCACCAATGCCAAGCTCCACATCACGAATGCATGCTGAAATACAAGAACCTAATACAGTATAAATGGCTTCGTCTTGGTTGGTAATATAATAATCGCCGGGTAATACCTTCGCACAAAACACCTTATGCGCCCCATACCAATGGCGATTAATATGCTCAAAACCCGGAAAAGAAGGGGGAGGTGGAGGTCTTCTCATACTCTTTCACCTTGAGCCTGATAAATGGTGTTACCAATCAGCTTAAAATCATCATTAATTCGAAACAATGACTCCGAATGCCCAATAAATAAATGCCCCTCTGGAATCAATTTTTTCGCATAACGCTGGCAAAGTTTCGCTTTGGTATCATGGTCAAAGTAAATAATAACATTCCGACAAAAAATAAAATCAAATGCTCCGCGCATAGGCCAATCATGCAATAAGTTCAGCTGTTTAAAGCAAATCATATCCTGCAACGACTGCACCACCTTCACTTGACCCGCATATTGACCTTTCCCCTGATGAAACCACCGATGCAACACACTTTTATCCAAGTGTTCCACCCTACTCCAGTCATAAACGCCCTGTGCAGAATGCTTAAGCATATGACTATCCAAATCAGTGGCTAAAATCTTCACATCCCAATTGCTTGGCACTAAATCAGCAATCGTCATCGCAATAGAGTAAGGCTCTTCACCACTTGAACAACCCGCAGACCAAATACGTATTTTTCGTTGTCCCTCTTTTCTTTTTTTCGCCAATAATGCTGGCATCAATACGTCTTTAATGTATGTGAAATGATGTTTTTCACGGAAAAATGCCGTTAAATTGGTCGTGATGGCATTACTAAACTCTTCTAACTCATCCTCATGCCCATCTTGAATCAATTTGATATACGCATCAAAGGTTGTTAAGCCTAACTTACGAATACGCCGCACCATACGCGAATACACAAGCTCTTCTTTGCCTTCTTTAAGATGAATGCCTGTATGTTGATATACCAAGCCCACAATCTGACGAAAGTGCTTGTCTGAGAAGTGGTAATCATGCGTGATACTCATATCATCACCAACTTAAAAGTGCTGAGCAAGCTGGCATTCGATGATAGCGAATATATTGCATGTATCACAACGCTTCAAATTGAAACGCATCCGCCATACCCAATGTTGTTGCCACCTCTTGCAGACTCGCCGCACCTTGCAGCCAAATCAACTCGCGCCCACTCGCCTTCACCCGTTTGGCAAAAGCATACAACAACTGCACACCAGCCGTATCAACACGCCCCACTGCCGAAGCATCGAGTTGAATATCGCCTGACACCTGCAAAGCTAAATCAAGCTGTTGATGTAAGTCTTGCACATATTGAATCGTTAAATCACCTTGCAAAACAACCACTTCATGAACAACAGCCTTATCCACTGCATCTTCAATCGTGGTCACCTCTTTCTCAACAACTTGTTCGCTGCCCTGCTCAGCTTGGCTGTTGTTTTGCGCATCGGCTTTATCTTCTGGCTCGT
>CAZWPS010000105.1:0-5339 GCA_964635775.1 uncultured Zetaproteobacteria bacterium | reverse complement strand
TGCTCACGATAAATTGATGAACTGTCCTGCTTGGCAAGAAAGAAGAACATACACTGGAGCTGCATTTGGGGTGACAAACATCTTATCTGATCTTCAATCGTAAGTGCTGTTTTAATGCGCTTGCCCTACATTTTCTGAAGAATATGAGACAATAGCCTTTGATTTGTTTAGGCTGCGCCTTCTGTCGCTGTTCAGATTGCCTTTGATATTCTTGATTTGTGTGGTTTTTCCTTGGAATCAAGAATATCAAAGGCAATCTGAACAGCGACAGGGGTACAACTGGTACTTTCAAGCCTTTTGAAAAGTGCTACATCGTTACCGCATTTTTTAATATCGATTTGAAGATAAGATTTGGAGTACATCAGCCGTGGCAGACAATAAAAACCAAGATACTTTTGATTATAAACCAACCGTTTCCTTACCAAAAACCAACTTTCCCATGCGCGGAAACCTGCCCGTAAATGAGCCTAAACGCTTAGCCAAATGGGAAGAAGATAACCTTTACGCGCAAATCCGTGAAGCCCGCAAAGATGCGCCTAAATTCATCCTGCATGATGGTCCACCTTATGCCAATGGCTCGATTCATATTGGTCATGCGGTGAACAAAGTGTTAAAAGATATTGTCATTCGTTCGCGCACGATGATGGGTTTTGATGCGCCTTATGTCCCCGGTTGGGACTGTCATGGTTTGCCGATTGAATTGAAGGTTGAGGAAAAATTTAAGAAAAAGAAACGTAAAAAAGAAGATATTTCTGATGCTGAATTTCGCGCCGAATGCCGTGAATATGCGCGCGGACAAATTGATATTCAACGCGAAGAGTTTAAACGTTTGGGCATCACTGGCGATTGGGAAAACCCGTATATCACCATGGATTATGCTTTTGAGGCCAATACAGTGCGTGAAATTGGTCGTTTCCTTGAAAATGGTGGTCTCTACAAAGGTGCCAAACCCGTACACTGGTGTGTTTCGTGTGCCACAGCTTTAGCCGAAGCCGAAGTGGAACATGAAGATCACACTTCGCACTCCATCTTTGTCAAATTCAAAGCAGGTGAAGATTTATCAGATATTGACCCCGCTTTAACAAGCAACACCGCTGTGGTCATTTGGACAACCACACCTTGGACCATTCCTGCCAACTTGGCGGTTGCGGTTGGTGCTGAGCTGGATTATGTGGCATTAAAAATCAGCGATGTCGGGCCAGTTGAAAATTTAGCAGTGGGTGAAATCATTATCCTTGCGCAAGGGCTTGTTGAGACTGTGCTTCAAGAAATTGGTGCAACTGCTGAAACGGTTGCTCATTTCAAAGGTTCAGCCTTGGAAAATCGCAAGTTTCGCCATCCTTATTTGAATCAAGATGCACCTATTTTGCTGGGCAACCACGTCACACTTGAAGCGGGTACAGGCTGTGTACACACTGCCCCTGGTCATGGTCAGGAAGATTATGAAGTGGGTCTTCAATATGGGCTAACCGTTTTTAATCCTGTCAATGATCATGGTATTTTTGAGCCTGCAACACCCGTTGTGGAAGGGCATCATGTGTATAAAGCCAATGCAGTGATGGTGGAGCATTTGCAAAGCTGTGGTGCATTATTGGCAAGCAGTCAGATTCGTCATTCCTACCCCCATTGCTGGCGTTGTCACAAGCCGTTGATTTTTCGTGCCACACCACAATGGTTTATCTCCATGGATAAAAATGATTTAAGAAACAAGGCTTTGAAGGCAATCAAATCCACCGCTTGGACACCTGAATGGGGTGAAAACCGCATGCGTGGCATGGTCGAACAACGCCCCGACTGGTGTGTTTCGCGGCAACGTAATTGGGGTGTACCCATTACCGCAATCAAGTGTATTGATTGTGCCTCACATGCTGTAACCACGCCCGAAATCGTGGAAGGTATTGCCAAACAAGTGGCACAAGCGGGTGCTGATGTTTGGTTTGCCAAAAATGTAAACGAATTCTTGCCTGAGGATGCTGCATGCCCTGATTGTGGCGGTGTTGCGTTTGAAAAAGAAACCGATATTTTGGATGTGTGGTTTGATTCAGGCTCAACCCATGCCTGTGTGTTGGAGCAGCGTGATGAATTAACATCGCCAGCAGACTTGTATTTGGAAGGCAGCGATCAACATAGGGGCTGGTTTCAATCATCCTTGCTTGAAAGCATTGGTACACGCGGTGTTGCCCCATTTAAGGGCGTGTTAACCCACGGTTTTGTTGTTGATAAAAATGGCAATAAAATGTCGAAGTCCAAGGGTAATGTCATCGCACCACAAAAAATTATCAATCAAATGGGTGCTGATATTTTGCGTTTGTGGATTGCTTCGGCAGATTATTCGGCAGATATTCGTATTTCTGATGAAATCATCAAACAACTGGCAGAATCATACCGCAGAATTCGTAATACCATTCGCTTTTTGTTAAGTAATATCGAAGACCTTGATACCAGCACACTTACCCCCTTGGCAGAGCGTACACCTTTGGATTTATGGGCGATGTCGCGCCTTGCGGAAGTCTCCAATCATGTGCAAGTCGCCTATGAAAACTATCATTTTCACCAAATCCATCAGGAAATTCATAATTTCTGCTCCGTGGATTTAGGTGGTTTCTACCTTGATGTCATCAAAGACCGTTTATATTGCGATGCTATCGATTCAACACGCCGTATGTCGGCAGTCAGCACACTTTACGACCTTGCCCATGTTTTAGTGCGCTTAATTGCACCGATTGTACCGATGACTGCTGAAGAAATGTGGGAATTTTTACCAGGCTCAACTGCTCAAAGCATTCATTTACAAACATTCAAGCAAGTGCAAAATGTATCCATTGATCATGCTGCATGGGATACGTTTTTTAACATGCGCGAGCAAGTCAACACGGCAATGGATGTTGCTAAAAAAGATAAAATCATTGGCTCTTCCATTGCGGCACACGTTGAAATCCCCGATTTGGATGCATCTTTTGCCAACAGCTTAGGCGAAAGTTATGAGCAGCTATTGATTGTTGCCCAAGCCACCGCCGCCGATACGCTAAACATCACAGCCGCAGATGGCATTAAATGTCCGCGTTGTTATGTGGTGAGCCTGCCCGCACAAGCGGAACATGATGTGCATCATCAAGTATGCCCTCGTTGTTTTGATGTGCTTGCTTAATCAGCCTACTTCGACACCATGTTATTACGCTTATGTTTCTTCCGTATTTTGGAGTCGCTGCCCACGATATTAGGCGTGGTTACATTGGTTTTTTTCTTATTGCACTTGGTGCCAGGAGACCCTGTAGATGCATTATTGGGTGAAACTGCCCTCGCCGCAGATAAAGAAGCCCTGCGCATCAGCATGCACCTTGATCAACCCTTATACAGCCAATATATTGATTATGTTACTGGTTTAAGCCAAGGCGATTGGGGTAAATCCATCATCAGCCAACGTGATATTTGGACTTTAATCAGCCAACGCTTATCTGCCACTGCTTTATTAGCGGGCAGTAGCTTATGTTTAGCGCTGATATTGGCGCTACCTTTAGGTATGCTTGCCGCACGTTTTGCAGGGCAAAAACAAGATAAATTTGCCATGACATTCTCCCTACTTGGCGTATCCATTCCCAATTTTTGGTTAGGACCAATGTTAATGTTGGTCTTTTCCGTTTTGTTTGGTTGGTTGCCCGTATCTGGTATGGATAGTCCAGCCAGCTTAATCTTACCCACCATCACTTTAGGCACGGCTTTAGCCGCTGTATTATCTCGTATGGCAAGAGCAAGTTGGTTAGATGCCATCGAATCTGACCCTATCCGTACTGCTCGCGCCATGGGCGTAGCCGAGCGCAGCTTATGGTGGAAACACAGTGCCCGAATGACTGCCATCCCGGTGGTCACCATGTTTGCCCTGCAAATGGGCGCTGTCCTTGGTGGTGCAGTGATTACAGAAACTGTATTTGATTGGCCTGGTCTTGGTTTGTTAACCATAGAAGCGATTCAACGTCGTGATTATCCGTTGGTTCAAGGTTGCGTATTGTTGATTGCCCTCATTTATGTATTCGCCAATTTGCTGGCTGACTTACTCAACCTTTGGCTTGATCCAAGGCAACGCAGCACATGAATGCCGCCTGTAAAGCCATGCCCAACAGCGTATATTTCTGCTTATTCCCCCCATTATTATGCGTATTACTGGCATGGTTATTATCCATCAATGGACATGCCGTTGATTTAAGTCAGGTATTAAATAGCAGCAGCTTTCATCACCTCTTAGGCACAGATGCTTTAGGCAGAGACATCTTATCTCGGTTAGCTGAAGGTGTACTTTTATCTTTTGCCGTCGCGCTTACTGTCATGCTGATGTGCGCGGTCATTGGTATTAGTTTAGGCATGGTATCAGCGTGGTATGGTGGCTGGGTAGATAGTTTACTCATGCGTTTTGTCGATATTGTGCTGTCTTTTCCTGGCATTTTACTCGCCATTGCCCTTGCCGCCATGCTTGGTCCAGGCATTGATAAACTTATCATTGCCTTGGTTGCAGTGGGCTGGGTAGGTTTTGCGCGTTTAACCCGTGCTCAAGTCTTATCCCTTCGCCACGCCCCTTACATCGAAGCGGCTATCGCCAGCGGTCAATCCAATATCTACATCGCTGGCAAACACCTCTTACCCAATATCGCCCCGCCTTTATTGATTGAAGCCAGCTTTGGTTTAGCGGCAGTAATGATTGGTGAGGCAGGCTTATCTTTTCTGGGTATTGGTATCCAACCACCTGATGCCTCATTGGGCACCATGATTCGTGAAGGGTCACAGCTCATGCTGGTCGCACCGATGCAAGTCTTTTGGCCAGGACTTATGCTATTTTTACTGGTGATGGCAGCCAATATTGCAGGTGATGCCCTGCGTGACCATTTAGATGTACGGCGCTTGCGTTAAGGACTTGCGTTAAGGAAAGTGTTTTACACACTTCTGTACAACGCATTGTTCCCACTGCCATGTTGAGCTTGGCGAAACATCTTACCACTGAAAATACCTCAACTGCGTTTTGGATGACAGGCTTGTTATTTGGACTCAACTCGTCAATCCTGATTTAATCAGATAAACTTGACACATGGATAACGACTTTCCCGCTAAACGCTGCCAATGCGTTCATATCTGCCTTATCTTCAACAATCATTCGCTCAAATTCTCGTCCTTGGCATAACCAACGCATCTGTTGCTGTGCATCCAAAGCCGTATTGATGGCAGTAGGAATCGCATTACGCTGCAAATCTAAATTCATGCTACAGCCTGTTTCTTGTTGTAAAAGCGTATAAAAAGCTACCCTTGAAACATGATTTTTATGAAATAAAGCAGCAGAAATGACATAAAAATCA
>CAZWPS010000104.1:0-5372 GCA_964635775.1 uncultured Zetaproteobacteria bacterium | reverse complement strand
GCAGGCGGCAATAGGGTGAAGAAGCCAGGAGTTGCGCCCTGAAAGCCGTTGGGCGGGGTGAGTGGGGGGGTTTCGGTGAACTTGTTTCTTGGTGCGTCAATTTCTTGTTCAAGTGGCACCAGTTTGAGGGCACTATTCTTATGACCATGATGCCATGCATTGCCGAGGCCACGATGTTGCGGTAATACTTCCAGCACATTGCGAATAGCGCTGAGATACGGCACAGAAGTTACGCGCAAGGTGGTGCGTTGCGATTCATGCTGCAGATCGGAAATGAACAGTCCGCCCAGCGTAACCAGTGTGGTGATGCCCAGTATAGAGGCTGCCAGAATAATGGTCTTGAGCTTGATCTTTTTATACCAGCTTGCTTTTAGCGTGGAGGGAAGGCTTGCTTTGCCAGCATTAACATCGTGATATAGTTTTTTAGCAAACTCAATCTGTTCTTGTGTTGGTGCTGTACGGACTGAGAGGTAGCTTTGTACGCGGCCATGATTATCATACTCTAGTGAAACATTGGCTATAACCCAATAATAATCGCCATTTTTGCAACGATTCTTGACAATTCCCGTCCACGGTTTTTTTTCTTTGAGTGTATCCCACAAATCCTGAAACGCCTCAGGCGGCATGTCGGGATGACGTACAAGGTTATGTGCCTTGCCCTTTAACTCATCTGCTGTAAACCCCGAAGTGTCGCAAAATACCTTATTAGCATACAAAACCCGCCCTTTTAAATCAGTACGTGAAACAAGTACATCATCTGGGTTCATCTTGAGTTCAGTTTGTGTGACAGGCTGATTGTTTCGCATCATTTCTCCGCTTTTTCATCAAGTAAGTGCAAAAACTAGCAAGCAAGATGCATACCCAAATGCATAGTCACTTTAATGTAGCGTTATTGGCAATTTGAAGCTTCACCACGTTTGGCTTGAGTTCAGTTATGTTAAGATTGGGCTTGATTGATATTACCATTGACCTTTGGGCACGCTTTTATAAAGTCGGGTGATATTAATTTAGGGGTTTAGTCATACGTATGCGCGAATTTGATAAAATTAAACGTCTTCCTCCTTATGTGTTTGCTCAAGTGAATCAACTTAAAATGGAATTGCGTCATGCTGAGAAGGATATTATTGACTTTGGCATGGGCAATCCTGACCAAGCAACACCACAGCATATTGTTGATAAGTTGTGTGAAGCAGCACAAGATGGGCGCAATCATAGGTACTCAGTTTCTCGCGGAATTTATGGCTTGAGAAAGGCAGTTTGTGCCTGGTATCAACGTAAGTTTAATGTTGAGCTTGATCCTGAATCCGAAGCCATTGTCACGATTGGCTCCAAAGAAGGCTTAGCTCACTTGGCTGTAGCGGTCACTTCACCAGGTGATTTGATTCTCTCACCTAGCCCTGCTTACCCAATTCACCCCTATGGTTTCATTATTGCAGGGGCTGATATTCGTCATGTGCCTATGGGACCTGATCGTGATTATTTTGCAGATATTGAGCAAGCAGTGAAAGATTCTTGGCCTAGACCTAAGATGCTGATTGTTAATTTCCCATCCAACCCGACAGCACAAGTCGTTGACCTTGATTTCTATGTCAAACTGGTTGATTTTGCGCGCGAAAATGATTTGATTGTTATTTCTGATATTGCTTATGCTGAAATAACCTTTGATGGTTATGAATGCCCGTCTATTTTGCAGGTTCCTGGTGCTAAAGATGTAGCCGTTGAGTTTTATTCACTTTCTAAAACGTATAATATGCCAGGTTGGCGTATTGGTTTTATGCTGGGTAATCCTGAAATTGTGGCAGCATTGGCGAAAATTAAATCGTATTTGGATTATGGAACATTCCAGCCCTTACAAATCGCTGCTTGTGCGGCATTAAATGGCCCTCAAGATTGTGTGGAAGATATTCGTAGCATGTATGAATCAAGACGTGATGTGTTGATGAAAGGCTTACACAATATGGGCTGGATGGCAGATATTCCTAAAGCCACGATGTTTGTTTGGGCTGAAATACCAGATGAATTTAAAGCCATGGGCTCGTTAGAATTTTCTAAAAAAATGCTGGTTGAAGCGGGTGTTGCAGTCTCACCTGGCATTGGTTTTGGTGAATATGGTGATGATTATGTGCGTATTGCTTTGATTGAAAATGAACACCGTACACGTCAAGCGTTGCGTGGTATAAAAAGCTTTTTAAATGCAGGTTCAGGTTAAGTGGAGAATAAGATGTCAGAAATTCGTGTAGGTATTTTAGGTTTAGGCACCATTGGTTTGGGTGTGGCGCGTATATTGATTGAACAGCAAACCTTAATGAGCAAACGTTTGGGTAAAACATTACGCTTAGTTGCCGCAGCCGACCGAAGCCTAGATCGGGACTTTGGCTTAGACTTATCAGGTGTTCGTCTTACCGATGATGCGCATGAAGTGGTGACTGCCGATGATGTGGACTTAGTTGTTGAACTTATTGGCGGTTATGAACCAGCACGTAGTTTGGTGGTGACAGCCATTGAACATGGCAAACATGTCGTGACTGCCAATAAAGCCTTGATTGCTAAACATGGTGAAGAGCTGTTTCCCTTGGCTGCAACACATGGTGTAGCGATTGCTTTTGAAGCAGCTGTTGCGGGAGGCATTCCCTGTTTGAAAGCTTTGCGTGAAGGTGTGGCAGCGAATAAAATCGAATCAATTTATGGTATTTTAAACGGCACATGTAATTTCATTTTGACGAAAATGGAAAATGAAGGTGCAGACTACGCAGATGTTCTTAAAGAAGCGCAAGCATTGGGTTATGCCGAAGCCGATCCAACTTTTGATGTTGAAGGCATAGATACGGCACATAAATTATCGATTTTAGCTGCAATGGCGTATGGTTCTTTCATTAAGTTTGATGAAGTCTTCACAGAAGGCATCAGTAAAATTGGGGCTGCAGATATTGAAGCTGTTGCCGAGCTTGGTTACCGCATTAAATTATTGGGTATTGCTAAGCCCCATGGTAAAGATAGTAAAGATGGTCAGGTTGAACATGTAGAAATGCGTGTTCACCCCACTTTAGTGCCTTTATCCTCGCAAATTGCACAAGTTTCAGACTCATATAATGCGGTGATGATTTCGGGTGATTTTGTTGAACACACGGTTTATATCGGTCGTGGGGCAGGGGAGCGACCTACAGCCTCGGCTGTGGTGGCAGATATAATGGACATTGCGCGCGTGATGCCTGATGGTTTACAATATATGGCACCAGCAATGGCTTATATGCCTGATGAACGTCAAGAGCGTCCAACATTAGCCATGTCAGATGTGCAAAGTGAATATTATGTGCGTTTGATGGTTCGTGATGAATCAGGTGTGATTGCCGCAGTGACCTCTATCTTGGGCGATCATCGTATTAGTTTGGAAGCAATGCAGCAAAAAGAGCGGAACACAAAACAAACTGTGCCCGTCATTATGTTGACGCATGAAACAACTGAAGGCAATTTGCAAGCAGCTATGAGCCGTATTGTCGCCTTGGCTGCGGTTGAAGATGATGTATTGATTTTGCGTAAGGAGTCATTTGGCGCTTAAGCATTTGAAAAATGCTTAAGCGTTATACTTTTTGATTGCTTTTAGGAATCTCTTGAGCCAAAGCTTGAGGGATATCCAAGTGATTGATGGTCACAATAATCCCCCGTTGAATACGAAAAATCTCCTTTTGAATGGCTTGTTTGGTATTGAAACGTTCGTTGAGCTCAATACCAAGGCGAGCTTCATGTTCGCTAATGCCTGTCCAGCGAACAGTGCCTTCAAGTTTAACTTCTTTTCGATTTAACATCATTTGAAGCTCAACCTGATCGCTGATTTGGCAAGGTGACTGACTAATACCCTGCACAATCACGCCTAAGCCACCCATGGATAAGTCATGTAATTGTGCTTGTATGGGGCGTTTTTTATTGATGTGAATGGAGACGGGGACATGTTCATCGACTTGTACATTCAGATGTTTTCGACTTTCGGAAAACACAGGTAAAGCCTCATCAATATTGAGCCACACTTTTCCTTCACTGGTTTCTTCAATGTGTAAACGCACTTGTATATCTTCGCCTTGGCATATGGCAAAGGCAGTGTTTTGACTGGGATGGGCAGCAAAGATGCGGGCGAGTTCTTCATTGAGTTGTAAAAGTATTTTCCCATCACTTGCATCAAGAAAAGCAATGCGTGCGCGAATGGCAAGTCCGCGATAATAGTTGTGAATCATGATGGACTTACTTTTTTTCCAAGATTGTATGCTTTTGGCGATAGACTGGCGGTATATATCTTTTTTAGAATGAAGGGTGTTGCTGCGGTTGCCGGTATCTTCTTGAATAGCAGATACATTATGTGCGCCTCGTTGCTGCTGGTCTTTAAAGTAGTCATCGGCAACCATGAGTAAGCTATCTTGCAAGCCATTAAAATGATTGATGATATTTTTTGCAGAAGCAAGTTGAGTTTGTTCAGGTAAGGTTGATGTGCTATCAAAGGCGTGTTGTAAGCGATTTTTTTCACACGCTGAAAAAGTTGTAAGAAGTTGATGGATATGTATTTTTTGTTCCAACAAAGCATAAATGACTTGCTCTAAACTTTGGCTGCTTTTTTCATCACAAATATGTGCAGTTAAAGGTTCAATATGCTTAATATGACCAAAACCTTTGCTTAAAATACGGGAAATAGCATCAAATTGTAAAGGTTTTTCATGATTGATCGGTTGTATAGACAAGTGTTCTCCTCTTTGAAGTGTGTTGTCATTGCATGTTGACAAAGACTATCCTTAATTGATGAACAAGTATGCGTAAAAATATGAGCAAAAATGAAGCCAGTTTAAGCAAGTGTGATGAACATTCAATTTTGAGCTTGTAAAGGCTTCTTTTTCCGCCTGATTGAGGCTATTTTATTATTTAAGTTTTCTTTTTAGCTGCCGATAAATTAAAAATAGAAACGTTTGGCTCGGTTGAGTACTTTATTTCCTCTCCCCCTTGGGTGCTCCCGGGCCATCCTATTTTTTGTTTTCTTCCTTCCAGAATATAAACAACGATAACTTATGGCATTTTCCTTGCTTAAAGCCTTGGTATATTGGTATGTATCAAGTTTTGGTATGCTGGAGGTTATGATGGCAGGGTTATTTTCAAGTCACTTCTTAAAATTAGGGGCAGGGCTGGCGGCAAGGGAACAAGCTCAAACGGTGATGTCCAGTAATGTTGCCAATGCAGATACGCCAAATTATCGTGCGGATAAACGTACATTTGCCGACTTTCTTGCACAAAAAACAAGAGCATCTTCTTCATCCAATATGTTGTTAACAAATAGTCAACATTTAACGGGCGATTCTGTTTCGAGCTTGTCTCAATCTGTATTTAGACGCTCAAAT
>CAZWPS010000103.1:0-5373 GCA_964635775.1 uncultured Zetaproteobacteria bacterium | reverse complement strand
ACGTAGCCCTGAACAACAAAAACATCAAGTTTAAGACAGTACTTACAAGCTTTCACCCAGAAAATATACATGGTTCAATACCTTTGTAAGTTTAGCTTAGCTTGCTCGACCCATTGGGTACTTCCTATCCTAAACATGGAGCATCATCATGTCCTTACAACACATCTTTATATTATGCAGTTTTTTATTCATCAACACAGCCGTGTATGCTGCTGAAAACACCCTCCATTTGGGTCAATTTTCAAACAACAACCAACAAGGCTGGCAGGAAAAAGAGTTTGATGGGCATACCCAATATACTTTAGTCACCGACACCGATTTACAACAACGGGTCTTACAAGCCACCAGCCACGGTGCGGCATCAGGTTTGTTTTATGAACAACGCATTGATTTAACACAAACGCCTTGGTTAAACTGGTCATGGAAAACAACAACAGCACTACACAACATCAATGAACGTGATAAGTCAGGTGATGATTTTGTAGCTCGTATTTATATCGTCATTGATGGTGGTGTGTTTTTCTGGAACACTTTAGCCTTAAATTATGTATGGTCATCATCGCATGTGGTCAACGAATCATGGCCAAACCCATACACCAGCAATGCCACGATGCTTGCCGTGGAAACGGGCAAGACCAACCTTGGAAAATGGCTTTTTTACCAACGTAATGTACGCCAAGATTTAAAGCAACATCTTGGTCAAGACATTCGTTATATTGATGCCATCGCCATCATGACCGATACCGACAATAGCCAGCAGTCGGCAATTACATCGTATGCTGATATTTATTTTTCAAGCCAGCCCATGGTGCAACAAAATAAAGATGGGAAGTAAGTTATACGATGTAAGGCAGCGCTTTTATTCATCGCCTCGTTCATCTCAAGGCGCTTGAACATCCGCATTGTGATAGACTTTTTGTACATCATCACACTCATTAAGCGCATCAATGAGTGCCTCAAGCGTGGTCACATCGTCGCCGCTCACTACAGCTAAGTTTTGTGGCTCATATGAAATATCATCCACTTCAAATTCAATGCCCTCTACCGCCTGCATCAGTACTGTTTTCGCTTTAAAATACGCTGTATTGGGTGCGCATACGGTCATCATGCCATCTTCACATTCAATATCACTCACATCCACATCTGCCATCATCAACGCTTCTAAAATAGCTTCTTCATCTTCACCTTTAAACACAAACACGGCCTGATGATCAAACATATGCGCCACCGCGCCAGGGCCGCCAAGTTTAGAGGCGTTTTTCGTAAAACACTGGCGCACATCCGCAAATGTACGGTTGGCATTGTCGGTTAAGCAATCCACAATCACCATACAACCTGCTGGTCCAAAACCCTCATAACGCGCTGCAGCAAAGTCTTCGCCGCCGCCACCAATGGCTTTATCCAGCGCATTTTTGATCACATGTCCAGGCACTTGGTCTTTTTTCGCATTGTCAATCAAGCGGCGCAAAGACAAATTACCATCGGGGTCAGTGCCACCACTTTTGGCACACACATAAATTTCACGCCCATATTTGGAGTAAATCTTTGTTTTCATCCCCGCAGTTTTTGCCATGTCTAATTTTTTGTTTTGGTAAGCTCTGCCCATGATATATGCCCTTGTACGTCTATCTTTTCGTTTTAAAAAAACGCTGATCAACGCGAATTTGATGATGTTCAAGGCAAATGATAATCAAAAAGACGGCAAAACGGTAGTATCAGGTATCCATTAACCAAGACAATCGCATGAGAATGATACTTATGACTTGAATCCAAGCACATATTTGCCACTCTGAGTACCGTTGAAAAAGCTTACACGGTCAAATATTTCGACAAACTCAACATGACTGTCAGGCGCGGGGTCTTTGGGTGCGATTACCAAACCATGAACTTCAGTATGTAAGCTCAATCTACATTTTTCGACAAAACAGTCTATGCTCTTATTATCAAGGGCGCGCATCGTTTTGCGATGTTCGGTCACGGAGGAAACATGCGAAAAGGCTTTATCTTATGCTGTTGTATCATCTTATTTCAAAGCAGTAGTTATGCCACAGAGCGTATTGCGATTGTGGGCTCAACCACAGTATTACCCATCATTAGCCAAGCTGCCAAGCTCTATCAACAACAACATCCTGATTTGGTGATTACCGTCTCTGGCGGCGGCTCTGGTGTTGGCATTGCCGCAGTGATTCAAGGCACGGCACAAATCGGCATGGCTTCGCGACACAGCACCCGCGAAGAACAAACCAAGCTACACCAACGCCAAACCAACAACATCAGCATTGCAACTGATGCCGTGGCAATAGTGGTTTCTCAGGCTGTTTTTAAATCAGGCATTACCCAGCTTAGTTTGCCTCAAATTGCTGCGATTTATCGTGGTCAAATTCGCAACTGGAAAGAACTTGGTGGTGCTGATGCGCGTATTGTGGTGATTGACAAAGAGGCTTCGCGCGGCACTCGCCATGTCTTTGCCCAAGCTGTTTTGGGTAACCCTTATGCCCGTGCCGCAGGGGCATCATTGATTGCGGGCTCAAACAATGAAGAGCAAGCCATTATGATGCGCAGTGATTATGCCATTGGTATGCTCTCTAAAGCATGGTTAAATGCGCAAGTCCGCGCTATTGGCATCGTGATGGAAAAACACATTGCACACGCCACGCCGCAAGATATTCAGCAAGGTTTATACCCCATTGCAAGGCAGCTTCAGCTCATTATACCGCACAATGCCTCCCCTGCCAGCCACGATTTTGTTGCTTTTATTTTGTCCCCACAAGGGCAAGCGATTGTACAACAAGTCGGTTATTTACCCATTTGATGATGCATCACCACCGCCAACAAAAAACGTCCAACATCGCCATAACATAACCACCCATGCCTTTACCCATCTTCAAACACCACCTTCACCCACTCAACATCAGCATTGCTTTTGGCTGTAGCTTGGCCTTGTTATGTGTTGGCGTATTGCTGGTTTTCTTAGTCCATGCCTCTTGGGATTTTTGGCAACACAATGGGCTGAGCAACACCGTTGCCACGCAATGGTATCCTTATGAGTCCTTATTCGGTTTGTTGCCTGCCATTGTCGGCACGATTTGGGGCGTCATCATTGCCATGAGCATTGCTATCCCTTGTGGTTTAGCCGCTGCGATTGTCAGCAGCGAAATCTTGCCCTCAGCATGGCAAGACTGGTCACGCCTCAGCATGGAAATTTTGGCAGGTATTCCTTCTATCGTGTATGGTTTACTTGGTTTATGGCTTCTTTTGCCTTGGTTACACCAACACTTCAACCTACTCACAGGACATAGCCTACTCGCCGCAGGCATCATTTTATCCTTAATGATTCTGCCCACCATCATGCTGTTGGCGCAAGATGCTTTGCATGCCGTCAGCAAAGAACAACGCGAAGCCGCCATCAACCTCGGTTTAAATTGGAATCAACGCTTATGCCGTGTTTTATTACCCCAAGCATGGTTTGGTATTCGTTCTGCTTTATTATTGGCGTTGGGTCGCGCTTTGGGTGAAACCATGGCAGTGATGTTGGTTGTCGGCTCTTTAGACCGACTTCCCCAGCCCTTTTACAACATCCTTGAACCTGCCCAAACCCTCACCTCACGCATTGGTCGCGAAATCGGTGAGGCTTCTTTTGGCAGCATACACTTCTCCGCCCTCATGGCTTGCGGACTACTTTTAGCCTTATCGGCAATCCTTTTAAGCCTTTTTGCTCAGCGCAATCAAAAAATACCATGAAAATCATCCTTATCATACTCGCCATCCCTGCTTTTCTGCTGCCTTTAAGTTGTTTGCTCTATATTTTTTACCAAGCCATGCCCGCTTTGAACTTCGCCCTATTTTTTGCCGACAATACAGCAAGCCAATGGGGTGCAAGCCAAGCGCTGTGGCAACAAGTCATAGGCAGTTTGCTGCTCATGTTGCTGGCATGTCTATGTGCCAGTCCTATGGCGATGAGTATTGCGTTGTATCACGCCCTTTGGGCTTCACCACGACAACAACACATCATCATGAACACCCTGCAAACCCTGCAAGCGATTCCGCCTATTGTGTATGGTTTATGTGGTTTAATTGTCTTGGTTCACATCTTGCATTGGGGCATTTCTTTAATGGCAGGGGCTGTGATTTTAGCAGTGGTGATTTTACCCTTATTAAGCAGTAGTATGATTCATGCTTTAGCCCGCATTCCGATTGAACAAACCCAAGCCGCACAAGCTTTAGGTTTAACCCCATACCACATTGTTCGCCGTGTTTGGTTACCCCAAGCATGGTCAAACATCTTAACGGGTTTATTGCTCGCCATGGCAAGGTCATTATCGGAAACTGCCCCTATTTTATTCACTGCCACTGTTTTTTCAGGCATTGCTTGGCCAGATTCGATTTTTTCACCCGTAACCAGTTTACAAACCCATATTTTCTACCTTGCCCAAGAAGGCTCAAACCCCCAAGCCGTTGCTGTGGCATGGGCAGCGGCAGCGGTATTGTTGATTTTGGTCTTGTGTTTGAGTTTAAGTGCGCGTTATTTACGTCGCTATGAGAGGAAATAATGCATATTAGCCAAGCCATGCCCAAACCACAAAACATCAGCCTCAGCCCCGCCCCACAATGGTTGCAGGTCAAGCAACTTCATCTTCGTTTATCAGAAAAAACCATACTCAACAATATCAATTTAGCATTGCCCAAAACAGGGATGACTTGCCTTATTGGTCCATCAGGTGCAGGAAAAAGCTCGTTATTACGCTGCTTCAACCTGCAAGAGAAACAATGGACAGGGAAGATAGACATCAATGGGCAAGCCAATCGACAATGGTCAGGCGGCGATGATGCGTTGCGTCGTTTCATGGGTTTAATTGCTCAAAAACCTGCTGTATTTCCCGCCAGTATTGCCGAAAATGTCAGCTTTGCTTTAAGCCGCCAACAACGTCAGCAGCCACAACAGCAACGCATCCAAAGCTGCTTACAACAAGCCGCCTTGTGGGATGAAGTCAAGCTGCGTTTGCATGCCCCCGCGCACACCTTATCCATAGGACAACAACAACGCTTATGCCTTGCCAGAGCCTTGGCTTTACAACCGCGCATCTTATTACTCGATGAACCCACCGCCTCATTAGACCCATGCTCTAAAGCCCTGCTTGAAGAATCATTATTAGCCCTAGCACAACATATCTCTATTGTTTGTGTCACCCATGATTTAATGCAAGCCCAACGCTTACAAGGGCAAGTCATCTTCATGTGTGATGGTAAAATCATTGAAACAGCAACATCCCACACCTTTTTCAGCCAACCGCAACGTATCGAAACACGCGAATTCTTGCGCTGGTCAGTATGTGATTGCCCTAACACTTAAAACAATTCCAAGCTTGTCATCCC
>CAZWPS010000102.1:0-5402 GCA_964635775.1 uncultured Zetaproteobacteria bacterium | reverse complement strand
GAACATGTTTGTCATCCCGAACGCAGCTAAGGGACCTTACAGGGCAAGATGTGTGACAAACACAAGCTGTCTTCATACGATCACCTTCCACGCCCATATTAAACTTGCATCTTTGCTCTTTTTTCGCTATTTCTTATAGAAGAGGAAGTGTTATCGCATAAATCAGCACTTTCCAAACCACTTCTGCACCAGGACTTTGATGATGGATAGGAGATACCATGAGTAAACGCGATATTGTTGTCGTTGCCGGCTTACGCTCACCTTTGGGTAAAATGGGTGGTTGCTTGTCTACACTCACAGCCGTCGAGCTGGCAAGCTTGGTCACACGCGAACTTTTGGCGCAACAATCTTTTGATGCAACACAGCTTAATCATGTGATTATCGGCAATGTTATTCAACCATCAGATGCACCAAATATTGCTCGTGTTATTGCTTTAAACTCAGATATTCCTCAACATATTCCAGCATATACCGTACATCGAAATTGTGCATCAGGCATGCAAGCGGTCACCGATGCTGCCATGATGATTCAATCAGGACGAGCCGATGTGGTGCTTGCTGGTGGTGTAGAATCCATGAGTTTTTCACCTTTTTTATGGCAAGATAAATTACGTTTAGCCTTATCAGGCTTACAAACAGCACGAAATATATCAGCTAAAAGCAAAGCTTTACTGCAATTATGTAAAGCACCTTGGAAACCACGCATTGCTTTATTAGAAGGTTTAACCGACCCCACAGTGGGCATGAGCATGGGGCAAACTGCCGAAATTTTGTCACGTGAATATGACATTTCTCGCCAAAACCAAGATGAGTTTGCCCTACAAAGCCATCAACGGGCTGCCCAAGCTTGGCAGTGTGGCTGGTATGAGCATGAGGTCATGACACTCTACGCCCCACCCTCCTTACATGCCGTTGTCGGTGATGAAGGCATTCGTGCCGAACAATCTATGCCCGCTTTAGCCAAGCTTAAACCCGTCTTTGATCGCCCTTTAGGTTCAGTAACAGCAGGGAATAGCTCGCAATTAACCGATGGGGCAACCATGTTATTGTTAAGCCATCGTGAAAAAGCCGAGGCTGAAGGCTGGGATATTCTTGGTTATGTACACGACTGGGCATGGTCAGGATGTGATCCTAAACGTATGGGTTTAGGCCCTGCATTTGCCAGCGAAAAACTGCTCGCTGCCCATGATTTAACCATGAAAAACATGGATAGAGTCGAAATAAATGAAGCTTTTGCAGCACAAGTATTGGCAACATTACGCATGTTAGAAAAAAGTGCTGTGGGTGCGCCAGAGATGTCGCGCTTAAACATCAAAGGTGGCGCCATTGCCATGGGACATCCTGTCGGCATGACAGGAGCGCGATTAATTTTAAGCACACTGCGTCAACTCAAAGAAGATAAACAACATGATCTTCATTCAGGTTTAGGGCTTGCTTCATTATGTATTGGTGGCGGACAAGGTGGTGCAGTATTATTAGGAGTTGAGCCATGCCAAAGTTAATTCAGCGTATTGAACATGATGACACCGTGACACTTGTACTCTCGCGCTCAGATAAATCAGTGAACATCATGGATGAAACATTCATGGATGAGCTCCAAACACAACTGGACGATTTAGAACAACAGACACCGCAACTTTTGGTCTTTCAAAGCAAACTACCGCATTGTTTTATTGCGGGGGCTGATTTAACCCTGATTTCAAGCATTCACGATGAACAGCAAGCCATTGATTTGGCAAAACGCGGACAAATGTTATTGCGTAGAATTGAACAATTATCGGCGAAAAGCATTGCTGTGGTACAAGGCTCTTGTATGGGTGGCGGATTGGAGTTGGCATTGGCTTGTGATTTTATCATTGCCGTGGAACACCCTAAAACACAATTTGCCTTACCAGAAATCAAAATTGGCATTCACCCTGGTTTTGGTGGCTGCGTGCGTTTACCCAAACGTGTGGGCTGGTTAAAAGCCATTGATATGATTATGACAGGACGCGCTTTAAAGGTCAAAGCCGCAAAACGCGCCGCTTTGGTTGATTTGACATGTTTTCCTGAAAAAATTGACGATGCCATTGCCTATTTACGTCAAAAAACCGAGATTAAACGCCAAAATAACCCTTGGTGGTTGCACATTTACCCTGTACGTCGCCTGTTTTTTTATTGGGCGCAACAACAAGCCGCGAAAAAGTTTGCTGCTTTGGATTTAGAAACAACCTACCCTGCAATTCCTGCCACCCTACGTTTATTAGAGAAAATTCACAGCCTTAGTGATGGCATAGCCTATAGTTATGAGGCGCAATCATTGGGTAAATTAGCAATCACCAGCACTTGTAAAAATTTAATTCGTGTCTTTTTTCTTGGTGAAGGCTTAAAAAATCAAGATGCCGTCAAAAAAGGCAAGAAAATATTGGAAACCATGCAACATCACCCCAAAACAGCAGTGTTTGGTGCGGGTATTATGGGCAGTGGTATTGCTTATGTCGCTACCCAATTAGGGCAAGTGGATTTACATGATTTGAATAGCGATGCTTTGGGGCGCGGCTTACAAGCAGCCAAGACCTTTGCCAAACGCCATCATCAACGTTGGCGTTTGATTCGTCCTGTGCGTAATAAAAGCGGCTTACATAACCGTGATATTGTGATTGAAGCTGTATTGGAAGATATTGTTATTAAACGGAAATTATGGCATGATGTAGAATCAGCAGTGCCCGATAGTGCCTTGTTGTTAAGCAACACATCTTCATTATCCATTACTGCACAGCAGCAAGGTCTCAATCATCCAAAACGTATGGCAGGGTTACACTTCTTTAATCCTGCACCGCATATGCCATTGGTAGAAGTGATTGCAGGGCAAAAAACCAGCAAGAAAACCTTGCACCAAACAGCAGCTTTGGCAGTCAAAATGGGAAAATACCCCATCATTGCGGCTGATACCCCTGGATTTTTGGTCAACCGTTGTTTAATGCCCTATATGTCAGCGGCGATTGCTTTATTTGAGCATGGTCAAAGCATTACACATATTGATACATCATTAAAAGCCTTTGGCATGCCTATGGGTGCGTTGCATCTTGCAGATCAAGTGGGTTTGGATATTTGTTTGCATGTAGGTAATCACTTAGGTGAAACATTAGGGCAACGTATGCAATTACCAACATGGTTGGCTGAGTTGGTCAAGCTTGGACATTTGGGTGTAAAATCGGGCAAAGGTTTTTATAAACATCATGGTCAAGATAAACGCAGCATACATAAGCATATGGACACATATATACAAACCAATACCGTCGCAGCCATGCCACAGCAAGCCGTGGTTGATGCTTGTTTGTTGCCCATGTTGGTGGAAGCGTGTCTATACCTTAAAGAAAATCCGCAAACCAGCCTAGACCAACTTGATGCTGCCATGATTTATGGCATGGGTTTCCCACCATTTTTGGGTGGGCTCATGCATTATTTCAGCCAACGCCCGCTTGAGCAACTATCTCAAGATATACAACAACACAGCCTAGAAATACCACAAAACATCGCGTCTTTATACGACACATAGGAGAATATCATGACAGATAAACATATGCACAACACCCTCGATTTTGTTGAACAAGCATCATGTCTATCAGACTTGTTACTCCGTTCACCTAGCCAGTGGATGCAATCTCCCATGTTATCTTACCGCACCCCTACAGGCTGGAAAACATTCAATCGCATCACCATCCAACAGCGGGTATTACGCGTGGCAGCGTGGCTAGAAAGTCAGGGTGTGCAGCATGGGAATCGCGTAGGTATTTTAGGGCATAATAGTGTGGAATGGTTCATTGCGGACTTAGCAATTCTGCGTATTGGTGCAGTGACTGTGCCTGCATACTTTACCGACCCTGCCGAAGCGGTTCAATATGTGTTTCTTGATGCAGGATGTAGCCTTTTATTGGTCGAACCTGGCGAACAACATGAAAAAATAAAAAATATGACCCCTCTGATTCTGCCTTTGCGTGGTTGCGATGATGATGTGGACAAACCCATAAGCAATGCTGCTCATTTAGAAATGGTTTCACGCGATGACCGTTGGGATGTTGGTCCTCAACAAAGCACGCCAACACGTGATGATTTGGCAACCCTCATTTATACTTCAGGCACCACAGGACACCCTAAAGGTGTGATGTTGACCCATGGTAATATGTTAAGCAATGTCGCTTCTGGCTTGGGAAGCGTGCCTATTTTTAGCCATGATCGTTTTTTATCTTTTTTACCTGTGTCCCATGCTTTTGAACGCACCATTGGGCAGTTCCTTCCTTTAGCCAGTGGTGCTGAAATCGCTTATGCTGAAAGTGTAACAACACTGCTGCGTGATATGCCTGAAATCAACCCCAGCATCATCATTTCTGTGCCTCGATTGTATGAAAAAATATATGCTGGTGTACAAGCCAAATTGGCGCAAAGCTCTATGTTAAAACGGTTGCTGTTTCAAAAAGCACAAAGCATAGGGCTAAAAGTATTCCAACAGCAAGCCTTATCTCCCTTAGAATCGTTGCTCTACCCTGTGTTAGATCGTTTGGTGAATGCCAAATTGCGGGCTAAAATGGGCGATAATTTGCGCCTCTTTATTTCAGGTGGTGCCGCATTAAATCCAAGCATTGCTCGCTTTTTATTGGCCGCAAACATCACTGTTTTACCCGGTTATGGGTTAACCGAAGCCGCCCCTGTATTGTGTGTTAATCCGCAATCTGATATTCGTCCTGAAAGCGTGGGGCCTGCTTTATCTGGGGTCACTTTAAAAGTTGCTGAGGATGGTGAACTCTTGGCAAAATCAGCCTCCATCATGCAAGGTTATTGGCACAAACCTGAAGCAACCGCCGAAGTCATTGATAGCGAGGGTTGGTTACACACGGGTGATATTGTCAAACTCGATGCTGATGGTTATGTACAAATCGTGGACAGGAAAAAAGAAATCATGGTATTGTCCAATGGCGAAAATGTACCGCCAGCGATTGTAGAACAACACCTCACACACGACCCCTGCATTGCGCAGGCATTGGTGGTTGGTGAGCAACAAAACTACCTCTCTGCATTGCTGGTCATTGATGCTGATACACTGGCAATCAAGTGGTTACGCGATCACCAAACAAGCCTGCCACCCTCTTGGCAAGATGATAAAGATGTGCATATTTGGTTCGCACAGCGCATCCAGCATTGCACTCAAAATTTGCCTTCATATCAACAGCTTAAACACTTTAAACTGCTGCAAAATGAATGGACACAAAGCAACGGTTTTCTCACCCCAACCATGAAAGTCAAACGCAAAGCCATTGCCCAAGCCCATGCTGATGACATTGCAGCAATGTATGCTTGAAATACTGCCACTTATACACATCTCCGAGCCCACGAGACTAAGGCGACACTCGTATGCCGTCTTCTGC
>CAZWPS010000101.1:0-5463 GCA_964635775.1 uncultured Zetaproteobacteria bacterium | reverse complement strand
GAGCCTGCCTACACATCTTGCCACTCAAGATCCCTCAACTTCGTTCGGGATGACAAATGCTGTAGGGTTTTTAGTTATTTGTAATATATTCAAATAAGAAGCGTTGTTTTCAGTGTTTAACAAGGGTGAGGTGCTCAACTTTATGCAATTACTCTATAGGTTTTACTTTCTTAAGTGGTAATCTAGGGCTAAGGGTGCTTGAATACGCGCCGTGAATATTTTATCTGCATTTTTCTTATGTTTAATCAGTTTAGTTTTGCTGCCTGTGGCTGAAGCATTAGAATTTGATGTGCAAGTTGAGAAAGCGAAGTGGTCTTATGAAGAATATGCTAAAGATGTGACGGGATTCTCTTTGCAGTTGCCCTCATTAGCCGAAGCCGAAGGCTTGTTATTGCAAGCTCGTGTCAGCTCTAATCGTGATGCGGATGTGTTTTTTGCTTTGAGTTATGCCATGATGGATAGTGATGCTCCAGCTGAGGAAGTGTGGGGCACTATACAAACCAATGATTTAAGTATCAAACAGCAAGAAATACGATTCGATGTGCAATACCGCATGCTTGGAGCACGATTTGGTGTGTGGCTGGCAGAGAAAAAACAAAGCCAATACCGAGAAAAATTCTACCTTAATAAAGTGCTTACTGCTGTTGCCAACGAGCCAGTGCCTGAAATTATTAGCAGCAGCTGGGCGGGGCTATCTTTAACCTCTATAGGCGGCAATGTTGGGCAGTTTGAAACACGTATTGAAGTTGCTGAACCGATACAGGTCAGGGTGACTAATCCATTTTTTACAAAGCCTTTTACGAAAAAAGAGGGTTTACGTGCTGGTGTTTATTTTCGTTGGACACTGCCTCAACAAGCCGTTGGTGTGACAGGTTTAAACTTTACATTAAGTCATGAATATCAAGAGTTGGGTGGCGAAAAACAAGCAACGGGTGGTTTCTGGCCATACAATACATGGCGCATGACTTCGTTGGGGATGTTGTACGCATGGTGAAGTCATGGATAGAAATGAAGCCTTTGTTGTTTGATGCAGCACCGCGTTGGTTAGAATATAGTTTAGTTGTGTTGGCGGCATGGATGATTGCTGGATTGTGGGTTGCTGATGATATGGCTTTGCCTGTTGCATCGCAGCAGCTTGTTTTGAAACATGAATCTGTGGGGAAAGACAAAGCAGTTGATGTTGCATCATTTAAAGATATTCATTTATTTGGTGATATGGATGAAGCAGAAGGGGCGAATAATGTGGTGAGTGCGCCATTGGTGGTGCAGCCGAGTAAACTCAATATCATATTGGTTGGCACTGTGGTCGCAGGTGCACGCTCTGCGGCAGTGGTGACGATGAATGGTTCAAAAGAACAGATGGTCTTTTTTACGGGTAGTGAAATATTACCTGGTGTGGTCTTAAAAAGTGTGGAAGTGATGGCGATTGTGTTGGATAATCGAGGTCAGCAAGAGCGTATTAGCATTGAAGAAGGTCAAGCGATTGTATCGCCGCTTCGACCTACAATCAGACGCCCTCAAGCTAAGCCCCGTGCGCGGCATATTAACCGCAGCATTAATCGTGGTCAGATGCAGACACAACTGCGTGATTTTTCCAAATTGTTGAGCCAAGCAAGAGTAACCCCTCACTTTACCAATAAAAAAGCAGATGGTTTTACCATTACTGAGATTGTAAAAGGCTCACTTTATGAAGAGATTGGATTGCGTAATGGTGATGTTATTCGTAAAGTGAATGGTGAGTCGGTGGTGAGTGCGGAGCAGGCGATGCGCATGTATAGAGAGCTACAAAGTGCGACCAATATCGATGTTGAAATTGACCGTGGTGGTAGTATTCAACAGGTGAGTTATTCGATTCAATAATGTTATGGGTAAAAGGTAAGGGATAGATATGCGTTGTTTTAAACAATTTAAAGTTGCTTTGATGATTTTAGCGATGTTATTAACCAATCAGACGGCGATGGCTGCAGATGTGACAATGAACTTTAAGAATGCTGATATTCGAGCATTTATTGAGTTTGTTTCAGGGTTTTCGGGTAAAAACTTCTTGGTTGATAATCGGGTAAAGGGAAATGTGACCATTATCTCGCCGACAGCTATCTCTGAAAAAGAAGCGTACCATGTGTTTTTATCGGTGCTGGAAGTCAATGGTTTTGCGACTGTGCCCAGTGGTTCGGTCATTAAAATTGTGCCACGGGCGGAGAGTAAACAAAAATCAGTGACGGTGCGTCAATCAGGTTTAGCTCCGCGCAGTGATGAAATGATTACGCAGGTATTACGTTTAAAATATGCCGATGCACAACAATTAGTGGCATTGTTGCGCCCGTTGATTTCACCCAACAGTCATTTGGTGGCTTATCCGCGTGGTAATATGTTATTACTCACAGATTCGGCAAGTAATATTCGCCGTATTCAAGGTATTATGAAGCTTGTTGACCGTCAGGATGCGGTGGGCGTACAAATTTTTAACCTTAAGCATGCTTCAGCTGATAAACTATCCACAACCCTGACAGGGCTATATGGCGCTGGCGCTAAAGGTAGCTCGAACGCCATCAAAGCACTATCGCATCAGCCAGGAAACATCTTGATTGTTGTCGCGGCACCGCAAATGATTAATCAAGTGGCTGAAGTGGTGCGGAAATTGGATGTGAAACCCAAACCTGATTCAGGACGTTTGCAAGTTCGCTATTTAAAACATGGTAATGCAGTGGATGTGGCTAAAGTGATTACAGAGCTTGTTGGTGGCGTATCTACTGCTGCCAAAGCAGGGCCACAGCGGACATTATTCAGCGGAGAAGTTAAGCTTGTGGCAGAACCAGCCACCAATGCGCTTTTAATTACAGCTGATCCCAGTGATATGAATGCGGTGAATGGTATTGTTGATAAATTGGATGTGCGGCGTTTGCAAGTGTTGATTGAGGCATTAATTGTTGAGGTGTCCGCTGGTGTGGGTGAGCAAATCGGTGTGGAATGGCGTAGTATGAGTGATTTTAATGCCAGTAGTACGCAAACTTTTGGTGGTA
Organism: uncultured Zetaproteobacteria bacterium; assembly: GCA_964635775.1. GTDB lineage: Bacteria > Pseudomonadota > Zetaproteobacteria > Mariprofundales > Mariprofundaceae > Ghiorsea. Next base: position 2,443 of record CAZWPS010000101.1, on the reverse strand, counting down.
CAACCTTTTCAAATTCTGGTGGCACAAACATCAACTCTGTGGCGGCAAACCCTTTAGCGGCAGGTTCAGGTTTGATGATTGGGGTGAGTCAAGGGACGGTAAGTTTTGGTGGCTTGGACTTCTTGAATTTAGGAACATTAGCCCGTGCTTTGGCGACCAAATCGGACACCAATGTCTTATCAACACCCAATTTATTGACCATGGATAATGAAGAAGCTGAAATTATTGTGGGTCAGAATGTACCTTTTCTTACAGGTCAGAACTCCACACAAGGCGGTACGGCCAACCCATTTCAAACCATTGAACGTAAAGATATTGGTTTGACATTACGCGTAAAACCTCAAATTTCAGCAGGGGATACGGTGCGTTTGGAATTGTATCAAGAAATGTCGAGTATTGATCGTAATCCAGGGGTGCAAGGCTCGGATTTGATTACCAATAAACGTTCGATTAAAACGGTGGTGCTTGCCAAGGATGGGGAAGTCATTGTGTTGGGTGGTTTGATGCGAGATGATTCGAATGTGTCGAGTCAACAAGTGCCTTGCTTGGGTTCGATGCCAGTTTTGGGTGAAGCCTTTAAATTCAGTGAGAATGATAGACGAAAAACCAATTTAATGGTCTTTTTACGCCCTCATATTATTAAAACAGCAGGTGATTTGCAAACAATCACCAATCAAAAGTACAGTGATATTAGTGATTTATATAATAAATCTTCAACCACAGGTTCGATATTCTTTCCGCATCCCGCCAAGACCTTGCCTGAAAGCATGCGCCCCATGATTGGTACTTTAAAAATCGAAGAATCATTGAATGTTCAAGGTGAAAATGCGAAGTCAGACTTAGAGGCGAGTGAATAATTCGATGCAACGTTTAAGCCGCATCAGTAATGAACAACTGGATGAAACACGCTTGATGCAGTTTGCTTTACCTGTATTGCGTGCAGGTATGGTCTTACCACTACGACCTACAGATGATATGCCAAATCCCGTGGCTGTGGCTGAAGAATCAGTCGATGAAAATACTTGGCCTTGGGCATTGCTTGATGATTGTAGGCGTGTATTTGGCGGGGAAGTTCAACCTATTTTAATGCCTAAAGAGGTGATTCTAACGGCTTTAAATCAAGCTTTTGATATGGCAAGTGCCTCGGCTGAACAAATGTTGGAGCATTTGGAAGATGATGAAGGCTTAGGTTTAGCCCAAGAGCTTGAAGAAGTAGGCGATTTATTGGAGTCAGCAGATGATGCGCCAGTGATTCGTTTGGTGAATACTTTATTATCCCAAGCTTTGAAAGATCGTGCCAGTGACATTCATATTGAACCTTTTGAAGCGAATGTATTGGTGCGCTTTCGTATTGACGGGGTGTTGCATAGCATTGTGACACCACCTAAAACAGTGCAATCGGCGATGGTGAGCCGTATTAAAGTGATGGCTGGTTTGGATATTGCGGAGAAACGTCATCCACAAGATGGTCGTTTTCGGGTCAAAGTGGCGGGGCGCGAGGTGGATGTTCGGGTTTCGGTGTTGCCCACAGCACATGGTGAGCGGGTGGTGATGCGTTTGTTAGATAGAAGCGCACAATTACTGACGCTTGAAGACTTGGGCATGAGTGCAGCGCAACATGAGGCGATGAGCAAAGTCATTACGCAACCCCACGGCATCATTTTGGTCACAGGACCAACAGGTTCGGGTAAATCAACCACACTTTATGCTTCATTGATGCAAGTTGATCGCAAAAATCGCAATGTCATGACCATTGAAGACCCTATAGAGTACCAGCTTGAAGGGGTGGGTCAAATGCAAGTGCAGCCTAAGATTGGTGTCACTTTTTCAGCTGGTTTACGCTCAATTTTACGTCAAGACCCTGATATTGTGATGATTGGTGAGATTCGAGATTTGGAAACCGCAGAAATTGCGATTCAAGCCTCATTAACAGGGCATATGGTATTTGCCACTTTGCATACCAATGATGCACTTTCAGCGATTGTTCGTTTGCAAGATATGGGGGTAGAGCCTTATTTAGTTGCTTCTTCATTGGTCATGGCACAAGCGCAACGCTTGGTGCGTCGTTTGTGTGATCATTGTAAAACAGCTCGCCCTGTATTGTGTGATGAGTGGCATGCTTTGGATGTGGATGCGGTGTTGATGCAAGATGCAGTAGAAGTATATGATGCGCAGGGTTGTGAGCACTGTTTACATACAGGTTATGTTGGGCGGGTGGCAATTTATGAGTTAATGCCCATTACACAAAACATGCGTAATGCCATTCATGATGGTATGGGTTTGCCTGCAATGCGTCGTTTGGCATTACAAGAGGGGGCAGTGACTTTGCGCCAAGATGGCGCAAGGCATATTGCAGCAGGTGTGACAACATTTGACGAGGTCTTGATGGCAACACGCGCTGATGTGGTTGCTGAAGTTGATGTTGTGCAGAGTGATGATGTGA
>CAZWPS010000100.1:0-5507 GCA_964635775.1 uncultured Zetaproteobacteria bacterium | reverse complement strand
TAATGATGTAGACCAAAGCGAGCAAGGTTTCGGCATGAGGGTGTCCGGCTTCGAGAAGAACCAAAGAAAACAACGATGTTACCCCAGCTGCCACCACGCCTCGTGGTGCCATGAAAGCTAAAAATGCCATTTGTTGATGATTTAAATGACCACCAACGGATGAACACCATACTGCCAAAGGACGAACCACCACAGCCAACAGCACAAAGATGAGTAAACCTTGCCACAACCATGCTTCCATCACGTTTAAATTTAAATTTGCTGCTAGTAACACAAACAACACCGAAATCAGCAGCATGGACAAACTACCTTTAAAGTGTTTTAAACTTTGAATATCGGGAATCGCCATGCGTTGTAATAAAACACCTGCCACCAATACCGCCAACAAACCTGCTTGTGCGCTTAAAGTATCGGCAAGCAAGAAAATACCCCAAGCGGCCGCCAAACTTAATACCACACGCAGCTCTAAACCTTCAGCAAGGTTATGCTTTAATGCCAAACCCAACAACCAACCACCAAGCACACCAATAAAAGCACCGACAGCAAATTTAATCATAATATCTTGGAAACTTAACCATGCTGCCAGATCAGGTGTTAAGACAATTTGCAGCATCACAATCGCTAAAATTGCACCCACAGCATCGACCAACATCGCTTCACTGCTTAAAATATGACTCACTTCTCTATCTAAGCGGACTTGGCGAACAATTGGCACAATGACAGTTGGACCACCCACCGCAACCAACGCACCAAAGAGTAGTGAAATTGCCCAGTCCATACCAATGAGGTAGTGCACTGCAGCACCACCAATGAGCATGGTCATGATTGGTGCAATAAAGACCAGCCGACCAACTGTCCAGCGATGTTCACGTAGTGTTTTGAGGTTGAGGTTTAAGCCGCCTTCAAAAAGAATCACTGCCAAACCCAGCTCAATAAGGGTGTGTAAGGCAGCTTCTAATAGCTCAGCATGAATGAAGTGTAGTCCATAATTTCCCAATAACATGCCTGCCATTAACCAAATAATGATAGGCGGAAATTTGAAACGTGCAGCAATGAGTTGTGCGCCTACTGCAATTAAAACAGTGATAATAAATGCGGCGGTGGGTGTACTTTCAACGACCATAACTTGCAGCCTAGCCTAGTTTGACAATACAGTCCATTTCGACTTTTGCCGCTAAAGGCAATGCGGCAACGGCAACTGTAGAACGGGCGGGTCTGTGTTCGCCTAACCAATCGGCATAAATCTGGTTTACCAAGGGAAAGTCACTCATATCTTCAAGGAAAATAGTCACTTTAATGATGCCATTAAGCGTGCCTCCTGCCGCTTGAATCACAGCACTTAAATTACGCACCACTTGTTTTGCTTGTGCTGCCACATCATCGCCTACCATTTTCCCTGATTGTGCATCCAAGCCGATTTGCCCAGAGGTATAAAGAAGCCCTTGATGTACAACTGCTTGGCTATATGCCCCCACAGCTTGGGGTGCATCGTTGGTATGAATGGTTTGTAATGTATTCATGGTTTTTTCCTTGTTGTTTTGTCTTTAATACTTTGCCCTATGTTGTGTCCAAAGGTGGTAACGCTACGCATCATCGCACCCAAACGGGAGGCGGGATTTCTCTTTTGCATACGTTCTGGAATATGACGACGAACACGTTCAATATGTGATAAGGCTTTGAGTGCTTTAAAAATCTTCGACAGATGTGTTCTGCTTTCAACTTCAAGTAAAATATACAATGATGATAATGAGCCTGGTTGTTGTTTGATTTTTAAATCATTAATGTTGGCATTTTGTGCTGAAATACATGATGAAATCAAACCCAATGAGCCACGTTGGTTTTGGCTGAATATTTCTATCCCTGTTTTGTAAAGTTGTTTGCTATCTTGTTGCCAATCCACCTCAAGCCATTGGTTCGCATCATTTTTAAATACTTCTGGGCATTGAGCATCATGCAATAAGAAACCTTTACCTGCTTCAAAAGAGCCAACGACAGTATCCCCTGGTATGGGGTGACAACAAGCTGATGGCTGCATCATTGCGTGAGAGAAACCTCTGCGAATGACAGATTCAGATGTGCCTTTGTTTACATAAGCAAGCAACACTGAAACATCTAAATCGCCACGCCCAAGTTTCTCTTTTAATGTTTGGTCATCTTGACATTGCGTCAGCTTTAATAAGCCATGATCAATATTATCCAAACCAATCGAATATTGGATTAAATGTTCGCCAAGCTTAATCGCAGTTTCTTTTTCTTGTTCTTTAAACCAATGGCGAATACTTTGTCTGGCGCGAGGGGTTTGTACAATATTTAACCATTTACGTGATGGTGTTTGCTCTGTGGCAGTGAGAACTTCAATCTGATCGCCATTACACAATTTATAAGTAAAGTCAGCATGATCACCATTGATACGCATACCAACACAATGGTTGCCAACGTCGGTATGAATTGCATAAGCAAAATCGAGTGTGGTGCTTCCTCTGGGTAAGGCAAATAAATCACCATCACGTGTGAAAACAAACACTTCTTGTACAAACAAGTCTAAACGTACATTTTCAAGAAATTCGCCTGGGTTTTCAGCGGTTTGTAAAAGCTCAGTGAGTTGTTTAAGCCATTGGAAATTTTGTTGATCTTTGAGCGACTTGGCATCATCACTTTTGTATAACCAGTGCGATGCTACGCCATCTTCAGCATAATAATGCATGCTTTCTGTGCGGATTTGTACTTCAATGCGGAAATGTTCAGGACCAATCACTGCTGTATGTAAGGATTGGTATCCATTGGGCTTAGGCAAGGCAATATAGTCTTTAAAGCGCCCCGGAACAGGGCGATATAAGCTGTGTATCATGCCTAAGACTTGGTAACATGTTGGGATGTCATCTACAATCACCCGAAAGGCAATGAAATCAAATATTTCGTCAAAATCAATGCGTTTACGCTGCATTTTCTGATGCAAGCTATACATATGTTTCAAACGTCCAAAGACTTTCGCTTCAATGCCTTGCCGCTTTAAAGCCTCTTGAATAATGCCTTCTAAATGTGCCTGTGTTTGGTGCAGAAAATCAAGTTTTGTATCGAGTCTTTTTTGTAGTGCGCTACAAGATACGGGGTCAATATGGGCAAAAGCAAGGTCTTCCATGCGTTGCTTAATCCAATGAATACCCAGCCTGTGAGCCAGTGGTGCATAAATTTCCATGGTTTCAATGGCAATGCGTTTTCGCTTATGTTCTGCCATGAAGCTTAATGTTTCCATATTATGCAAACGATCAGCGAGCTTAACCATTAATACACGCAAATCTTGCGCTGTTGCCATAATCATTTTGCGGAAATTTTCTGCTTTTTGATGTTCAGATGAGCGGAAATGAATTTTACCGACTTTAGTCACACCATCAACCAGAGCCGCAATTTCATCACCAAAACGTTGCTGAATATCTTCTATGCTGACATGGGTATCTTCGACTGTATCATGCAATATTCCAGTCACCACAGAAGAGACATCAAGCTTTAAATCGACTAAATTTTTGGCAACTGCCAAAGGATGCATGATATAAGGCTCACCAGAGCTTCGGCGTTGTCTGGCATGCGCATGGTAGGCAAAAATATAAGCCCGATTAATGAGTTCTACATCTGCTTTAGGCAGATATGTTTTGATTTGTTCCGTAATTTCAAAAATACGGCTCATGGCACTAAAAAGTGCTACTTAAGCTCTTCCTGTGCCTCTGCTTGTGCACGCTCTTGTTCTTCAAGCTCAAACACATTTTCCCACGTGACATAACCTTCACCCAGCTCCTTCAGGGCTTGCACTGCTGGTTTATGTCCTTCCTCTTCAAGCACACTTGGCATACCATTCTGCAATTGACGCGCACGACGTGCGGCTAAAACCACCATTTCAAAGCGGTTAGGGTAATGACGAATACAATCTTCAATGGTAACACGAGCCATGATAAAAACCTCCGAGTAAGTTCGGCAACGATAACCATTGAAAAACCTTTGTCTATGCCTTTATTCTTTCAGGGAAAAACATGAAAATACTTATTGTTGGTTATGTGTGGCCTGAGCCATCTTCTACGGGGGCGGGTTTGCGTATGTTGGAGCTGATGCACTTGTTTTTAGCAAAAAACTGGCAGGTTACTTTTGTTAGCCCGGCTGTAAAAACTGAATTTTCGCTAGATTTGGATGTTTTAGGTGTTCAAACAGCTTCAGTTGCTGTTAATGATCAAGGTTTTGATGTTTTTATTGGCAACGCACAGCCTGATATGGTGTTGTTTGATCGTTTTTTAATGGAAGAGCAATTTGCTTGGCGTGTGGCTTTGATTTGCCCCAATGCCTTGCATGTGATTGAGACCGTTGATTTGCACCTCTTGCGAGAAGCCCGGCAGCAAGCGCATAAAGAACATCGTGTGTTACAAAATCAAGACTACCATAATGCCATAGCTTTGCGTGAAATTGCTTCGATTTATCGTGCTGATTTATCATTGTTGATTTCCACAACAGAGATTGAATTGTTGCAAAATCAATTTCATATTAGTGCTGATTTGTTGCATTTGTGCCCATTTATGGTGAATCATAACAGCGTACACCAAGACACAGCCAGCTTTGCACAACGCCAACATTTTATGAGTATTGGCAATTTTCGTCATGCACCAAATTGGGATGCTGTGTTGTGGTTAAAACAAGAAATATGGCCGCGCATTCGGCAGCAACTTCCCCAAGCAGAGCTGCATATTTATGGTGCATATACACCACCTAAAGCCACCGCTTTGCATCAGAAAAAGGATGGATTCCTCATTAAGAACCGTGCTGATGATGTGGCTCAAGTGATGCAGCAAGCACGGCTTTGCCTTGCGCCACTTCGTTTTGGTGCGGGTCTTAAAACCAAACTTGTTGATGCTATGCGTAATGGTACACCCAATATTACCACTTCGATTGGCGCTGAAGGTATGGCAGGTGGTTTACCTTGGTCTGGAGTGATTCAAGATGATGCCCAAAGCTTTGCTGATGCGGCTGTTCGGCTTTATCAACAGCAAGAACCTTGGCATATTGCCCAACAACATGGTTATCACATCATTGAACATCATTTTAACCCCGAAACGCATGGCGAGGCACTGATTCAACGCCTTGAATATATGATGCAACACCGAATGCAGCATCGTCAAAATAATTTTATTGGTCGTATGCTTAGACATCATCATCATCGTAGTACAGAGTTTATGTCACGCTGGATAGAAAGTAAAAATAAGCACCTCGTTGAGGGTAATGATTCAGCTCACCCCTGATTTGCCCGCTTTTTCCTTGAAATCAATAAAACAAGAGGAAATCTGAACAGTTACAGTTGAGAAAGCGCATCAAATCAAGTGAATCAGCACTTTATCAGTCTCTAATACACAACTCCGAACCCAAGAGAATAAGGCTAAAATCGTATGCAGGAATCTGCAAGAAAAAAAAAACAAAAACAAAACCAAACACACTAAAGTTATAGAAAACCACACGACAATTATCACGTAAGA
>CAZWPS010000099.1:0-5539 GCA_964635775.1 uncultured Zetaproteobacteria bacterium | reverse complement strand
TGGCACCGACTCGGTTTATAATATACTGCTGCTTTTTTTATCGGTTCCAATGTTACATCGCGCAAAATGCATACTTCATGAATTCAAACCTTGTAGCGGGCACAAAATAGGCCACGCTTGAGGATGAGCTTTTTTGTAATTGTTACTGACGCAATTAAGCGTTTATTTTTTATGCTTTTTCAAGATCTATAAACGCGCTGTCATCAAAGCAAGTTCAGCTTCTGCCATTGCCAAGTCTGTATCACCTTTACCCGAAGAAATAACTTCTTCAGCACGGCGTTGCGCAGCAATGACTTCTGCTTCATCCATATCCGCAGCACGTTCAGCCGTGTCTGCCAATATGGTCACTTTATTCGGTTGAACTTCCATGAAACCGCCAGAAATAAACACCTCATCAACATCTTCACCATTGATAATGCGCAATTCACCTGGGTTTAATGCTGCCAAAAGCGGGCTATGTTTAGGCATAATACCTAACTCACCAGCCGCGCCAGGGGCAACCAACATGGTAGCCAAACCACTGTAGACTTCACGTTCAGCAGTTGCGACTAAAATCTCCATGGTAGACATGATAATTAACCTTTAGCCTGCATTTTTTCAGCTTTAGCCACGGCATCATCTATTGAACCCACCATGTAGAAAGCTTGCTCTGGCAAATGGTCAAAGTCGCCCGCTAGAATACCTTTAAAACCTTTGATGGTTTCGTCTTTCTTAGCGTAAACACCTGGAGAACCCGTAAATACTTCCGCAACATGGAAAGGTTGAGACAAGAATTTTTGCATTTTACGTGCGCGATTCACTGTCATCTTGTCTTCATCAGACAACTCATCCATACCCAAAATAGCGATAATATCTTGAAGCTCTTTATAACGTTGCAAAGTGCGCTGAACACCTTGTGCAACATCATAATGCTCAAGACCAACAACCTTAGGATCAAGCTGACGTGATGTTGAGTCCAAAGGATCCACCGCTGGGTAAATACCAAGCTCTGCAATTTGACGCGACAGCACGATTGTTGAATCCAAATGTGCGAAGGTAGTTGCAGGTGCAGGGTCAGTTAAGTCATCCGCTGGTACATAAACAGCTTGTACAGAAGTGATTGAACCCGCTTTTGTCGATGCAATACGCTCTTGCAAACGACCCATTTCTTCAGCCAGTGTCGGTTGATAACCCACCGCAGATGGCATACGACCCAATAGTGCTGATACTTCAACACCAGCAAGTGAGTAACGATAGATGTTATCAATAAAGATAAGCACATCACGCCCTTCTTCACGGAAATACTCTGCCATCGTCAAACCTGTCAAAGCAACACGAAGACGGTTGCCTGGAGGCTCATTCATTTGACCGTAAACCAATGCCACTTTATCCAGCACGTTAGACTCTTTCATTTCATAATAGAAATCGTTGCCTTCACGGGTGCGCTCACCCACACCAGCAAACACCGAGAAACCACCGTGTCCTGTAGCGATATTGTTAATCAATTCCATCATGTTTACGGTTTTACCAACACCCGCACCACCGAATAGACCAACTTTACCACCTTTAGCAATTGGGCACATCAAGTCGATTACTTTAATGCCTGTTTCTAAGATATCATTTGCAGGTGCAAGGTCCTCAAACGCAGGGGCCGAGCGATGGATTTCCCAAAACTCTTCCGCTTTAACTTCTTCGCCTTCGAAATCAATGCCTTCGCCAAGCACGTTCATAATGCGACCAAGCGTTGCTTTACCCACAGGCACTTTAATTGCAGAACCTGTATCCTTGGCTTCTAGTCCGCGCTTCAAACCATCCGTTGTGCCCATAGCCACACAACGTACGATGTTGTCACCAACATGTTGTTGCACTTCTAAGGTCAACTTTTCATTTTCCATGCGTAATGCATTATAGATTTTTGGTAGTTCCCCTGCTGGGAAACGAATGTCAACCACTGGGCCAACAATTTGTACAATATGTCCTACACTCATTGAATATCTCCTAGGGTTGACTATGCAGCAGCTGCACCGGCACAAATTTCAGCCAGCTCTTGCGTAATCGCAGCTTGTCGTGCCTTATTATAAGTAATTTGCAAATCAGAAATGATGTCTTTAGCATTATCGGTTGCCGATTTCATGGCGACCATACGTGCTGACTGTTCACAAGCTTTGTTTTCCAACACTGCTTGATAAACAATCGTTTCCACATATCTACGCATCAAACCATCGAGTACTACTTTACTGTCTGGTTCGTAGAGATAGTCCCAGTAGCCAGAACGTTCTTCAGCAGATGAAGACGGCTCAGGACAAGGAAGCAAACATATTTCAGTAGGTTGTTGAGTCATGGTGTTGACGAAGGTATTAAAAACCAAACGTACTTCATCATAGTCACCTTGGATGAATTTTTCCACAGCCAAACTTACCACACCGACAATTTCTGAAAATTCAGGTTGGTCATTGATGTCTTCTGCACTTGCCGCAAGCGTTGTGATACGCTTCATAAACAAACCAGCACGACGACCAATATTCAACACTTCAACATCTGCAGTCTCTTGCGCTTTCTTCAAGCTTGCCAAAGCATGTTTAAATACATTCGTATTCAAACCGCCACACAAACCTTTATCCGAAGACACCACAATATATGCCACCCGTTTCACTTCGTCACGAGGGCGAAGGAAAGGGTGTTTATATTCAGGGTGCGACTGCATCAAGTTAGAAATAATCGTATGAATACCATCCGCATAAGCACGCGATTCGGTAACCGCTTCTTGTGCTTTGCGCATTTTACTCGCCGCAACCATTTCCATAGCTTTAGTGATTTTTGAGGTGTTTTGCGTAGCCTTAATTTGCCCGCGTATTTCCTTAGCAGAAGCCATAAGAAACCCCTTAGTAAGTGCCAGTCGCCTTGAAGTCTGCTACTGCTTTCTTCAAAGTTTCTGTAACTTCATCACTTAGTGCTGGTGTTGTATTCAAGTTGTTAATGAAATCAGTATGATTTGAGTTCAAGTAAGCAAGGTATGCTTTTTCAAAAGCAACAATCTTATTCACTTCAACATCGTCTAAATCACCGTTATTCAAGGCAAAAAGAACCGCTGTCATTTCAGCAACACTTTGTGGAGAATTTTCATCTTGTTTTAATACTTCAACACCACGTTTACCACGCTCAATTTGTTGACGTGTTGCTTCATCCAAATCAGAAGCAAACTGTGCAAATGCTGCCAACTCACGATACTGAGCCAAATCAAGACGCAACCCGCCGCCCACTTTTTTCATGGCTTTGGTTTGTGCTGCACCACCCACACGAGAAACCGACAAACCAGCATTAATTGCTGGGCGTTGACCCGAGTTAAACAAGGATGTTTCCAAGAAAATCTGACCATCCGTAATCGAAATTACATTGGTTGGTACAAATGCAGACACATCGCCTTCTTGTGTTTCAATGATAGGCAAAGAAGTCAAAGAACCTGTTTTACCTTTGACCGCACCGTTGGTGAATTTTTCAACATAAATCTCATCAACACGCGATGCACGCTCTAACAAACGCGAGTGAATGTAAAATACATCACCAGGATATGCTTCGCGTCCTGGAGGGCGACGAAGAATCAAAGAGATTTGACGATAAGCCCAAGCTTGTTTTGTCAAATCATCATAAATAATAAGCGCATCTTCACCGCGATCGCGGAAGTATTCGCCCATAGTACAACCAGCATACGGTGCAATAAATTGCAGTGCTGCTGCTTCAGAAGCATTTGCCGCAACAACAATAGTATGCGCCAAGGCATCGTGTTCTTTTAAGGTGCGAACGATATTAGCAACGGTTGAAGCTTTTTGACCAATCGCTACATAAACACACGTTACGCCTGTGTCTTTTTGGTTGATGATTGTATCAATAGCAATCGCTGTTTTACCTGTTTGACGATCACCAATGATAAGCTCACGCTGACCACGACCCACAGGAACCATAGAATCAATCGCTTTAATGCCTGTTTGCAAAGGCTGATCAACTGACTTACGCTCAATCACGCCTGGTGCAATTTTTTCAACAGCATCAAAACCGTCGTTTTCAATTGGACCTTTACCATCGATAGGCTGACCCAAAGCATTCACAACACGACCTTTCAAGCCCGGACCAACCGGAACTTCAAAAATACGACCTGTACATTTGACTTCAGCACCTTCAGTTAAGTGTGTATACTCACCAAAAAGAACCGCGCCCACACTGTCTTGTTCAAGGTTAAGGACCATGCCAAGAGTGTCGCCAGGGAACTCAAGCATTTCGCCAGCCATTGCGCCGGCAAGACCATGAATCAGTGCAACACCATCACCAACGGAGATCAAACGACCCACATTCGCATCAGATGCACTGGCTTCAAAACCTTTAATTTGTTCCTTAATAATGGAACTAATTTCTGCTGTATCCAGTTTCATAGTATTTAATTTCCTCTGTGTCTACTCAAACGGCCAAGGTGCGTTTAAGGCTATTAATCCGCCCGCGCACACTGTGGTCAATTTGGCGATCACCAATATTTAAAATCAAGCCACCCAAAATGGAAGCGTCTGCAGCAACATTTAAATCAACCTTTTTACCCAAACCTTGGCTAATAGCTTTTTCCAACTTATTAGCAAGTTTAGTATCCAAGTCGTGCGCTACAGTCACATCAACCATGATTTTCGCATTGGCTTCACGAATCTTTTGTGCAAGCATTTCATCAATAAAAGGCAATAAAGCCGCTTTATTGCGCGAACAAAGCAATACCAACAAACGCGATAGATGCTCTGAGGTTGCAGCAGCTGCTTTCATCACGATACCAGCACGGTCTTCCGCAGAGATTTGTGCATTCACCAATAATGAAGCCGCATCTTCATGCATCACAACTTGCGCCGTTTTGTTGAGTTCCGCAGCGACATCAATACCTTCTTGATGAAGTTCAAACAAAGCCGTTGCATAACGACTCGCTATCGCGCGTTCGGCACTCATGCTGACACACCTTCAGCAATGACTTTTTCAATCAATGCTGCATGTTTGTTTGCATCTAGCTCAACTTCAACAATCTTTTCCGCAGCCATCACAGCCAACGAAGCCACTTCTTGTTGCAAGGTTTGGCGCAAACGCCCTTCTTCTGCTTCTGCTTCTTCTTTTGCACTCTGAATAATCAATTCTGAATCATGACGTGCTTTAGCAACCGCTTCTTCCGCAACCTCTAAAGCTCTACGTTCAGCAGCTGCCACAATTTCTTGTGCTTTTTGCTTCGCGCCATCAATTTGCACTTTCACTTCCGCTTCCGCATCTGCTTGTGCATTTTTGCCCGCTTCAGCAGCAGCAAGACCGTCTTCAATCTTCTGCGTACGTGCCGCCATGGCATCATTCAAAGGTTGATAAAGAAGTTTGGTGAGCAGGAAAACCATCGTTAAAAATACGATAATTTGTCCAACAAATGTTAAATCTAAACTCATCTCTTATACTCCTTTTAAATTCTTATTAAAACTACAATTAACCCAAGAAAGGGTTAGCGAATAAGAACCAAAGAGCAAATGCCATAATAATAAATGGGAAAGACTCCATC
>CAZWPS010000098.1:0-5632 GCA_964635775.1 uncultured Zetaproteobacteria bacterium | reverse complement strand
CGCCTGAGGTGAATGGCGAAGCAAGAGAGGCCACCCTGGGGTGTCGCGAGGATGACGATACAGGTGTTTCAATACTTGAACTACTATAGATAAGAAACTTTAAAATTGACCTGCTCACTCAAGCTTATAGCATTCCGCCGCACTCCAGCATTTGTTGTTTACCAGCACTTTCCTATGGAATGCAATGCATATTTTATTTTGGAGTGTTTAACCCATGAAACAGTATTTGCTTTCGCCTGGTCCTACGGCTGTTCCAGAACGTGTATTATTGCGTATGGCTGCCCCCATGATTCACCACCGCACACCACAATTCTCGGCAATCTTTGCTGAAACCAAGTCTATGCTTGAGCAGGTGTACCAAACAAAAAATGATGCTTTGATGCTGTCTTCTTCAGGTTCGGGAGCGATGGAAGCGGCGGTGATGAACTTATGTTCCCCCAAAGATACGTTCATTTATGTGAATGCTGGTAAGTTTGGTGAACGCTGGGGCAAGATTGCAGCGAAACATGAGATTGAAGCAGTTGAAATTAAGGTGGCTTGGGGTGAGGCTGTTCAAATTGAAGATGTACAAGCTGCTTTAGCGGCGCACCCGCATGCAAAAGGTGTGTTTGTGCAAGCATCTGAAACATCGACAACGACAGAACACCCCATTCAAGCCATTGCCGCACTTACCAAAGACTTGGACTGTGTTACCGTGGTTGATGCCATTACAGCTTTGGGCGTGATTGATATGCCTATGGATGAATGGGGCTTGGATGTGGTCATTTCAGGCTCGCAAAAGGCATTGATGTTGCCGCCTGGTTTGGCAACGATTGCTTTATCCGATAAAGCTTGGGCGATGGTGGAAGCGAGCAAAGGCTGTAATACATTTTACTTTGACCTATTAACTGAGCGTAAGAATCAGAAAAAAGGTAAAGACACAACAGCATGGACACCGGCTGCATCGTTGATTGTGGGTTTAAATGAAGTGTTAAAAATGATGTTGGAAGAGGGCTTGGACAACCTTTATGCGCGGCATACTTTATTGGCTGAAGGTGCGCGAGCTGGTTTTGCTGCTTTGGGCATGAAACTGGTATCTAAGGCACCTGCAACCTCAGCAACAGGTGCTTTTGTGCCTGATGGCGTGGATGGCGGGGCATTTGTGAAGTTTTTGCGTGATGAAATGGGTGTGACTTTTGCTGGTGGTCAGGATGATTTGAAGGGAAAAATCATTCGGGTAGCGCATTTGGGTTATTATGATGTGTTTGATGTTTGCACGACCATGAGCGCGATTGAAATTGCCTTAGATCGTTTTGCTTATCCTGTACAAATGGGTGCTGGGGTTGGTGCTGCTCAAGCCGTGCTTGCCAAGCGTTTTGTGAAGGCTGTGTAAATATGAAATCGCCTAAAGTTTGGGTTGCTGACCGCATGAGCCAGCGCGCAGTTGAAGTGTTTCGGGCGCGTGGTATTGAAGTGGATTATAAGCCAGGATTATCTGTGCAAGAGCAATGTAAAATTGCAGGCTTGTACGATGGTATTGCAGTGCGCTCTTCAACGACATTAAAAGGTGAATTACTCAAAGCGGCAAGCAAGGTTAAGGTGATTGGTCGGGCAGGCATTGGTGTGGATAATATTGATGTGGTCTCGTGTTCGCGTCGTGGTATTGTGGTGATGAACACGCCATTTGGTAATACCATCACCACAGCCGAGCTTGCCATTGCTCATCTTGTGGCAGCAGCGCGGCAAATCCCTCAAGCTACGGCATCAACGCGGGCGGGCAAGTGGGAAAAGTCTGCTTTTATGGGGATGGAGTTAACGGGTAAAAAGGCAGGGGTGATTGGTGCGGGTAATATTGGTGCGATTGTGTGTGATCGGCTTAAAGGTTTGCATATGTCGGTATATGTTTATGACCCCTTTATTTCTGATGAACGTGCGGCGGCGATGGGTGTGAGTAAGGTTGAAAGTGTGGCAGAGTTGGCAGCGATGGTTGATATATTAACCATTCATGTGCCATTATTGGATGCGACTCGCAATTTAATCAACGCGGATATTTTAGGACGCATGAAAAAAGGCTCGATTATTATTAATTGTGCGCGTGGCGGAATCATTGATGAGCGTGCTTTGTATAAAGTATGTAAATCAGGGCATTTAAGAGCAGCAGCTTTGGATGTGTATGAAGATGAGCCAGCAAAAGATAACCCTTTATTTGAGCTGGATAATGTGACCTTCACCCCACATATTGGTGCGTGCAGTGATGAAGCGCAAGAAAATGTGGCAGCACAAGTCGCGGAGCAAATGTCTGACTACTTGCTGGCTGGAAGCATTCAACATGCAGTGAATGTACCCTCATTATCCGAAGACGAAGCGAAATCGTTAGCCCCATTCTTACATTTAGCAGACTCTATGGGTCAATTTATGGGGCAGGTGATGCGCCCAGGGTATGATAAGGTAACGATTCATTTTGCAGGTAAAATTGCGCAGTTAAACCGACCGCCGATGTTAAATGCTTTGTTGCAAGGTTTGTTATCACATAGCATGGATGAAGTGAATGCGGTGAACGCGATGATGTTGGCTAAAGAACGTGGCATTGAGTTGGTTGAAGTGGCTTCGGATAACGCCGAACCTTTTTCGAGTTTATTGCGCTTGGAAGTGTGTGGTGATGATGGTTGGCGTTGTGTTTCTGGTACTGTATTTGATGGAATGAGCTCACGTTTGGTGAGCATTGATGAATGTGAATTGGAAATGCGACCTGCCGGACGCTTACTTTTCATTGAAAATGATGACAAACCAGGTGTGATTGCGGCATTGGCGGCAACGCTGGCGGATGCAGATATTAACATTGGTGATTTTCGTTTGGGTAGGCGTGAGGGCAAGGCTGAAGCAGTGGCTTTGGTGAGCATTGACTCTGCACCCAGTGAAGCATTGCTTGAGAAGCTTGAAAGTTTACCACATGTGACCACAGTGCGTCATGTGGTATTGGAGGGAATGTGAGTGTATTAAAACCAATTCTTGGGCTTGAAGATGCTTTTGGTAGCCGCGCTCAAGCGTTGCGCCGTTTGCAGTTTGCTTTATTTGAATTGTATGCAGAGGCGGGATTTTCTGAAGTCATCCCACCTTTGGTTGAGCGTCCTGAAGCTTTAAATTCAGGTGCAGGCAGCTTTTTATCGGATCAAACAGTGGTCTTTTCTGACCCTGCTGATGCAGGATTATTGGCGATTCGCCCTGACATGACACCACAAATTGCCCGCCTAGTGGCGACACGCATGTCACATGAAGCTGTATTAAAGCTGCATTATTCAGGACCGGTGATGTTGGCGCGTCCTGATGTGCGTTCAGGTTCTCGGCAACAATGGCAGACAGGTGTGGAATGTTTGGGTTTAGCAGGTGAAGCAGGTGATGTTGAAGTGATGCACTTGGCAGCTTTATCCATGGCGCAAGCTGGTTTTTCGGGTGCGGTGCTGCAAGTGGGTCATATGGGTTTGATTCAGGCATTGGTGGCAGGTAGCGATTGCAGCTTGGAAACATGGGTGCAGTTGATTGCGCGGCATTCGCCTGAAGATATGGCTGAACATATCACAATGTTAGCCGAAGCTTCGTTGTCGGTTATGGCTAAAGATGCGTTGATGGTATTAGCTTCAGGACAAGCTGATGCGGCTTGGTTGGCATCGGTGCAAGATGATGTGAATATTGATTTTGCACATGCTGCAACTGAGCTCTTGCATTTGGTGAGAACGGTGTCGAATCGTTTATCAGGTGAAGTGAATATTGTGATTGATGTCGCGGTGACACCACGTTTCTTGTATCATAGTGGCATTGTATTTACAGGTTTTGCAAGCACTTCTTCATATGCGTTATTGCATGGTGGTCGTTACGATAAAATGATGGCAAGTCATGGGCGAGACATGCCTGCGACTGGTTTTTCATTTGATTTATGGGCTTGGTTGGACAACGTTTGATGCGTTTGGTTTTCTGGAGATTGAGGGTAATATGACAAATACAGTAGCAATTGGTATTCAATGGGGCGATGAAGGCAAGGGTAAGATTGTTGACCTGCTCGCTCCTAAGATGGATGTGGTCGCACGTTTTCAAGGTGGACCAAACGCAGGACATACTTTGGTGATTGGTGAGCAAAAAACGGTGTTAAACCATATCCCATCAGGCATTTTACATGATCATGTTTTAAGTTTGATTGGTAATGGCACTGTGGTTGATCCTTTTCGCTTGGTGGAAGAGTTGGATATGTTGTTAGCAGCAAATATCCCCGTCAACGAGCGACTACGCATCTCTGACCGTTGCCAGTTGATTTTACCTTATCATCGTGCTTTAGATGCAGCGCGTGAGGCAGCTAAGGGTAAAGGAAAAATTGGCACAACGGGTCGCGGAATTGGTCCTTGTTATGAAGATAAAACAGCGCGTAGAGGGATTCGTCTTGTTGATTTGAATTCAAAGACCTTGGATGAACGCATTGATGAAAACCTGCATTATGTCAACTTCATGCTGGTTGAATTTTTGGGTGCACCTGCTGTATCTAAAGCAGATGTGGTGGAAGCATTGGACTTGGCTCGTGAGCGTTTGTTACCTTTAGCTGCCGATGTACCTTTGATTTTGCATCAAAATATTCAAGCGGGTAAAAACATTCTTTATGAAGGTGCGCAAGGCTCAATGCTGGATGTGGACCATGGAACTTATCCATTTGTGACCTCTTCAAACACGGTAGCAGGTGCAGCTTTGGCAGGTCTTGGCGTAGGGCCTAAAGAAGTGCATGAAGTGCTTGGTATTTGTAAAGCTTATACGACACGTGTGGGGGCAGGTCCTTTTCCCACTGAGCTCTACAATGCTGATGGTATGTGTGATGACCAACATGCGGGCAAACATATGGCAGAAAAGGGGCAAGAATTTGGGGCAACAACAGGTCGCCCGCGCCGTACAGGTTGGTTTGATGCTGTGGTCGTGCAACATGCGGTGCGTATTAATGGGGTGACAGGTTTAGCGATTACTAAATTAGATGTGCTCGACGGACTCAAAGAAGTGAAGTTGTGTGTGGCTTATGCATACAAGGGAGAACGTTTGCAATCGATTCCTGCAGATTGTGAAATGTTGGCTGCATGCGTGCCGGTGTATGAAACCTTGGCGGGTTGGTCTGAAAACACCTTTGGTTTAACGGATGTTCAGCAACTTCCAGCGGCAGCGAAAGCATTGTTGACACGAATTGAAGAAATCTGTGCATGTAAGATTACGATGTTGTCTACAGGACCTGATCGTGAGCATATTTGTCATTTATAGTATGATTTCGATTACGCTTCATACCTCGTGGCTTGACAATATTATTATATGCTAATATGCTTCGCCGCATGAATGAGATTCCTAAAGAAAAAGTTAAAGCTGCAAGTGAGGGTTTAAGAGCCATTGCCCATGAATTGCGTTTAACTGTTCTTTGTCTTTTGTTGGATAAACCGATGTGTGTACATGAGTTGATTGCAGCTACGGGGGCGAATCAATCCAACTTATCACAGCATTTATCCAAAATGCGGATGTTGGGCATTCTTAAAAATGAAAAACAAGGTCAGTTGGTCTATTACAGCAT
This sequence comes from uncultured Zetaproteobacteria bacterium, assembly GCA_964635775.1. Lineage (GTDB taxonomy): Bacteria > Pseudomonadota > Zetaproteobacteria > Mariprofundales > Mariprofundaceae > Ghiorsea. Next base: position 69 of record CAZWPS010000098.1, on the reverse strand, counting down.
TGCACACCCCGGATTTGCGGATTTGGTGCATGCGTTGAAACATATTTACTGCCCCGAAATGTGTGAAAC
>CAZWPS010000097.1:0-5693 GCA_964635775.1 uncultured Zetaproteobacteria bacterium | reverse complement strand
CCTCTGATTTGTTCATTTTCAAGGAAAAAGCGCACAGCTTACTACTGTAAGTGAGTACTTTTGACGCGGAAAACGGGCAAATCAGAGGTGAGCTGAATCGTTACGTTTTTCTTTATAAAATAGGTTGACCATGTACTTCAAGCCACTTCGATAAATTAATCTTTTTATCGGTTAAAACCCTTGCTTGTAGTTGGTTATCGATTTGTAAGCCTGCCAACGAAAATGAACCATGATTCTTTAATGATGTCAGGTTTGCGGTGGCAATGGTAAGCCCTTGATGACTTGCTTTTTGAAACCAAAAGTAAGCAGCTTCTTGGTCAGTTTTGGTTCCTCGACCTTCGGCATACATGTATGCCAAAGCATTCTGTGCTGGTGCAAAGTTTATATCGGCTGCCTTTTTGTACCATTGTAAAGCTTGCGCATCATCTTGTGCAATGCCATCGCCTCGTCTGTATTGTGTTGCAAGATTAAACATGGCTTTAACATGACCCGCTGCCGCCGCACGCTTAAACCAAGAAACAGCCGTTTTGGGTGCATATGCCACACCTTGCCCCTCTAAAAACAAGCTGCCGTACATGTTTTGTGCGTCTGTATTGTTGGTTTGAGCAAGCATTTTTAAATATTTGGCAGCTTTTGTGAAATCACGATCAATACCGCGACCATTATAAAATAACACTGCTAAATTGTAGAGCGCATTAACATCACCCAATGCAGCAGCTTTTTGATACCAAGTGACGGCTTGTTTCTCGCTGCGCCCCACACCGCGACCTAAGTCATAAAATAAACCTAACATCATTTTAGCACGGGCGCTGCCATTTTTATCCGCCAAGCGCCACCAACGAATGGCGTTTTCATCATCAGGGGTAACACCATCACCACGCGCATAAATAAAGCCAAGATTAAATTGGGCATGCGCATTTGAAACGGCGGCTTTATGCAACCATTTGATAGCTTGCATGGTATCATGTTGCACAAGAATAAGGTGAACAGCATAATCATTTTGGGCTGGCGTTAGCCCTGCAAGCGCTGCATTTTTTAACCAAGAAGCAACATCAATATCGGAAGTTGTGAGGTGTAGTAAGTGTTCATTTAAAGCAGTTGCTAAATTATATTGTCCTTTAGCATCACCATTTTGCATGCCGTGGTAGAGCCAGCGCCAAGCTTCCTGAGCCTGACTTAAATCGACATTGTCTTGCCTTGCTAATAAAGCAACACTTGATGTGCTTGCCTGTTGATGCCCTTGTTGAGCGGCTTGTTCAAACCAATGCAAAGCTTGTGGTAAAAGGTCTGCTTGTTTGCTTGCAACCAAAGCTTTGGCTAAAGCATATTGAGCTTGTGCATGCCCAAGGTTGGCTGCTTTTTGATACCAAGATAGTGCTTTATCTTGATTTTTCGTTAACCCTTGTCCACTTTGAAACAATGTTGCCATCAGATATTGGGCATCAGTATCCTCGGCATTCGCTTGGTCTAGGGTGCTTTTAATAAGCTGTTGATGAAAAGATGCAGCGTTGACCAAGCCTTTTTTTTCTGCTCTTAATGCCCATATTAAAGCTTCATTATTACTTTTCACAACACCAATGCCTGTTTCATATAAACGTGCAAGTTTGAGCATGGCTTCAGGATAACCTTGCTGCGCTGATTTTTTAAACCACTCAGCGACTATGCTTGGCGAGGGTTTTTGAACACCACGCCCAAATTCTAATAAAATTGCATACTCATATTCAGCTTTTGCCAAGCCTTGTTGAGCGGCTAAGGACAACCAATAAACAGCTTGAGTTTCATCCTTTTCAACACCCTGACCACGTTGGTAAAGCTGAGATAAGCGAAACTGACCTTCTTTTAACCCTTGTTCAGCGGCATGTTGGTACCAATTAAACGCATCTTCATAACGCTTTTCTTGGTAAGCAAAATTGCCTAATTGCAGCATGTTTGCATCAGGTGATATACGGTTTATTCCAGAACCTGAAAAATAAATGCCTGTACCAATCAAGGCAGCAATAAGTAAAAGCGTAAGAAAAAAGCGCATCGTTTGTGAATTTTACTCTACAGTCACTGATTTAGCTAGGTTTCGAGGCTGATCCACGTCTGTGCCTTTCGAGCGTGCCACATTATATGATAAAAATTGTAGCGGAATCGAAGCAATCAGTGGTGCGCTAAAGAAGTCACCTTCTGGTATTTGAATGATAGCATCCATCCCTTGAGGACACTCATCAACCGACATATCTGTAAGCAAAATTATTTTTGCTCCCCGTGCTTGGACTTCATGTAAGTTGGAAATTACTTTATCCAAATGATATTGGCGTAAAGCCAAAACAACCACGGGTAAGTTTTCATCCACCAAAGCAATAGGTCCATGTTTCATTTCACCAGCAGCATAACCTTCAGCATGCAAATAGGAAATTTCTTTGAGTTTTAAAGCACCCTCTAAAGCCAGTGGGTAACAAGGACCACGTCCTAAAAATAAAGCCCCATGCGCTTGGCTAAACAAGGCGGTTAAAGTGTCAAACTGGGCAACATTTGCCAATAATGTATCCACGCTACTTGCGGCTTGTTGTAAAGCTTGAATATGCTGACTGACTTCTTGATGACTTAAAGCATTACTTTTGCTGGCAAGATGCAGTGAAAACAAAGCAAGTGCCATGAGTTGGGCAGTATAAGCCTTGGTTGAGGCAACACCAATTTCAGGACCGGCATATAATTCAATTAAACCATCGGATTCACGCACCAATGAAGCATGTGGCACATTACAAAAGGCTAAGGTTTTGTTTTGTGGTGTACGTTGTTTAAATAAGCGTAAGGCTTCTAAAGTATCCGCAGTTTCACCCGATTGCGAGAGCGTAATCAACCATGTGTGCTCACCAATCACGGGATCGCGATAACGAAATTCTGATGCGATATCCACTTCAACGGGGATTTTGAGGTAGCGTTCAATCCAATATCTTGCTGTTAAGGCGGCATGATATGATGTGCCACAGGCAACCATAATAATACGTTTGGGTAAGGACTCTTGTTCAATAAATTCAGCTTGGGGGAAGTGAATATGCCCTTTGTTATCCGTGTAAGCATGTAAAATATCACGATAAACCCTTGGTTGCTCATGCATTTCTTTGAGCATATAGTGGGCATAATCACCTTTGTCAGTGGCAGAAACCATGTGTGGAATGTTTTCCCATATGATATCAACAGCTTCGCCATGTTCGTCAAAGACATGGGTTTCATCCAGCGAAGACCAACCCCATTCGCCTTCGCGCAAATACATGACTTGTTCAGCTTCACCAGCAATTGCCAAAGCATCAGAAGCAACAAAAATGCCATTAGAACCACGCCCAAGTAGCAGCGGGCTACCACGGCGCGCAAACCATAGTTTGCCTTGATCATGTTGTATGCCTGCAATGGCATACGCACCTTCTAAAGCATTTAATGTTTGCAAAAATGCAGCATGCTCATCCTTGGCTTGCTTTAAAGCATTTTGCCAAAGCCAAGGAATGGTTTCACTGTCGGTATCTGAAACAAATACTGCGCCAGATGCGCGAAGTGTTTGCCGTAAATCTTGATGGTTTTCAATAATACCATTATGCACAATGGCCACAGTTGCTGTTTGATGCGGGTGCGCATTTCGCACTTCAGGCTTACCATGGGTTGCCCAGCGGGTATGTCCAATGCCAAGTTTTCCTTGTAAAGGTGTGTGTTGTAGTGCTGACTCAAGGTTGATAAGTTTACCCTTTTCTTTGACCGTACGCAGCCCTGTGTCGCTATTTTGCCGCACGCAAATGCCAGCACTATCATAACCACGGTATTCCATTGTTTTAAGCGCTTGAAGCAGTATGTTTTGTACATCAACACCAGAAACTGCACCAATAATACCACACATTACACATCACCTTTTTTCGGGCGAATCCAGTTTTTAACATGCCTTTGTTCAGGTCTTGCTGATAATGTTAAACCATCTTCTTTAACCATTTTGGTAATAATGCTGCCTGCACCAATCGTTGCACCATTACCCACCTCAACAGGGGCAACAAGTTTCGTATCGGAGCCAACAAAAACGTGGTTACCAATAATCGTTTGATGTTTGTTTGCACCATCGTAGTTGCAAGTAATTGTGCCTGCACCAATATTACACGCATCGCCCATCACTGTATCACCAATATAACTTAAATGGTTCACCTTACTACCACGCCCAATGACGGATTGTTTTATCTCAACAAAATTGCCAATTTTAACCCCATCATCCAGTTTAGCCCCAGGACGCAATCGCGCAAATGGACCAATCACCGCATCATCACCAATGTTCGTACGCTCTAAATGCGAAAAAGGAGCGACCACCACCGCATCTTCTAACCAACTATCTTGTAACACAGCATAAGGACCTACTGTACACGCATCACCAAGGTGGGTGGAGCCCAATAGTTGACTGCCCGCTTTAATCACTGAATCTGCACCAATCTGCACTGAAGCCTCAATGCGTACTGTTTCTGCTTGCTCAATGGTCACCCCTTTATGTTGCCACTCACGGATAATATCTTGTTGCATGATATGTTCAGCTTCGGCGAGTTGAATGCGGTCATTGATGCCTAACATTTCATCTTGGTTGCTCATGATGATTGCCTGCACTTTTTTGCCCTGGGCTAAAGCAATCGGTAAGATGTCTGGCAAATAATACTCTTGTTGAGCATTGTTATTATCCACTTGGTGCAAGGCTTGGAATAAGAGTTCACGGCGCACACAAAAAATACCACTGCTCACTTCTTGAATGTCGCGTTGTTGGCTGTTGGCATCTTTTTCTTCAATAATACCAATTACTTGTCCTTTTTCATCGCGCAAAATGCGACCATAACCATGCGGCTGGTTAACCGATGCCGATAAGATGGAAATATCTGCTTGTTGTTGCTGATGTTGTGTAATGAAGGCGGCTAATGTTGCAGTTTTAAGCAAGGGTGTGTCACCACATACAATCAATGTTAAGTCAGCCGTTGTGTTACAATCTTCTGCTTGTAATACAGCATGTGCTGTGCCGAGTTGCTCTTTTTGTTCTACCCAAGTCAGGTTTTCAGGCTCTCCAATATGGGTTTTAACGTGTTCTATACCATGCCCTGCAACCAAAGATACCGACTGTGGTTGTAAGTTTTCAATGGTATGTAAAACATGTTCCAACATGCTTTTTCCTAACACTGAGTGCAGCACTTTTGGCGTATGCGAAGCCATGCGTGTGCCTTTTCCAGCAGCTAGAATAACGACTTGCAAAGATGAGAAATGATGGGGCATATCTATTCCTTTCATGATGAAATACAATCAAATAATGAGTGGGAAGCATAACTATCCGCCTCTACAAGTCCAGCGAGAGTGCTGAATAAACGTTTACACATCTGGTCAGATAAAGTTACTCAACTGCATTTGAGGTGTTATAAAAGAGGAATGTTAAGCTTTAAAGCGTGTAGTTCATCTGTTAAATGTTGACGTGTGAGGGGGATTTCAGTTAAAAACTGTGTTTTGCCATCGCGGTAAGCAAGGCGGGCAAAAATGCCAATGGCTTTGAGATGCCGTTGTAGGGCAGTGAGACGTAAATGATGGTGCCATTGTTTCACATCATGATTAAAATAACGTTGATGTTCTTCATTTAAACCGGCAAAAAAGTGCTGGCTCCACATGATGCGTGTTTGTTCGGGATAAGTTTGATAACAATCATATAATAG
>CAZWPS010000096.1:0-5840 GCA_964635775.1 uncultured Zetaproteobacteria bacterium | reverse complement strand
ACACTATTGCCTATGTTGCTTGTATTAGGCACAACCATTGCTGCAATGGTGATGGGTGTGATGGGCGCGGTGGATAAAGAGCAATGGGCAGTTGCTATTGTTGGCAGTATCATCTTTGCTTTGGCAATGTGGGTATTGCTTGAAGCCTTACTCACCGTTAAAAACATTCAACAAGAGCGCCGTATGCAAGGCGATAAGGAATAAGATGATTGATATTACACCTTATATTTATGTGTTGGATACCAATGTATTGATTCATGATCCTAATGCTTTGCTGCGCTTTGATGAGCACGATGTGGTTTTGCCGATTGTGGTGCTTGAAGAGATGGACAAAGTGAAGCGCGGCATGGATGAAATTGCGCGGAATATTCGAGAAGTCTCGCGTACTTTGGATGAAATTAGTGCACGTCAGGATGATTTATCCAAAGGCTGTGAACTTGCTGGTGGTGGGCGTTTATTTTTTGAGCTCGATGACCATACCGATGATTTGCCTGATAGTCTGGTGCATGGCATGGGTGATAATCGCATTATTGCGGTCACGATGCGCTTAAAACAGAAAAACCCCTCAAAACAGGTCATTTTAGTCTCTAAAGACATTAATTTACGGGTAAAAGCGCGGGCTTTGGGTTTAAAAACAGAAGATTACCGCTCTGATAGGGTGATTGAAGATGTTCATGTGTTGTCCAGTGGTTATGTCCAGCTTTCACATGAAACATGGGAGATGATGGCAAAAGATATGTTGGTGCGCGAAATCGAGCATGGTAATCGTTATCGTATTTTTTGGCCTGAAGATGTCGCTTTACCGCATTTGCATAGCTTTGTCTTATTGCCAGGGGAACATGAAGTGGCATTACGCTGCACAGGGTTACATGATAATCATAATGTCACGCTTGAAGATATTTGTTCATACCGCAGTGAACGCCATGCGGTGTGGGGCGTGAAGGCACGCAATGTTGAGCAAAATCTTGCCCTAAATTTGTTGATGGATAGCAACTTAGATTTGGTGACCTTGATGGGTGTGGCAGGTTCGGGTAAGACGTTGATGGCATTGGCTTGCGGACTGCAACAAACCCTTGAAATTGGCTTGTATGATAAGATTTTAGTCACGCGGGCAACGGTGCCTATGGGGCAGGACATTGGTTATTTACCAGGTACTGAAAAAGAGAAGTTAGAGCCTTGGATGGGGGCGATTACGGATAATTTATCTTATCTATTAGGTGAAAATTCGTGTGATATTGGTGCATTGTTGGGGCAACATAAAATTGAAATTACAGCCTTATCGTTTGCCCGTGGGCGTACTTTTAGCCGTACATGGTTGATTGTAGATGAAGCGCAAAACCTTACGCCCCATCAGATGAAAACCTTAGTCACGCGTATGGGAAAAGGTTCTAAAATTGTGATTTTAGGCAATAATGCCCAAATTGATACCCCATACCTCACTGCCCATACCAATGGTTTAACCTTGGCTGTACAGCAGTTTTCTGATTGGGATTATGCAGGACATGTGGTGCTAAAAGCCAGTGAACGCTCACGTTTGGCAGCACATGCCGCCGAAGTTCTTTAAAAAAGTGTGGATTCACCCATGATTTGCGATATGACATTTAAAATGAACGACTTCGCTGTTCAAAATGCTTAATTTGCGTCAACAAAACCCCTTGATGTTGCTTGGGGCAAGCATTGTTGGTTTGGTATCACTCATTGCACTTTTTGCACCATGGCTTGCACCTTATAACCCTGAACATATTGTGATTCGTGATATGTTATTGCCGCCTTCTTGGGCGCATTGGTGCGGCACCGACACCTTAGGTCGAGATGTCTTTTCACGCTTATTGTATGGTGCAAGAATATCATTATTGGTTGGTTTTGTGGCGGTGGGCATTGCCCTTGTCATTGGTATTGCTCTGGGCGCAGTGGCAGGTTATGCAGGCGGAAAAGTTGATACTATAATCATGCGTTGGACAGATATGGTGCTGTGTTTCCCAACTTTCTTTCTTATTTTAGCGGTGATTGCTTTTTTAGAGCCTTCGATTTGGAATATTATGATTATTATTGGTTTAACATCGTGGATGGGGGTGACTAGGCTGGTCAGGGCTGAATTTTTAAGCTTACGCGAGCGTGAATTTATTCAATCAGCCAAAAGTATTGGTGTTTCACCATTGCGCCTGATTTGGTCGTATTTATTGCCCAATGCTATGGGACCTATCATCGTCTCGGCGGTGTTGGGTATTGCTGGGGCAGTGTTGATTGAGTCGGGGTTATCTTTTTTGGGTTTAGGTGTGCAACCACCGACGGCTTCATGGGGAAATATGCTGACGGAAGGTAAAGATAATATGCAAATTGCGTGGTGGTTATCCATGTATCCAGGCTTGGCAATTTTGATTACGGTGCTGGGTTACAACTTATTGGGTGAAGGTCTAAGAGATGTATATGACCCGCGTTTAAAGTCGTAAAGCATGCACCATGAATATTATATGCGCCTAGCCATTGAGCAAGCAAAGTTAGCGGCAGATATGGATGAAGTTCCTGTGGGTGCGGTGTTGCTTAGCGAGCATGGGCAGCTTTTTTCTGCACACAACAAACCCATTGCGCAACATGATGCTACAGCGCATGCTGAAATCGAAGTGATGCGTTTGGCATCACAACATTTAGGCAATTATAGGCTGTTAAAGAGCACACTTTATGTCACGCTTGAACCGTGTTTGATGTGTGCTGGGGCAATGATTCATGCGCGTGTTGGGCAGGTTATTTATGGTGCTACCGATGTAAAAACAGGGGCAGTAAATTCGCTTTATCATGTATTATCTGATGTGCGCCTTAATCACCAACCTAAGCTACTCACTGGTATCTTAGCCGAAGAATGTGCTGATTTATTAACCCTATTCTTTAAACGGCGGCGCAGAGAAGGCAAAGTGAAACAAGCGCTTATTGCAGGTGAGCTTGATGGCTGAAGCACTAAAACACATGTATAATGTGGCATTTATTGATGAGTTATGCGGTGTGTTTCAAGCCAAGTATCCTGCCTTTGACGATGCCGCCTTTGTACAATTGGTTTTTGATCAAGATTGGCACAAGCAAGCGTTGAAACAACGTATGCATCATATCAGCAGGGCATTGTTTGTTTGTTTGCCAGATGATTATGTGAGCAGCTTAGCGATTATTAAAGAAGTCGCACCATCTTTTGATGGTTTTACAGCGATGATTTTCCCTGACTTTATTGAACAATATGGTTTAGCCAATGATGATATTTCATTGGATGCGCTTGAGTATTTAACATCGTTTTCCAGTGCGGAGTTTGCAGTTCGTCCTTTTATCATGCAAACACCAGAAAAGACGATGCAACGCATGACACATTGGGCAACATCACCCGATGCGCATGTTCGGCGCTTGGCAAGTGAAGGCTGTAGACCACGCCTTCCTTGGGCGATGCAACTTCCTTTGTTGATAGAAAATCCAGCAGATGTCTTGCGCATTTTAGAAATATTAAAGGCGGATGTTAGCCTTTATGTGCGTAAAAGTGTGGCCAACAATCTTAATGACATTAGCAAAGATCATCCGCAGATGGTGATTACGCTTGCCCATGATTGGTTGGGCAAAGATAAACATACCAACTGGATTGTTAAGCATGGTTGCCGCAGCTTGCTCAAACAAGGTAATGTTGAGGTGCTTGCACTTTTTGGTTACACCGTTGCAGCGCATATTACAGTGGATGATTTTCAAGTGAGTCAGCAGGTGTTGTGGGGCGGCGTATTGAAGTTTTCTTGTCAGCTTACCAGTCAACAAAAGCTTGGTTTGTTGCGTTTAGAGTTTGCAATGACTTTTCAAAAGTCCAAGGGCAAGACATCACGCAAAGTGTTTAAAATAAGTGAGGCAGATGTGCAAACCAAGGCTAAAAAAATCGAGAAATCATTTCCTTTTAAAGCGATTTCTACGCGCAAGTATTATGCAGGAAAACATCAGCTTGAGCTGATTATCAACGGCAAAACATGTGCTAAGCAAGACTTTATATTGCTGCCTTATCAAGCATAAGTTGTTCAGCATTTCTTTTCATGTGATGCCCTTAGAACACGAATTCACCTCAGTTTAAAGATACATTTCTTTTAAAACTGACTGCTGTTCAGCGGCTATTTTTTTAGTCTTTAACGATGCCAAAACATGGCTCAAAATATCACCAGACCATGCCTGTTGTTCAGCTTGCCCATATAAAAACACTTCCAAATCAAGCAAAACACGATCAAGTTCATCCTGATAACCTTTAAGCTGGCTAAAATGTTGAATACTTTCATCTGCTAAAAGATAACGCCCCCACATGGGCAATAATTCAACGACCATCTCAACATCATGGCGCAAACAAGCATCATGCAGCTTTTGCCACAGCTTTTCTTGCTTCATTTGCCGCTGCTTACCCTGCTCTTGTTGCATCATGCGATGCTGTTGTTGTCGTTTTTTTATTTGCCAAAGCGCAAGTAAAGTAAACAACCAAGCTAGCGCAAAGAATAATGTAAGCCCTTGCCACACAATGAGCGTTGGCGGCTCAACGGCTACAGCCATGGCATCATTTTGCCGTAAGATGCTTGTTTCATGGGGCAGTGGTGGTGTAGGCATGGTTTGATGAAGCTGCTTATCTGCGGGTAAGACTGAAATTATCCGCTCAGGAATTTGCACACTCTGCATGGTTTGCGTGCGTGTGTTCCACCAATGCAGCGTAAATCCTGTTAGCCTCATTTCTCCTGATTTCATGGGTATCAGTGCTATTTTTTCAAGCCTTATCCCTACCACACCATCCTTTTGGCTTGTGGTTGTTAATGTTGGTTGGTCAGGGTATTGTTTAAAATCAGCATGGCTTGATTGCCTTAACCATGTAGGCAGTTGCTCTGCCATTAAACCTTGGGCTGTGATTTCTATGGTGCGGGTAAACGACTCACCAACTTTAAATTGCGTTTGCCTATCAGTCCAAATTTCACGTATGCTCAAGTCGCTGGCGGGTAACCAAAAGGGATGCTGCCATGTTTTGGGTTTAGGCAACACATGAACTTCTAAAGCTTGGGAAAACTGCCGTATTGCAGCACCTGTTGCCCTAAACATGCTTTGCCCTGAACTTTTGCGTGCATTTAATTGTAAAGCAGGTATCACCAACAAGCCACTTTGTTGCGGAAACAACGCATATTGTTGCTCTAATACAACAAAGCGGCGTTGCTTATAAACCATTTCATACTGCCTATCTTTGCCCAATCTTTTCATCAATACATGCGGCATATTAGGCTCACTAATCGAAACTTGGGATAAATTGACCATGCTCAATAGTTTCACGGTCAAGATAAGTTGCGCTTGTACATACACATCATGTGATGACACGCTGCTCAACAACATCACATCCTTGACTGGTGTGGACGTGGTCGCTGGCGTTGTCGCAGACGCATCAAGCACATCTAAGCTTAAAGCTTGGGTCTGTTGTTGCCCAAATCTCAACACTGGAATCACCAGCTTCCCGCTATGTTTTGGCATCAACTCAAATATCCACTGATAATGACGTGACATCGTCATGTTATGAATCTTTGTCGTGCTGCTTTGGTTTTGTTGCAGCACTTCGAAGTCTTGATATAAAGGACTTAAATCAGCCTCACCTGCCTCATCAAGCTGCACCACCAAGCGCACCGATTCCCCCATCATTACCTGCGTACGATCCAAACTCGCGCTTGCTTTTGCCATCACTGTGTGTGGTAAGCATAGCAATAAACACAAGCACCATAAAACATGTTTCATATCATCATTCCTCATCTATCAATATCGCTTTGACCAAGGTTGAAGCATATAAATGGCTCTTATAAAATTCAAGGGGTTTA
>CAZWPS010000095.1:0-5844 GCA_964635775.1 uncultured Zetaproteobacteria bacterium | reverse complement strand
GATTTATGGTGCGTTACCCGTATTGTCCATTCATTCATATTTATTTCGTGCTTTTGCAACCATTTTACTCTTGCCACTGATTATTTTCGGCTTTTTTCAAGGGGACATCATAAGTACCGCAGTCAGCGGCATCTTTTTCATTGGTTTGTTTTTTAGTATTAACATTTCAAATCAATTAAGAGCCGAGTTTATGAACCACCTCCAATTAAAAACATTAATGCAAAAAAAAGACGTCAATATTCAACGTTTGGCAGACCGTGCTCAAGCTGAATCGAAAGCAAAATCAACATTCCTCGCCAATATGAGCCATGAAATCCGTACCCCCATGAATGGGGTCGTTGGTATGACAGAAATGTTACAACAAACCCAGCTTAACCATCAACAAGAAGCTTATGTCCAAGTCATCCATCGTTCATCCCATGCCTTAATTGCCATCATCAATGATATTCTTGATTATTCCAAAATAGAGTCTGGACATTTACACATCGAATCGCTGCCCTTTAATTTGCGTGAAATGGTAAGCGAAGTCATCGCGGTGCTCATTCACCAAAAGCATGCCCCACAATTAGAAGTCATTCTCAACATTAGCCCTGATATTCCCAATGCTTTCATCGGTGATGCCGCGCGGCTTCGGCAAATGTTAATCAATCTGCTAAGTAATGCCTTTAAATTCACACAAGAAGGCGAAGTCCGCATCACCATCGCACCAGACAATATTGACCAACAAGCTGGATTATGTTTTTCCATTCAAGATACAGGCATAGGTATCCCTGCGCTTGCGCAAAAAGACATCTTTGACTCCTTTGCACAAGCAGATAATTCAACCACACGACGTTTTGGCGGCACTGGGCTTGGCTTAGCCATTTGTGCGCAACTTGCACAATTAATGGGCGGGCAGCTTCAACTCAAAAGCCAAGAAGGTGAAGGCTCTTGTTTTTTCTTTAGCATTCCCTTAACAACAAACCCTCAACCCTTAGAACACGATACAATCGACCTGCGTTTATTCAACACATGGGCTTCCCAATATGTACTCGTTGTTGATGATAATCAACATACCAGAGAGGCATTGATACAACAATTATCAGCATGGGGGCTCTCTTATCTTGCTGTAGATAGTGCTTTTGAAGCGTGGCAAACATTAAGCAATCCACAAGCGACTCAAACATGCCATACTGTATTGTTAGACATGCATATGCCTGGCATTCAGGGGTTAGAGCTGGCAAATATGATTCGTGATTATCAGCCCCTCACTGCAACACGTTTAATCATGTTGTGTGCAGATGAATCCGATGTCACAACCATACACGATGAACAAACACGCATCGATGCTTACATCCATAAACCCATTGAACAAACTGCTCTTTTTCAAGCATTAACAGCCTCTGCACAACACCTTAAACACACAACCCAAGAAGTCATGCCTCAAAGCAATGAAAAAACACATTTCGAATCACTACATATCTTAATTGCTGAAGATAATCGCGTCAATCAAGAGGTTTTAATGGCGATGCTCGATTTGGTTGGCTGCACCACAACGCTAGCCAACAATGGTTTAGAAGTCCTTGCTGCACTCGAAAATAAAACCTTTGACCTGATTCTCATGGATTGTCATATGCCGCAAATGGATGGTTTAGAGGCAACAAAACAAATTCGTCAACGCCAAGGTGATGCCGCCAATATTCCCATCATTGCCCTCACAGCAAATGCCATGCCTGAAGACCGTGAGCGTTGTTTAAATGCAGGCATGAATGCTTATTTAAGCAAACCGTTTACCCAGCAACAATTGCATCATATCATCGAACAATATCAACCAAACAAAACAAGCCCTACAGCTTGGCAGCCCCCGTCCACTCAACAATGTTTAGATCAAAGCTGTTTAGAAAACTTGCGCCAGCTTCAACAAAAAGGTTCGCCTAATATTGTTCATAAGATTATGCATATGTTTTTAAAAGATGCACCTCGCTATCTGCACACCATGCGCCAGTCCTTGCATCATCAAGATATGGCATCGCTCAAAATCGCTGCCCACACCCTCAAATCATCAAGTGCAAATGTTGGTGCAACACAATTATCAACACATTGTTGTGACCTCGAAACCTTAGCTGACAAACCAGAACAACATACCCAACTTTTCTCCTTGCTTGAGCAAGCTGAATCTGATTTCACGATGGTGCAACAAGAAATCCTTGAGCAGCACACGCCGATTCAAAAAACCGCCGCATGACTTTGTCCGCCAACCTCACCCACCCATACCGTAAAGTTGAAACAGCTTATCGCTTCTCTTTTTTTACCATTGCAATCTTATTTTTGTTCGCCTTATTTAATATCAAATATGGTTTTTACATCATTGCCTCTGCTGAAACCATCGCCGCGCTGCTGTGGACAATCATGGTCATCTTACACCAAAAAAAAGTTGTTTCTGACATTGTACTTTATCAAGGCATGATTGCTTTTGGTTTCATCGTCTTAGACGTGCTTTTATGGCGTGGTGGTTATGCCGATGCTGGGATATTTTGGATGCTGGGCTTTCCTTTTTTAGCCTACTTTTTTGCAGGCAATCGCTGGGGTAGTTATTGGTGTGTCGCTTATATCGGCGTATTTTTCATCATTCAAAGCTTAGCCCGCCAACAATACATCAACTTAATCTACGATGAAGACACCCTTGCTATCATTCCTTCTACCTTATTTGTTTTTAGTGTGCTTGCTTATTTTTATGAACAGAACCGTGCCGAAGCACTCCATAATGAGCATCTCGCCTTACACGCACTGCAACAAGAAATGAAACAGCGCAAGCAAGAAACACATGATTTGGCTTGCTCCCAAACACGTATCAAAGCCATGTTGTCAGACATGCGCGAAGCTATCTTTCAGCTTGATTTGGATGGTCATATCATCATGGTTAGCCCTTCCATGCAACACATCACACATTATACACAACAAGAAGCCTTAAACATGAGTTTCCGCAAGTTTTTTGCCAATGAAAAAGACACTACCCAATTTCATCAAGCCATTCATCACTATGGGCAAGTGCGCAATTTTGAAGTGGCATTTAAAAGCGCAACACAACAACGTGTATTTGTTTCAATCAATGCCCGTTTAACCTATAATCATCAGCAAAACATTACGGGCATTGAAGGTATTGTGAGTGATATTACGCAAATTACCCAATCAGAAAATGCCATGCAGTTACTCATTCAAGAGCTAAGAAAGTCGCGGGATATGGCGCTGGCATCCAACCGTGCTAAAACCAACTTCATCTCCTTAATTAGCCATGAACTACGCACCCCCCTGCATAGTTTAATGGGCATTCAAGATATATTAATCACCGATAACCAATCATTCAGCCAAGAGCAACAAGGCTACCTACAAGCCAGCAAACAAGCGACTTTAGCCATTAATCATCTACTCAATGATATTATTTGTGTCAGTCAAAATCAAGCCACAACCCAACAAGACAACATCAACCTTGTTCAGCTCTTATGTGAAGCGATGAATCACCATAGCGCACAAGCAAAAGAAAAGAATCTCGGCTACCGTTTACATTTATGGAATATACCACAATCCATTATCAGCCATGAAAGTCAGCTGCGCCAGATTTTGTTTAACCTTGTCGCTTATGTCATCAAACAAGCCCATGCTGGTGATGTCGTGATTCATGTTAGCTCCAAAGCTCAACACTTATTATTCATGATTCATTATGCTGGTGCCAGCCTTAACCAAGATGAACTCAACCCTAACCCCGATGCTGCTGCTGATTTAACGCACCTCAACACCCAACATTTGGAACTTGCACTGGTGCAACATTTTCTGAGCGCATTCAACGCTAAACTCCATATCAAAAGCCAAGAATTTGAACATGTACTCAGCCTAGAGCTCCCCATAACCCTCAACAAAACCGCGCCAGTCACCATGCACTTTCAAGGTGATGCGCAGTATCATCTTCAAGAAGTCGAACATCAGCCTCGCCCACCACAAGAGAAACAAGCGCAAGATTTGCGTATTTTATTTGCTGAAGATGATAGGATAAGTCGTATTGTGACCATGAAACGCTTAACACGCGCTGGTTTTGATGTTGTTGCTGTGCATGATGGCTTACAAGCATGGCGCATCTTACAAGAGTCTTGTTTTGATTTATTATTAACTGACCTACGTATGCCCAGACTCGATGGGCTTGCTCTGACTAAGAAAATTCGCGCCCACGAACAAGCGTCTAAGCAACATCTCTATATCTTGGGTTTAAGTGCGCATGCCATGCAAGAGCATGTCGAAGAATACTTAGCCTGTGGTATGGATGCTTTTTTGTCCAAACCTATAGAACCCTCTCAATTACTTCACCATGTCAATCAAATTCACGCAACGGTTCATTAACCATACATGCGTATATTCAAGGAGTTCACCATGTTCAATCATACACACAACAACCATTGCTGTTATTTCTTCACCAACACCCACGGACGCATTGTTCATGCCAGTGAAGCACTTCGTCAGCTGATAGGGCATGCTTATGCCGCACTTGAAGGTAGCCCCATCGATACTTTACTTGAGCATCAACAAAGCAGCCAAGGCTCTTTTTTTAACACCATGCGTACACAAGGTGAAATCATCAACCATCATATTCGTCTCAAACAGAGCAATCACAACACCACAGATGCTTACATCACACTATGCCAAGTCACCGATGATCAGGGAAATATCTGTGGTTATGAAGGACATATTGTGCCTGATGTCGAGTCCACATCATCCTTGCTCCAGCAAGTCAAAGACAATCACCCCATGCCTATCATTCGCCTTTCTCAAGATGGTATTGTGATCTATGCGAATCAAGCCAGCCGCAATTTATTAACCATATTAGGTGGCGCCTTAGGCAAAAAATTACATGCGCAGTGGCAAGATAAAGTCGCCCATGTTTTTCAAAGTAAAACAAGCATGCTTATCCATGCCACATCACCACAAGAAAGTTATCATTGTTTGTTCGTCGCCCAACATGATGAATTGTTGATTCATAACGTCCCTCCAAGCGCGCAACAAAAACAATATCAACCATCAGACAACGCCTTAAAAAGTACATTAGAAAGCACGCCCGAAAGTAAGTCAAATCAAGACCCAATCAGCATGGTGACGCGTGGCATTGCCCATGATTTTAATAATATGCTCAGTGTCGTGATTGCCAATGCCAGCATGGTACGCAAGTTTTCCGAAGATTTATCGGGCACAGAGTTACGTATCAAACGTATTTTAAAAGCGGCTCAATCGGCTTCATATTTATGCGATTCCCTGCTCACATCGGATCAAGATAAAGCTGCTTCAAGCCAGCCTGTTTTCATTGCAGACATCTTCAAGTATGCAGAATCTATGCTTGAAAACCTCATTGATAACAAAAAAGTGCAACTCTTCTTTTACAACAGCCCTGATACACCACCCATACAAGGTCACCAGCAACATATCCAAAGAATTATCCTGAATTTAGTCCTTAATGCCAATGAAAGTATGCAAGACTCGCATGGTCAAATATTAATTTCAGGGGATATTATGGAGGTTACACAAGACTATATCAATCAATGCCATGGTTTTCATCAAGCTAAAACAGGGGCTTATGTTTATTTTGAAGTTGAAGATAATGGCTGTGGTATGAATCAAGATACCTTACAGGATTTGTTTAAACCTTTTCATACCAGCAAAAAAACAGGGCATGGTTTGGGTATGTGTACCATCTTAGATATTACCCAATCCCACCAAGGGCTTATCCATATCACCAGCAAGCTTGGTGAAGGGAGTAGTATGCGCATTTTATTTCCCATACGCAACCAACCAAGCCAATATCAAGTCAATGTTCTGTTACAAGAC
>CAZWPS010000094.1:0-5855 GCA_964635775.1 uncultured Zetaproteobacteria bacterium | reverse complement strand
GCCCCCGGCCATGATTTAGGTATCAAGACTTTATTTTCTAATTTATTTGGTTTATAAACACAACGCCACTGCTCTTCATCAAAGAATATTTCCGCATGACCCGTGAGCGGAAAATCTTTACGCAAAGGATGACCTTCAAAACCATAGTCGGTTAACAAACGGCGTAAATCAGGGTGGTTCCTAAAAATAATGCCATACATATCAAAGGCTTCGCGCTCAAACCAGTTTGATGTTGCCCAAACCTCAGTCACCGAGTCCACCATTTCACGCGCCTTAACCAATACTTTAACACGCAAACGTTTATTGTGCTGCACCGACAACAAATGGTACACCACCACAAATCGCGGTTCACCTTGCACATAACTTGGATGTTCAGACATGTCCAAACCACACAAATCAATCATTTGTTCATAACCAAACTCAGACTTTAAAGCATGGCAAACATCAACAATTGCTTCACGCTTGACGATACATGTTGGGCAATCTTTCGCACCTTCAACCATGCTCATCACATCAGAAAATCGTTTATTTAGTGCTGCGATTTCAGGCAGCTTATCTTGGGTTAATTTTTCACTCATAGCCAATTACCGCGCAATCGTATTTGTACGTTTAATTTTTTCCTGCAATTGAATGAAGCCATACAACAAAGCTTCTGCTGTGGGCGGGCAACCGGGCACATAAATATCCACAGGCACAATCCGATCACAACCACGTGTAATAGCGTATGAATAATGGTAATAACCACCGCCGTTGGCACATGAACCCATAGAAATAACCCAACGCGGCTCCGACATTTGGTCGTAAACCTTACGCAATGCAGGTGCCATTTTGTTGCACAATGTGCCTGCAACCACCATCACATCCGCTTGACGCGGACTAGGGCGAAAAACAATGCCAAACCTATCCAAGTCATAACGTGAAGCACCAGCATGCATCATTTCCACCGCACAACAAGCCAAACCAAAAGTCATGGGCCACAATGAACCCGCACGCGCACCATTAATGAGTTTATCAGCTGTAGTGGTGATAAATCCTTTGTCGAGAATACCTTCTATTCCCATTGCAAAGCCCCTTTATTCCAAGCATAAATATAGCCAACCAAGAGAATCAATAAAAACAACATCATCTCAATAAAACCAAAAATACCAATTTGATCCAACACCACAGCCCAAGGAAAAAGAAAGGCTGTTTCTAAATCGAAAATAACAAAAAGAATGGCGACCAAATAAAAACGTACATCAAAGTGCATGCGCGCATCTTCAAAAGCTTCAAAACCACATTCATATGCCGATAGTTTCTCCGCATCGGGTTTTTGTTCCGCAATAATCATGGACAATGCCAAGGGCGCAATACCCATACCCAAAGCAATCAAAATAAAGATAAAAATTGGCACATAATTGCTTGCCAAATAATCGAGCCCCATGGTTCCCCTCCGCCTGCCTTGTTCGTCACTGTAAAGTCATCAGGCACCTGAAATTACAGTCGGATTGCTAACAGACTAGGGGGGAGAGTGCAATTTTTTATATTCCCCTAAAGCAAATAAGCATAAAATATATGTTCATATTTAAGCACAAGAAAAATCAATAAAACCCATGTATTACAACAACAACAAAGGGCTCTGATAAATCAGAGCCCTGCTTGAAAAGTTGTCTGACGCAAAGGAGGGAGGGAGGAGGAAGCGCCAGACGTTGCGAACTATAAAACAGGCAAATGACAGCAGCATGAAGGTAAAATTAAGAATTCATCATGTTGCAGGCTTGCGTTTAAAGAGGCGTTGAGCAAAGAGTCGTTTGATATCTAAAGCAATTCCCAACATCGCAGGAACGGCAAACAAAGTAATCAGCGTTGAAAACATTAAACCCCACGATAATGCCAGTGCCATAGGGGCGACAAATGGGTCAAAACCGCCCCAACCATACGCTGTGGGCAATAAGCCCACTACCGTGGTGATTGCCGTTAACAATACCGCGCGCAACCGTCGTTTACCACCATAGACAATGGCTTCAAACCAAGGTGTTCCTTGATCAAACTCACGCTGAATCATCACTGCCAACACCAACGATGAGTTTACCACCACCCCCGTTAAGGCAACAAACCCCATCAACGACATAAATGATAACGGTTGCCCGTGCAAGAACAAACCCACCACAATACCAATAATACCAAAAGGAATCGCAAACATCACCAAAAACGGATATGACAATCGATTAAACTGAATCGCTAAAATGACAAAGATACCCAACAACGCAAACAGAAAACTAAACATCAAACCCTGCATAGACTCATTGGTTTTTTCCTGCTCACCACCAAGTGTATATTTAAGTTCCGCAGTTTTATTCGAGCTTAACCATTGCGCTTTTTGTTGTTCAACCAACGTGTTTAAATCCTTAGATGTCATCACATCATCATCGACCTCTGCCGACACATTTAATACACGCAATCCATTTTTATGTCGTATGCTGGTCACGCCTGCTTGCTCTTTAAACGTAGCAATCTTTGCCAATGGCACCAAACCACCCAAACGATTAGGCACCAAAATTTCCTTCAAGGTATTCATATCACGCTGTGCCAATTCAGGGTAACGTATGGTCACATCCACTTCTTCTTTACCTTGTTTAAGCGTTGAAACAGGAATGCCATCAAAAGCAGCGCGTATATGTGTTGCCACTGATGCCAAGTCTACTTGTGCATAAGCTGCCAAGGTTCTGTCCACCACAATATGGATTTCAGGCACGCCTTCTTGCAAACCACTCTCAATTGAATGTACACCATCAACAGACTCTAATAATGCAATCAAATTGCGCCCACTTTGCGCTCTATGTTCATCTGTGCCTGTCATTTCAACTTGTAAGGCTCTGCCTGTAGGCGGACCTCCTTTAAGCATGACAAAGTTTATTTCTGCACCAGGAAAAAGCCCCTGAAACCCTGCCTTAACCTCATCCATCACTTGGTATGCCGAAATATCACGCAGCGAAAATGATGTTAAAACCACCCGTAAATAACCAAAACGATCACCGATTTGTTTTAATTCCTCTTGTTTGTTCGCACTATTATCCCCTGCAACACTCACCGTTGTTTCCAGCAGCTCAGGCTTCACCAGTTGCCGAACTTGTGCATCCATCAACAATAAAGTGTCCCGTGTTTCCTCCAATGTTGAACCCACAGGTGTTGCCACTTGCAAATAAAACTGATCCTCTGCCCCAGAAGGAAACAAATGAAACTTCACCACCCCTGCCAACATCATCGCCGCAACTAAGGCGGCAAACGTCAAACCAATGGTTAAATAACGAAATCTCAACGCCACACGTAATACTTTCTCATACACCTTCGTTAACCACAGCAAAATCCACCGCTCTTTAGGGTGTTTTTGAGCATTGGCAATGTCTGCAATATGATTGGGTAAAATGAAAATAGCTTCAATCCATGAAAAAATAAGTAAAATCACCACCACCACAGGTATGGAGTAGACAAACTTGCCAATAATGCCATCCATAAACATCATCGGCATAAATGCCACGATTGTCGTCAATACAGTTGCCGTTACTGCGCCAAGCAGTTCATGTGTCCCTTTAATCGCCGCTTCTGATGGTGATAAACCTTGCTCCATATGCCATGTCGCATTTTCTCCTACAATAATGGCATCATCCACCATCAATCCCAAGACAATGATAAAACCAAACATGGTTAATAGGTTGAGGGTCGTGCCCATCAAAAATAAAACCAACAAACCTGAAAAGAAAATAATCGGCAGCCCCCAAGCCGTCGTAAAAGCAACCGCAGGACGCAAAAACAAGAACAATGTCAGCAAGACCAGCATCAAACCAATCGCCCCATTACTGGTCAATACATTCAAACGTATCCGTGTATTAATGGAAAAGTCTTGATATGCATGCACCGAAATTTCTTCGGCATAATGCTCTGAAATCGTGGGTAAATAAGCACGCACTTTATCCACCACCGTGATAATATCGGCATCCGATTTTTTGATGACCGTGAAATTCATTGCTGATTCACCCATCGCATTCACCAAACGACGTGGTTTCTCCAAGGTTTGCGTCACCTCGGCAACATCAGATAAATACAAAGCTTGCCCGCGCTCATTCGCCCGCAATACAAGCGTTGCCGCATCTTGAGCAGAGCTAAATTCGCCATTCACACGTATGGTTTTGATACCATCAGGTGTTTTAAGTTGACCACCAGGGGCATTTACATTCCATTTCTTGACCAAATTCATCACTTCTTCAGTCGATACATGGTGCAAGTGCATTTTCTCAGGATTTAAGGTGATGCGAATCTCTTCTTTACGATCACCCAGCACATTCACCTTAGATACCCCAGCAATCGCCAACAAATCATCTTCAACTTGATTGGCAATATGTTTGAGTTCTAATTCAGGAATATCGCCTGACATCGAAAATGAAATCACAGGCGTTTGTTCGGACTTAATCTCAATGACAAAAGGGTCACGCGGCAAATCATCGGGCAAAACACTACGATTAACCGCTTGCTCCACATCCGACATAAAACGCGAGCGGTTCGTATAGTTCGGGTCCACTTGAATCACAACTTCCATTGAACCAGCGTATGATGTGGAAGTAATACGACTAACGCCTTCAATGCCTTTGAGTTCACGCTCAATCGGCATTGCCACCAGCTGCTCTAGCTCTTGTGGTGATGCACCAGGATAAGCTGACGTGACCACCACCAAATCAAAATTAACACTAGGAAATGCTTCGCGCTGGATGTTTAAAGCCGCATAAACACCCCCCAACAACAACATTCCTGATAATAAATTAACCAACAATCCCCGATGTACAAAAAATGCAATCAATGCTCTCATGGTGTCACCTCAGCCAAACCCATCAATGATAATAACTCGCCTTTGACCAACGCCAATTGATACGAAGCCTGATGCAATGCCACTTGCTCTATCGTCAAACGTAGCTGAGCAGCCCTTAACTCACCTTCAAATTGTGTCACCATTGCCGTATTCGAACGTCCTTCACGATAACGTGTCATTTCCGCTTTAAATTTTGCCTGCTCTGCACCCACCAAAGCTTTGGCCGCAATCAATATCGCCTGACTACTCTGTAAACGCGCATCAATATTTGCCAAATCCGACTTTAAGCTTGCTTCATATTTCTTTCGCTCAAACTTGATACTCTCCATTGCCAATACATGCCTTTGAATCCCAACACGGCTTGCGCTATGATTTAAACTATCCGAAAACTCAATACGCAATGCCAAATAACGATCATTTAAAGTCAAACCTTGCGTCAAAGCCGTCGCGGCATCGCCATGCAAAGCCCTACTCCCCACTTGCCCAACAATATCCAACTGTTGTTCGTCTTCAGCCTGTGCCAAACGCAAGTTTACCGCCGCAGCCGCAGCCTGTGCATCCAACATCGCAAACATAGGACGCTTCATTTTAGCTTGTTGCAAATGTTGTGTGAGGTTTTGTCCATCCCAAGTCAAATGTTTAAATACAGGTTGTAAAGTTGTATCTTCAGCTTGAAACATGAAACGATTTAATGCCGTTTGCCCTTGGTTTCGCGCCCCTACTGCCTGCACACGCTGCAATTGACGTGTTGCCAACAATGCCGAAGCTTGCAAACGATCTGCCCGCTCAATCAAACCAAATTGCTCACGTTTACGCTGATAAGCCAATAATTGTTGCGCCCTCACCACCGCATCATCTGCCAACGATAAGGATAAATGATTCAATATATGTTGAAAATACAAGGCAATACCCTGGCTTGCCAACTGCTCTTTTAAGATGATGACCTGTAATACTGCCGCTTTTTCTGCATAAGCAGCCGCTTCTTTTTGTGTATTATACTGCACATGACCTGCAC
>CAZWPS010000093.1:0-5874 GCA_964635775.1 uncultured Zetaproteobacteria bacterium | reverse complement strand
AAGGTTGTGCGCAGGCTTTTAAAGGCATGGGAGCAACGGTTTGGGTGACTGAAATCGACCCGATTTGTGCCTTGCAAGCAGCGATGGAAGGTTATCGTGTGGTTGATATGAATGATGCCTGCAAAGAAGGTAATATCTTTGTCACCACCACGGGAAACTACCATGTGATTCAACATAATCATTTGCTAAACATGAAAGATCAATCGATTGTGTGCAATATTGGGCATTTTGATAATGAAATTGATGTGGCTTCGTTGAAACAATATGAGTGGGAAAATGTAAAACCGCAGGTGGATCAAATCATCTTCCCTGATGGCAGACGCATTACATTGTTGGCAGAAGGACGTTTGGTGAACCTAGGCTGCGCCACAGGGCATCCAAGCTTTGTCATGTCAGCATCTTTTACCAACCAAGTCATGGCGCAGATTGAGCTTTGGGAAAACCACAGCAATTATGACAATGAAGTATATGTATTGCCTAAAAAGCTTGATGAAAAGGTTGCACGTTTGCATTTGGAAAAAATTGGTGTGAATTTAACATCATTAAGCCAAGAGCAAGCCGATTACATCAATGTGCCTGTTGAAGGGCCATATAAAGTTGAGCATTATCGGTATTAAGCTTTTTCGACTTTTGTTATGGGGTACTGTGGTGGCATTCATGCTGCCACTTGCCTCGGCAAATGCATCTGAAGCCACTGTTTTACTTGATGTACGCTTTGATCAAACCAATGATGGCATCGTTGATGGCCGTGATTGGAAAAAAATGAGTGACCAGCAAAAACAAACGTATGCGCGTATGTCTTTGGAAGCCATCGGTGGTAATCCAGATATTAAAGTCAGTAAAGGTAGGACGCGTTCAATGTTGCTCTTAGAAGGCTTAGATTCGCTTTATGGTCAACGTTAGGCAGATATTGCCCACCGCTTCATTTGTTTTTGTAATGCTTGCAGGGCTAACCCACGATGCGATACCGCTGCTTTTTCTTCTGGACTAGATTGGGCGAATGTTTTGCCTAGTTCAGGTGAAAAAAAGAGGGGATCGTAACCAAAACCAGTATCACCAGTTAATGATGTTACAATTTCTCCTTGCACTTGACCTTCCGCCGTTAAATCCATTGTGGCATCAGGAAAAGCAAGGTGTAAGGCGCATATAAAATAGGCATGACGCTGTGTTTCACCTGACATTTTTGCTAATAACGTGCTGTTATTACGCGCATCAGTGGCATTTTCGCCTGAAAAACGTGCGGAATATACCCCAGGCGCACCCTTTAAAGCAGCAACGCATAAGCCTGAATCATCACCCAAGGCAGGTAACGCGTTGGCCAACATAAAAGCAATTGCTTTCTTTTTGGCATTGTCAGCAAAGGTTTCACCATTTTCCACAACATCAACAAACACTGTTTTTTCAGCGGGTAACACGGTCATGCCTAAAGCACCTACAATGGCTGCAATTTCAGCACGTTTTTTCTTGTTATTGCTGGCAATCACCAGTTGTTTCATGCGTTGTTTTGGCTTTGATATAAGGCTTGTAAGATTTCACGCGCACCAAGATCAAGAATGACATCGGCAAGCTCAATGCCTAAGCTTTCACCATGCTGACGTTGCCCTGAAACTTGGCGCCGAATTAATGTTTTACCATCAACTGAGCCGACTAAACCATCAAGGTGTAAGGTCTCACCATCAAGTGTGGCATAAGCGCCAATCGGAACCTGACAACCACCTTCTAAACGGGCTAAAAAGGCACGTTCAGCACGGGTTCTGTCTGTGGTATCGATATGATTTAAACCATCCACCAATTGATTGGTGCGCTCATCATTATCGCGTGTTTGAATGCCTAATGTACCTTGCGCAACAGCAGGAAGCATGTCATCAATGTTTAAATAACCATGCATTTGATTGTCCATACCCATACGCTTAATGCCCGCAGCAGCAAGAATGACAGCATCGACTTCAGTACCTAATTTATTGCGGCGTGTTTGAATGTTGCCGCGAATAGACACACATTTAAATGATGGATATTTGGCATTAATTTGGGCAATGCGGCGCAAGCTCGATGTGCCTATGGTGGCATTTTTAGGGAGTGAATCAAAATCACCCCCCGTCACTGTGGCATAAATATCACGTGGATCCTCACGCTCTGGGTGTACCCGAATAGACGTTCCTGCGGGCAGTTCAGTGGGTACATCTTTCATCGAGTGGACAGCAACATCTGCACGTCCATCAAGCAAGGCTTGGTCAATTTCCTTCGTAAACAGCCCTTTGCCACCGACTTTAGCTAAGGGGACATCAAGAATCTTATCGCCACGGGTCATAATTTTAACCAGTTCAGTGGTCACATGAGGATGTAAACGTTTGAGTTCAGCAGAAACCCATTCAGCTTGCCATAAAGCCAATGGTGATTTTCGGGTAGCGATACGGATATGTGGCATTTCAAGCCTCCCAAGAAAAGTATTCACGGCGCATGATAAAGGGAATATTTCGTATTCATATAGTTGATTTTTAACACCCGCGTTTTCCCAAAATGAAACCTAGAGTTTCTATTCACTTGTTTTGCGTTATCGTTTGCCTCAATTGGCATGGGAGCAAACGATGAGTGATGATTTTGACATAGATGACCCAACGAATATCGAAGCGATGGCTCATGTAAAAGCATTATTACAGTATATTGGTGATGACCCTGAGCGTGAGGGCTTGCAAGAAACACCTCAGCGTGTGCTCAAAGCTTTTGCAGAGTATTTTTCAGGTTATCAAGAAGACCCTTCTGAGCACTTGAAAAAAACATTTGAAGAAGTGGAAGGTTATGATGAGCTGGTACTGGTATCGGATATTGAAGTGCATAGCCATTGTGAACATCATTTAGCCCCTTTTATTGGCAAAGCACATATTGCGTATATTCCTGATGGCAGGGTGGTTGGTTTATCCAAGTTGGGGCGTTTGGTGGATGGTTTTGCAAAACGTTTACAAGTGCAAGAAAAGCTAACCATGCAAATTGCCCATGCCTTAGAAGATGTCTTACAGCCAGCAGGGGTGGCGGTGATTTTACAATGCAAACACTTTTGCATGTGTCATCGGGGTGTGAGAAAACCTGATGCAGTCACTACAACATCAAAGTTAAGCGGCGCTTTTTTAAACAACCCCTCTTCAAGATTAGAGTTGTTTCAATTAATTAACCACAGTAAAATCTAAGCTTTACTGATATGTTACATATTTTAGGTGGCATGGCAGTCATCATTGTGATTGGCTTGGTATGGCGTGTGGTATTGGGCGAAAAAGCAGCAGAAAAAGTCCGTTCAAATCTCGTCACTGCGGTATATTATGTATTCTTACCAGCCCTTGCCTTACAACTGATGTGGGCAACACCGCTGAATACCGACAGTATTCGCGTGCCTGTGGTGGCAGGTATTGTGATATTAATGTCGTTGCTGGTGGCAAGCTTGGTGTATGCAGGTGGACGTTGGTTTACAGGCACAGCTTTACAGCGCAAAAAAACATTAGGCGCGGCTTTATTGGCATGTGGTTTTGCTAATTTTACTTATTTAGGTTTACCCGTGGTCTCTCAAGTCTTTGGTGAATGGGCACAAGTGGTGGCCATTCAATTTGATATGTTTGCCAGCACACCCATTTTATTCAGTATTGGTGTATTGATGGCGGCTTATTATGGGAGCAGCAAAGAAGAACCCCACCCACTCTGGGAGTTGTTGGCTGTTCCTGCATTGTGGGCAGCAGTATTGGGATTAAGTTTTGGTGTGTTAGGCTGGTCGCAACCATTATGGCTTGAAAACAGCTTGCAAATTTTAAGTGCTGCTGTGGTTCCGTTGATGTTGTTGTCCATTGGCATGGCATTACGCTGGCAAGCAGGTTGGATTTTGCGTATCCCTATTTTAATTCCTGTGGTTTTAATTCAATTGGTATTAATGCCGTTAATGGTTTGGGGCTTGGGTAGTTGGGCAAACATGTCGGTAGATGTCTTACATGTGTCTATTATTGAAGGTGCGATGCCGAGCATGGTCTTGGGCTTGGTCTTATGTGAGCGATTCAAGTTAGATGTAAGCCTTTATGCAGAAGCCGTAACCCTGACTACGCTTTGCTCGTTATTGACCTTACCAATGTGGTTGAGCGTGTTGCAGCTTGGTTGATTTATTGCTCAATAGTAGGAAAATGAATGGTAAAAATACTACCTTGATTCTCGCCGCTTTTAACATGGATATGTCCATCAAATTTTTCAACGATTTTTAAGACATGCGCCATGCTCATGCCACGCCCTTGAAAACGCGTAGAGAAAAAAGGCTCAAAAATACGATGCTGTGTTTCTCTATTCATGCCATGCCCTTGATCTGCAATGGATAACATGACATGTTTTTGTTTTTTTCCTGTACTTTGCTTGGAAAAAATCACATTTTTGGTCTTTATCGTAATCTGGCTGTTGTTTTTAGTGGCTTCAAGGGCATTATCGAACATATAATGAAGCATTTTGCTGAACTCACGTTCGCTGCCCAATACAGGTGCGATGTCAGACTCAATATTAAACACCAACTGACGCGGATTTTCAGCCGCTTTTGTTTGTTTATATTGCCGTGATACAGTCGAAACGATGCAGTTTAAATCAATATGCTGTGCTTTTTCTTGGGCTCCTGTTTCAGCATAAGCCACAAGATTGTGCGCGACCTCACCTGCTTGTAACCCACTCGCACTAATACGATCGAGCTTGTCCGCCAAATCAGGGCGATCCCAAAGTTGCATTTTAACCAAATCTGCAGTGCCAACCACCGATGCCATTTGATTGTTAATTAAATGCGCAATGCCCCCAGTAACATTACGTAATGTTTCATCAAAATTTTGTTCTTGTTGCTGAAGGTCGGTTATGTCAGAAATTAAACACTCAATACCTGCAAGTCGGCGTGTTTTATCCAAAATGAGTTGGGCATTGATTGATGCCACAATCGTAGAACCATCTTTGCGTTGAATGTCAGCAACAAAGCGACGAACGATTTTATCACATAAAACCTGTTTAACCAGTGCTTTACCCATATTTGGCACCGCCCAGTTGCAAAAAAAGCTATGTCCAAGCATATCATTTTCTGTATAACCAAACATGTGTTGTGTCGAAGGGCTAGCTTCTAAAGTTTTGCCCGTTAAATTTAAAAATACATAAGCACTGTCTGATAAATTGACTAAGCTTTTCCCTTGTTGCAAAAAAACACTGTGCACTTCGTTGTTATTTGGCTTCTCTTTTTTCATCGCAGTCATTTTGAATACCTCTTCATTGCCTCTTTTCAATATTTAACAAAAATCATGCCATTCCTTCATATATGTGCCGCATCATATGCCTTTGCTGGTTAAGAACATATCGCATGAAAATGCTACAAGCTTTAATTTACATCATTCTGAAGCGCTTGCCTGGCATGATAAGTAAGGAAAAGTGATTAAGTTGTTGACGTGGGTAGAAGGATTTATAAAATGCGCCGCTCACATTAAGGCGCTTTAGCTCAGCTGGTTAGAGCACCGGAATCATAATCCGGGTGTCCGGGGTTCGAGTCCCTGAAGCGCCACCATTTTTTAGCATTTTTCCTTGATGATAAAGCGCATTGAATCATGCACATAACATTCGTTAAAACATCAAGAAACACTGATTGCCGATATGCCATGCTTCTCAAGTAAACAATGGCTGCGTACATCAGCATTTAACATCGATTGTTGTCGCATATAACTTCCTCCTTCATAACTATTCAGCACTTTTGACACGGAAAGCGGGAAAACAGAGGACGCCTGAATCCTTACCCTCCTCCTTCTTCAACATCACGCCATTGATGTTCAAGAAGGCTGCCCCTTGTCTAACCTATGCGATAGTTTCATTTGTTTCACTTACCCCTATACTTCC
>CAZWPS010000092.1:0-5877 GCA_964635775.1 uncultured Zetaproteobacteria bacterium | reverse complement strand
ACGTTCAAGCACTTGTTCTACCGTGTCGTAAGTATAGGCAGTAATCACATTGGTGGTCATAATTTTTTCAGAAATCATATCTTACCTCTTTTTTATCACTTATTCAGGCATCATTTATTCAGGACGCATATGCGGAAACAACAAAACATCACGAATGGAGTGTTGCCCCGTTAACATCATAACCAACCTATCCACACCAATGCCCACACCAGCAGCAGGTGGCATGCCAAATTCAAGCGCACGCAAATAATCTTCATCCATACCCACTGCCTCAACATCACCAGCTGCTTTGGCTTGCGCTTGCACTGCAAAACGACCGCGTTGGTCATCAGGGTCATTCAATTCAGAGAACCCATTGGCAATTTCACGACCCGCAACAAACAATTCAAAGCGATCTGTAACATGCTCATCATCATTGTTGCGGCGCGCTAAAGGTGAAACATCAACAGGGTAATGCGTTACAAATGTGGGTTGTGTAATCTTAGGTTCAACCAATGCCTCAAACAAAGCCAGTAAATAGTGCCCTGCTTTCCAAGTAATTAAAGGTTTAATATCAGGGATTTCTTGCATACAGACAGTTGCTAACAAGGCTTTATCATTGGCATGACCACGCAAGTCAGGGCGGTGTGCAAAGACAGACTCATCCAAGCGAAGGCGTTGGAAAGGTTGTGAGAAGTTAATGTCCACGCCTTCCCAAGTCACTTGTTTTAAAGAAAGTCCTTCTGCAATACCTTGAATCAATTGTTCTGTGGTATCCATAGCGATTTCAAAATCAGCATAAGCTTGATAAAACTCAACCATCGTAAATTCGGGGTTGTGGGTTGCATCAAGCCCTTCATTTCTGAAATTGCGATTAATTTCAAATACACGTTCAAAACCACCAACCAACAAACGCTTTAAATAAAGCTCTGGGGCAATTCTAAGGGTAAGTTCCATGTTTAAAGCATTGTGGTGGGTAACAAATGGGCGAGCGGCAGCCCCGCCAGCTTGGGTTTGTAACATCGGCGTTTCAACTTCCATGAAGTCACGCTCTTCCAAACCTCGGCGCAGTAAAGATACAATTTTAGAGCGGGTACGAAAAATATCGCGGGACTCGGCTGTGACCATTAAGTCCACGTAACGTTGACGATAACGGGTTTCAATATCACTTAAACCATGCCACTTTTCGGGCAAAGGACGTAAGCATTTGGTAATCATTTCAATATGAGATACACGAACAGATAATTCACCTGTTTTGGTGATGAAAAGTTCACCTTTTCCGCCAATTAAGTCGCCTAAATCCCATTTTTTAGTTGGATTATAAACCTCAGCACCACCCAAGACATCACGATTCAGAAAAAGTTGGATTTCACCCTCACCATCTTGAATTTTAATAAAGCTCGATTTTCCCATCACACGATGAGCCATCAAACGCCCAGCAATCGTCACCACAATTGCCTTTTCAGCCAATTGCTCTTTATCAAACGCAGCATAATCAACATGAATCGCGTTTAAAGTGTGATCACTGCGCCAAGTGTTGGGGTATGCCTGCCCTATTTCACGCATATTCGCCAATTTTTCGCGACGAACAGCGATTTGTTCAGGCACTACCTTGCTTGGTTTCTTGGAAAGTGCAGAAGTTTGTTCATCCATCATCAATTATAAACGACTGTTTAAATCTAAGTCAGAGAAGAAAAAACTGATTTCAATTGCCGCATTTTCTTCTGAATCAGAGCCGTGTACAGCGTTGGCATCAATCGAATCGGCATGGTCGGCACGAATGGTTCCTTCTTCGGCTTCTTTCGGGTTCGTCGCACCCATCAACTGGCGATTCAAAGCAATTGCATTTTTACCTTCCAAACACATCGCTAATACAGGACCTGAACTCATGAAATCACACAAGTCTTTATAAAATGGTCGCTCAGCATGTACAGCATAAAAACGACCTGCTTCGGCAGCGCTTAAATGACGCATGTTCGTACCGATAATGGATAGACCATTTTCTTCAAAGCGACGGATAATGTCGCCAATTACATTTTTTGCTACAGCATCAGGTTTGATGATGGATAAAGTACGTTGAACTGCCATGTTGAATTCACCTCTTGGTATATTTACAGCATTCTGCACGGGCATGATATTCAGCCCTATGCAGAATCGGCATTATACGAGGCAGTTTCGTTTCTGCAATTAAGAAAACGAAGCTGGATTATCTTTTTGGATTTTGATAATCGCTTCTGAAAACTTCTGGAAGGTACTTGGTTTGAGCAACATTGTGATTTTCAAATCAGTCGCGCGGTTTAATTTTTCAGTTTCGCCATAAGCTGTCACCATTAACATAGGTAAATCAGGGCTTTGTGCCCGCAACTCAGTTGCTAAATCAATGCCATCCATGCCTGGCATTTTAAAGTCGGTGACCAACATTTGAATACTATCGCGCTGAGCTTGATAAATTTCCAACGCTTCATCACCAGACATCGCCGTGGTCACTTGATGCCCCATGGCTTCAAGCTGCATACAATGGACTTGCAAAACATCTGAATTATCATCAACAAGCAAAATGTGGCTTGATTTAACACTTTTAATATGCCGCGTATTTGGTTTGATTGTAGAGGCTGTGCTTGCAGTCTTGGCAACAGGTTTTTCTTTTTCGCCGACTTGTTGAGTCGCAGGTTTATCAGGTTTATCAGATTGCACACCTGGCAAATAAACGTGAACCTGCGTACCAGCACCAACTTTTGAAGTGATTTCCAGCTCTCCGCCATGGTTGTTGATAATACGCTTCACCATCGCCAAACCAAGACCCGTGCCACCAGAATCTTTGCGCGATGTCCAAAAATTTTGCGTGACATAAGGCAAGTCTTCTTCTGAAATACCACAGCCATTATCTTTAATACGAATTTTCAAAGCAGGGTTTTTACTGGTTGCCATTTTATGCCCATAATCTGGACCAACACGCACTACAATTTGTCCTTGTCCTTCGATGGCTTGAGCTGCATTGTTGACAAGGTTCATCAAGACCTGTTCAAGCTGAGCTATTTCAAATTTAATTTGGGGAAGAATATCATCAATTTCACAATGAAGCTGAATATGTTCAGGCAATTGGATGCGCAATAACTCCATAATACTATTAAGGGTATGTTCCACATCATCGGTGTAGGTCGTATCTTTTTCATCTTCGCCAGAGCTGCTCAGGTGCAGCAAATGCGTGATGGTTTCTGAGCCGCGCTCACCTGCATCAATAATCACACCCAATTGGTCTTGGGTCAACTTATCTGTCACCGTAAATTGCAAGACTTCTGCCGTACCAATGATGCTGGTTAAAACATTACGGAAATCATGTACAATGCCCGCAACAAGTGTGCTCATATAACCTTCTTGCATGCTTTCGTTCATCTCATTACGACGGCTTTCGCTTTGCGTGATATCAAATAAGAAACACACACCAATCCACTCACCTTGCCAGACAACTTGAGCGGTTAAGCCCATCAGTTGCAGCATTTCACCATCCTCATTTTGACCACGAATAAAGAAAGAGAGTGATTTATGTTTATGTTGAGTGCCAAAAATACGACGACAAGACCTGCACATCTCATCCGCATCTTCAGGGATAGATAACATTTCAACCGACTCTCCAATCAAGTTCATTGGATCACCTGAAAAAATTTGTTGTACGGCATGATTAACATAACGAATACGCGGCGTGGCTTCGCCATCAAGGCTAAAGGTGAAAACAGGCAATGGTCCTTGATCCAACATGCCAAAAGTATTGCGTTCAGTTGTTGCCTTTTCAGATAATGCATCTTCAGATTGATGACCAAGCAATATAGCAAAAGCAGGAATAATTATGATCTCAAGGAGGTGTAATACAAAGGTTGGGGTATCATGAATGCCGCTAATCGCCGCAACGGTAAGGTAGGCTATTAAAATAAGGACTTGCGCACAAATCAGTATGGGGGTACCAAACCAATATGCAGACATAAACGCAATGATAAAGAAAAAGAAATAAACACCACTTGAAGTGCCTGTGTCGGCAATCATGGTCAGTGAAACCAGCGCAACATCAAGGGCAATGAGTGCTAAAATGCGCCATGGTGCAATCGGATTAACCTCAACGCGAATCGCAGCAAAGGCATGT
This sequence comes from uncultured Zetaproteobacteria bacterium, assembly GCA_964635775.1. Taxonomy (GTDB): domain Bacteria; phylum Pseudomonadota; class Zetaproteobacteria; order Mariprofundales; family Mariprofundaceae; genus Ghiorsea. The sequence continues at coordinate 1,763 of CAZWPS010000092.1, read as the reverse complement.
AAGATAAGGTAAATGGCAGAAAAACCGAGCAATACCGTGCCGTATTGCTCAAAATTGCTGGTGCTGATTAAAGTGTAAAGCAAACACGCGGCAACAAACAGTATCCGCGACCATGCCATTTGATACTGATTGCGAACCAAAGAATTACTGGGTAAGTGACTAATAATCCAATATTTCATGGTATCTACCTCGTTATGTTTGATGTTAAATGTGTTGCTTTCGTCAATGGGAGAGGCATATGATTAACCTTGAGATAACCAGCGCTCAGCATCCAATGCAGCCTTACAGCCTTCACCAGCAGATGTTACCGCCTGACGGTATACAGGGTCTGCTACATCACCTGCAGCAAAAACACCAGCTACCGATGTGTTGGTGCTCTTATTTTGAGTAATGAGGTAACCAGTTTCATCCATTTCAAGTTGTCCTTTGACAAAATCAGTGTTGGGTTGGTGGCCAATGGCAATAAATACGCCATGTGCGCTGATTTCTTGTGTCGTATCATCAGCTGTTGAACGCAAACGAACGCCGGTAACACCTGAATCATCACCTAAAATTTCATCAAGCGTATGGTTCCATTGGACTTCAATATTATCCGTGCTCAAGAGTTTATCCTGCATAATTTTTTCAGCCCGCAGTGCGTCACGGCGATGTACAAGCGTTACTTTCTTGCAAATATTGGAAAGGTAGAGTGCTTCTTCAACCGCAGTATCGCCGCCGCCAATCACCATCACATCTTGATTGCGATAAAAGAAACCATCACATGTGGCACATGCAGATACACCCTTACCATTAAACGCTTCTTCAGAGGGCAGCCCCAAATATTTAGCAGATGCCCCCGTGGCAAGGATAAGTGCATCACAGGTATAGTTTGCTTCATCACCTTCGAGTTTGAAGGGGCGTTGGGACAAATCCGATGCGTTGATATGATCCCAAATGATTTCAGTACCAAAACGTTCAGCTTGCCCTTTAAAATCATCCATCATTTCAGGACCCTGAACACCATCTTTATAACCAGGGTAATTATCAACATCAGTCGTGGTCGTCAGCTGTCCGCCAGGCTGAATACCTTGAATAATAACTGGTTTTAAGTTGGCACGAGCAGCATAAATAGCCGCAGTATAACCAGCAGGACCAGAACCAAGGATGATAAGTTGGTGATGTTGTGTAACTTTACTCATGAATAAACAACCTTCTTCGATTAATTAAAAAACATACGCGGCTCAACACTACACACCCTGCACTACATTGAAATGCAAATTTAGTTTGATGGTAACTATTGGCTCTTTTGAAATTCAGCATGTTGCCTTTAAGCTGACATCCCGAGCAAAGCCGAGGGATATTTCGTCAACATTTCACTAAAAGATGTCTCAGCGACGTTCGACATGACACATGAATGGCTTATTCAATGTATATGCTAATAGTTACGTTTGATGAAGGAAATATTGATTAACGCTGCTTAGGTGAGGCTAAGAACAAACGTGTTGTTATGCCTAAAATCTTGCACACATAAATCATGTGCTCATCATTTCATTCCTTCTCTAACCAACCGTTGCTCGCTTGCGGCATCATATCCGCTTCTTTGATGTAAGGTTTAATGTCGAGCACAGGTGAACCGTTCAGCATATCATGATTATGGATATGACTCTGATATACTTCTCCGTGCCCACGAGACTAAAGCGAATCACTAATGAAGTTTTATGATAGAATAAAACAAAAAAAAATAATATAGTAAAAATAAATATAATCGTACATACAATAAAAGT
>CAZWPS010000091.1:0-6107 GCA_964635775.1 uncultured Zetaproteobacteria bacterium | reverse complement strand
GCTAGAATACCATCAAATGCTGTCAGCGTATCATAACCTAATTCTTGCAAAGAAATTTCCATAATATCCAAAATATCTTCATCATCATCAACAATCAGCACCACATCCCCAGCTTCAATCAGCCCCTGTTCAAAGCGAATATCAAAGGAACTTATATCGGAAACACCACCAACATCTTCATCTTCATCAAAAATCGGAAACGCTAAAGTCATCGAAGTGCCTTCGTCTACATTCGATTGCATTTCAATCAAACCTTTCGCCGCCTTCATCACCCCAGCCACCGCACTTAAACCTAAGCCACGCCCTGTAAATTTTGTGGAATAAAATGGTTCGAATATTTTCTGTTGCGTGGCTTGATCCATGCCACATCCCGTATCAGTCACACGTAAAAATACATATTCACCAGCATCAGCTTCATCGCCAAACATCCAATCACCTAACATGTTTGAAGAAATCATCATCTTGCCCGTTTCAAGTATAATATCACCTTCACGCTGATCAATGGCTTCAAGACCATTCATCATCAAACTTATCACCAACTGATGAATTTGTGTTTTGTCGGCATCAAGAAACAAAGGATCTTCACCCAATTTCACATGCATACGAATATGCGCTGGCACCGAAATATCCATTAAGTGCAATGCTTCTTCAACAGCTTTGGTTAAATCAACTTGCTGCACAACATACTGCCCTTTACCCGCATAAGACAACATCAGCTGACACAAATCCGCAGCACTTTTTCCCGCATGACGAATGCGCTCAATATTAGCCTGAATCGATGGTTCATCTTTCATTTTAAGCTGTAGGAGGTCTGTATTACCTAAGATTGTGGTTAAGAGGTTGTTAAAATCGTGTGCGATACCACCTGCTAATATACCCACTGACTCCAAACGCTCTTGTTCTTTTATTTTTTCTCGCAATCTTCGTTCTTCACGCACATCACGCAAAATAATGATACAACCATTATGTTTACCACGCTCATCAAGCAGCGGAGAAACACTCATTTGAGTTAATACTGATTGCCCATCAAGGTTTTTAATGCGCACATCACCTTTCCATATTTGACTGGTATCCATCATGCCACGAATCACTGTTAAAGTATCTTCTTGCCCCGCAACCAACAAACCAAGAAAAGAAAGCGATGCCACATCTTCAAGGCTATACTGCACTAAATTCGAGAAAGCAGGGTTAATGTAATTGACTTCAAAAGCCGAACCACAAATCACAATCGCTTCTGAAGCATGTTCAACCGCAGAAGATAAACGCGCATTCTCATCTTCTGCCCATTGCCTTGCTGCAACGAGTCCAACACGCTCCATACCAGCCTTTAATACCGCATCCAAAACATCCACATCAATCGGTTTTAAGAGGTAATTAAAAGCACCCCGCTCCATCGCCAACACCGCACTCTCAACTTCACCATGCCCAGTCATCATCATACACTGCAACTCTGGGTACAATGATTTAGCACGACCAATCAACTCAACCCCATCCATGCCTGGCATCATTAAATCCGTGGCTAAAATATCAATCCCGCCCATTTCTAAACGTTTTAATGCGGCATTTCCTGATAAAGCTACGTCCACACGATAACCACGCTGCTCCAACAACCTACCCATAAATTTCAAAATTGATTCTTCATCATCAACCAACAGTACCGACCCTGCAATACCCACGTTTTCAATCACCGACAGCCTCCATTTCAATACGTACAGTTGTGCCTGTCCCAACACCAGAGACAATTTCAAAACCCATGTTAAATTCTTTTACAATACTATGTACAATTGATAAACCAAGGCCTGTCCCCTCACCTACAGGTTTGGTCGTATAAAATGGTTCTAGGCAACGTTCACGCTGCTCTGACACCATACCACACCCATTGTCTTCCACTTCAAAAACAACCAAATGACGCTCAGCATCGTGAAACAAGCGAATCTGAATCTTTTTCTCAAAATCAGGCGCTGCATCTGACGCTTGCTCATCAACGGCATAACGTGCATTGGAGCAAAAGTTAACCACCATTTGTTCAAATTTTTGCGGATCAATTTTGACCATAGGTATATTCGCTTGTTCGCCTATATCCAACAGCAGTTGAATCTTATCTTTGTCAAATTGTTCTTTAAAAAAGGAAAATGCCACATCAATACATGGGTGTAATAAAATTGCTTTCGCTTCTTGAGTGCCATCCTGCCCACGCCGCGAAAAAGAGCGCATATTTTTAATAATTTTACTCACTCTCGCAATTTGCTCTTGAATATCTTGCACCGTTTCCAACGCCATTTCATTGTCGGGTTTTTTCTTCATTTCACCTGCCAACCATTGCGTGGCAAGCGAAATCGAATTTAACGGCTGATTAATTTCATGCGCAATGCCGGCACCCATTTCACCCAAAGCCGTTAAGCGACCCGCATGAATGAGTTGTGTTTGTTTTTCTTGCAACTCACTTTCCATCGCTTTATAAGCCGTTAAATCTTGGGCAACACACACCGTTCCGATTAAGTTTTGCTGATCATCCAACAGCTCAGAAGCAGAAAACAACATCGCTATTTTACGCCCATCTTTGGCAAAATAAGTGCGTTCAATGTTCATCAAACCACCGTTAGATTCGCCTGCCAAAAATTCGGAACGACTATCCATCAACGATGTCTTCACATGTCCGCGTAAGATTGTATCTATCGTTTGCCCGCGCAGTTCTTTTTCTTGATAACCAAGCATCTCTAACGTTGCACGGTTCACTTCCACAATACGCGATTTTCCATCCAAAACAATCAATGATTCACTTAATGAGCGAAAGATATTTTCCGCATAGTTTTTAGATACCACAGCGCCTGACATCGCATTAAAAGCTTTAGCCAACTCACCAAACTCATCACCATCATGCACCACCACATGGCTACTTAAATCACCTTCTGCCAACTGATTCGCAGCATCGGATACGCGCCGAACTGCACCACCAATGCGGCGTGATAAAACTGTCGCAATAAGCAGCCCAATCAAAACAACCAGCACCGCCACGCCAACCAAAATACTGCGGTCTCGTTTTAAGCCATCTTCTAAAACATGCTCTACATTTTTCACATGTGCGCTGGTTAAATCATACCATTGCATTAATGTTTTTTCCAAAAGCTGGGCAGACGCATCAAAGCGTTGAGTACTAAGCTCAGCTTGTTTATCCACCTCAACCCAGCGTTTAAAGTGCTTTTGATAAGCCAGTAAATGTTTTTTAAGTTGTGAGCGTAAGTTATCTGCTGGATATTTTCCCATATAGCTCAATAAGTGTTTTGCTTCTTCTTGAACTTGCCTTAAAGCATCATTGTTTTTATTTAAAAGATAACTTTGTTCATGTTTTTTGATTTTAAGCAAGTCTAAGGATAAATGCTCTATCCCCGCAACATCGGTTTCCCCTCTATGCTTCAATAACAAGGCTTCCATTTGATTTAAATCATCATGGAATTTTTTTTCCAGCCCTTGATAATGATTGCCGCGTTGCTCTAATAAACGAACCATCTCAAAAAAGGTTTCTTCATAATCAACACGCTCTTGATGCACCAAATCAATCAAAGACTGACTTTCTTCTGTGCTCGCTGAGTCATCCAACAATACTTCCGCACTGTTCACATGCATTTGCATGCTTAACAAATGTTGACGCACTGTATCTGCATAGGTAAACTGTGTTGTTTGCATGCCTGATTCGCGATAATATAATAAATACTCTTTTTCAGCATGGCGTGCCGATAAAAAATCATTACGCGCTTGTAATGCCAAGTAGGCCGTTGAACCATACCCTTCCACCACATCATCAATCACCCGCTCAGCATGTAAATGCCCACGCAAAGCCACCGCCGCTAACAATACAGTCAATAAAACAAGAATACCAAAACCTAAACCAAGCTGTTTACTAACCCCAAACTTAACATTGGACATGCTTGGACTAGCTCTTTGTGCAAAGTCAGTTGACTCAATATCAGGCGCAACTTCGTTCGTTTTTTGAGTCTCAACAGCCTTAGCTTCTGAAATATTCGGCTCAACTTTATCTTGAGCACCTTCTTTCCCCTCTTTATCCATCATCAAGTCCCCTAGTTAGGCTAACTTCTTATATTTCATGCGTTTAGGTTGCATAGCAGATTCACCAAGACGTTTCTTTTTATCTTGTTCATAATCTGCAAAGTTGCCTTCAAACCACTCCACATGCCCTTCATCCTCAAAAGCCAATATATGCGTCGCAATACGGTCTAAAAACCACCGATCATGCGAAATGACCACTGCACAGCCTGCAAAATCAAGCAAAGCATCTTCAAGCGCACGTAAGGTTTCGACATCCAAATCGTTGGTTGGCTCATCGAGCAACAAAACATTGCCACCTTCTTTCAGCATTTTTGCCAAATGCAAACGGTTACGCTCACCACCTGATAACATGGATACTTTTTTCTGCTGATCACCACCTTTAAAGTTAAAGCGACCACAATATGCACGCGATGGCACTTCAACCTTGCCCAAAGTTATAAAATCAGCACCTTCTGAAATTTCTTCAAACACCGTTTTCTGATCATCCAAAGCATCACGCGATTGATCCACATATGAAAGCTGAACCGTCTCCCCTTTCACCATGACACCAGAATCAGGCGTTTCTTGCCCTGTAAACATGCGGAATAATGTGGTTTTACCTGCACCATTCGCCCCAATGATACCGACAATACCGCCTCTTGGCAGGCTGAAATTCAAATTTTCCACCAACACCTTATCAGCAAAGCCTTTTTTTACATTTTCCGCTTGAAAAACAATATCACCCAAGCGCTCACCAGCAGGAATGAAAATTTGTTTCGTAGCATTGCGTTGTTGCACTTCTTTACTTGCCAATTCATCAAAAGCTTTAAGACGTGCTTTGGATTTAGCATGCCTACCTTTCGCCCCTTGCCTGACCCATTCTAACTCTTGTTTAATGGCTTTTTGACGCGAAGACTCTTCTTTATTTTCTTGCGATAAACGTGCATCTTTTTGCTCAAGCCATGATGAGTAATTACCTTCAAATGGGATACCTTTACCCCGATCTAATTCCAAAATCCAACCTGCTACATTGTCTAAAAAATAACGATCATGCGTCACCGCTACGACCGTGCCTTGATAATCATGCAAAAACCGCTCTAACCAGGCCACAGATTCAGCATCCAAATGGTTGGTTGGCTCATCGAGTAAAATCATATCAGGGTTAGACAACAATAAGCGACAAAGTGCCACACGGCGACGTTCACCACCGGATAGTTTACGCACATCTGCATCCCAATCAGGCAAACGCAGTGCATCAGCGGCAATGTCTAATTTTCTATCTAAATCATGTCCATCTGCAGCGTTGATAATATCTTCAAGTTTGGCTTGTTTTTTGGCTAACGCATCAAAATCAGCATCTGGCTCCGCATATTCAGCATACACCGCATCCAAATCCGCCAAAGCACCTTTGATTTCTTTAACGGCCTCTTCAACATTGCCCCGCACATCTTTATGCTCATCAAGCTCTGGTTCTTGCGCCAGATAACCAATTTTAATGCCATCAGCAGGTTTTGCTTCGCCTAAAATGTCGGTATCAAGCCCTGCCATAATTTTTAACAAGGTTGATTTTCCCGAACCATTTAAACCCAACACACCAATCTTGGCACCTGGATAAAAGGACAACCAAATATCATCTAAAATTTTCTTTTTTCCCGCCACCACTTTACCCACGCCTTGCATGGTATAAATATATTGATGTTCAGCCATATGCCTTTAACCCCTTATCTCTTATCCATATCAATGTAACGATCTGCTGCCCATAAATTATTTTGTTCTGGGTGTAATATTTGTCGCTCAACCGATTGCCGACTGTGTGCCAATAAGTCTTTAATCAACCAAGGGTGTTGTTTCATCAAAGGCTCAAAGGTTTCACGTTTGAGGCGCAATAAACGGCAAGGTGTCCCTGTAACGACCCTATAAGGCGCATGAAACCCGCGCAACAAACCACCTAAATGAAAAATATCACCTGAATGAATGCTGCCAAAAAATTAGAAGACACAAAAAACATTATTATATATCATAAATACTGTGCCAGATTCAACCATACAAGCATCTTTACGTTA
>CAZWPS010000090.1:0-6151 GCA_964635775.1 uncultured Zetaproteobacteria bacterium | reverse complement strand
GCTAATGACCACAGCCTTTTTAGCTGGTAAAAAAGATAAGATTTTACCCACTTGTTTTTCATTCATACGTGAGAAAATTTTCACCACAATACTCAAATCCATTTGTGCAATAACAGGCGCAGCTTTTTCAGCTTTCATACCTTCATATACAGCAGTTAAACGCTTGATTTTTTTGTCTTTAATGCTTTTTTCTTGTGCTAAAAGCTCTTGAATTCGTGTTTCAAGCTGCTCCAGCTCTGAAATTTTATTTTTTGCCCGAAGTTCCGCTTTTTTAGCCTCACCTTCACGCTCATCTAGGCTTAATTCGCGCGCATCGAGCTGTCTTTGCATGGCTCTAAGCTCTGCAATTTTAACCGCGCCCTCTTGATTTTCTCGACGCTCTTCTGTTAAAGAAATAGCTTCAGCAGCATCCACAGAAGGGATGAGTTCATCAACCAACCACTGCCCGCTCCAACCATCATAGAGAGGAAAAGAAGCGACCTGCTTTGCACCCATGACTTGTTGGAGGGCTTCCACCTCTTTTTCAATGGGTGAAATGACCACCTGCACACTGTCTTGGCTCATCAAAAAAGGTAGGGCAGCTTTAACAACGCCTAACAGGCTAATCATCAATAAAAGTGAACATAAAGCTGTTTTTTTCATCTTGACCTTGCTTTATTCGCGACCATCGTGGCGACAAACTGATTATCCATATAGGTTTGTTGCTTGATTTCAAAGGCTTTTTTGGCTTGTTGAGCAGCTTGATGATGCATCGCTTCATGTGCCACATGTTTTTTGTGCTGGTTTAACCATTTTTCACGTTGTTGGGCAATGGCTTTATCCAATTCACCCATTTCAAAACGCGTTTCAACAATACGCTGTTGTTGCTCTTGAATACTCTGGTTCAGCATTGCCAACTCCATGGCTTGTGTCCCCGCTTCCATTTTGATAACAGATTGTTGCTGTAAAGCTTTATTATTGTGTAATAATTTCAATACAGCAGCGGCTAATGTTTTTCGATATTCAGTAAGTTGAATTAAAATATCACCTTCGTCATTACGTTTATGTTCCGCCATGTTTGCTAACAAATAATGTGCTGAGATACTCATGATACTTCACGGGGCAAGTCAATCTTGCGCATCAGTTGTAATAAGTGACGCTCTGCCTCATCACGCATACAATGCTCAGCAGCACCTTGCTGCAAGAATTTCAAAACTTCTGGCATATTCGCAATCACACGATCCAATTCAGGGTTGCTACCCTGCTCATAAGCACCCATATTAATCATATCCTCCATGCGCTCAAACAATGCCATATCTTTACGCAAGGAACGTGCCGCAGTGATGCTTTCAGGGCTGCTAAGTTTGTTTTCCAGTCGGCTAATGCTGCGCAACACATTAATAGCAGGGTAATGACCTTTTTCAGCTAACTTTCGATCCAAAACAATATGTCCATCAAGCACAGCCATAGCAGAATCGGCAACAGGGTCAGCGGATAAATCATCACCTTCCACCAATACTGTATAAAAAGCACTGATATTACCCACACCATCACCAGGTCCTGCACGCTCTAAAAGCTCAGCGATTGCAGTGAAACAAGAAGGTGTAAAACCTTTACTTGCAGGAGGTTCACCCAACATCAAGCCAATTTCACGCTGTGCTTGGGCAAAACGTGTCAAGCTATCCATCATCAATAATACTTGTTTACCTTGAGCGCGAAAAACTTCAGCAATCGTTGTTGCCAACAAAGCTGAACGAACACGTAATACTGGCGGCATATCTGAAGTAGCGACAATCACCACTGAGCGTTTTAAGGCTTCTTCACCCAAAGCATCATCTAAAAACTCGCGTACTTCCCGATTCCGCTCACCAACAAGCGCAATAACATTCACTTCCACATCTGAATGACGTGCTAACATGCCCATCAACATACTTTTCCCAACACCAGGACCAGCAAAAAGCCCTAAACGCTGCCCATAACCCATAGGTAAACACATATCCATCACACGAATACCCAGCGGCATTGCAGTGTCAATCATATGACGATCAAAAGGATTCAGCTTCTCACCATACAACGAATAAGCTTGTCCTGATGCTTGATAAGGCTTGCCATCTATAGCTTGCCCTAAAGCATCAAACACCCGACCTAAAAGTTGATCATTCACTTGAATCGATGGTGTTGTGCCACGCGGACAAACCGAATCACCTGCTGCAATGCCACGCGTTGACCCCACAGGCATCATGAGTGTGATATTATCACGAAACCCGACAACTTCTGCCTCAATACAATGCCCCGAAGAGCTATGGATATCACAAGCATCACCCACACTACAACGTACACCAGTTGCCTCAAGCATAGGTCCTAAAACTTTGGAAACACGGCCGCGTAATGGGGTGAGAGGAAGATGATTTAAACCGTCAAGAATATGGCGGCGCTGTTCTTGTTGCCACAATCCTGCATCAACCATGCTGAGATAAGGTGTGTTCTCGAATATGTTGAAATGCTTTGCTGATGATCTCTGTTGGCACAACCAGCGCATCTTGTTTGCTCGAAATCAACCTGCATGTTCCTCGCTCTATGCCTTGTTCAGCTCTCATCTTCCATTGTGGATGCTGCTCACACATGCGCAACATCGTTTCTAAATCATGCTGATGAACGGCTAATGATAAATGCTCAATATCCGCCAAATCCGCCGATAATACTGCAACAGCTTGCTCAGTTGCCAAGCTTAAAACATGTTGGCTATCATCATCAAGTGAGCCTATCACACGTTCAACCACAGCAGCGGATATATCGAGCACAACTGCTACAGATTCCTGCTTGAGTTGCTCTAATTGTTGCTCTGCATCTTCAACAATATTGTGCATGGTCTCCAGCATTTGTTCAGCACGTTTTTCACCCAATAGCAAACCCGCTTTTTCACCTGCTGCATACGCTTTATCATATGCTTCTTGCTCAACTACGGCTGTTCTATTTTGCGCTTCATTAAGCATGTTTTGCAATTCACGCATATGCTGTTCTTCTGGCGATAATGCTGTTGTAGGCTCTGGCTGCTCTGACTTACCTTGGCTATTTGACGCCATCAAGGGGCGCAAAGGTTGTTTGATAGGGTCAGCGACCAAGCTTTCCCCTTGTTGAAGCTCTGGATAAGGGAAAGCATGTTTGCTGGAAGATTGTGTTTCATGTTGAACGACGGGTAAAGGTAATAATGACATCATTTACACCATATCATCTGCACTAAGTGTAATTGAACCATCATCATCAAGCTTGCGTACCACCTGCAAAATAGACTGCTGTGCCTCTTCAACATCGGCAAGTTTTAAAGGTCCCATCACTTGCATATCCTCACGCATAATTTCTGCAGCCCTTTGCGACATATTACCAAAAAAGCTTTCTGCTAACTCATCAGGTGCACCCTTTAAAGCTTTAACCAAGTCATCCGAAGAGATGTGTTTGAGTAATGTTTGAATATCTTTGGCAGACAATGCCGTCAAGTCTTCAAATACCAACAACAATTTATCGACTTGTGAAAATAAGTCTTCATCTTGCTCTTCTAGGCGCTCTAACAAGGGCTTAGATATATCTTTATCCAATGTTTTAAGGATTTCCACCACACTAACCATGCCATTAAAGCTCATGCCTGAGCTGCCTGTAGATTCAGACATTTCTCTTTCTAAAGTTTCTTCAATATCACGCACAAGTTCGGCAGGCACACTTTCAATTTTAGACATCCGCATCACTACCGACATCTGCATATCTTCAGGCAATAAAGCAATGACCTGACTCGAAATGCTGGTATCAATTTTACCTAAAATAAGGGCAATGGTTTGCGGATGTTCTGATTCAATGTAAGAGACAATCATTTCAGGGGCAATACGCGACAATTTATCCCAAATCGTCAAAGGTTTTGGCTTATCTAAATACGCGATAATCTCTTCAGCTTTATCCTGTTCAACAGCATATTGAAGCAAACTTAACACATCTTTTCGTGAACTAAATAGCAAAGGGTCTTCTGATTCATGAATATTTAAATACTCATCAACCACTTTTTGCAATGTTTCTGTACTGATTCTACCTAAATCCGACATTTTTCGGCTAATACGCGTTAATGTTGCATCATCCAAGCCCTGAATAATCGGTGTTGCTGCTTCAGGGCCTAAAATATACAGTAAAATAGCTGCTTTATCTTCACCTGCTAGCTCTGCTGACTTCATACCGAGCTCACCCATTCTCGAACCACACGGCTTGCCCGTTCAGGGTCATTTAAAACAGCCTCTCTTGCGCGCTTCATTTGTTGTGCCGCAATAGATTCACTTTCCTCTGCTAAAGGCTCTACAGACGTCGCAACCTGAGGCTCTTCAGCGGTTAATCGTTTCGCCATTGGTCGCATCACAAACCAAGCGACAAGCAACAAAGCCAAACCTGCTAAGGCATAACGCATCAATTCAAGATAAAAGGTTTTATCCACCATGTCTTCCATATCCATATCGCCTGTTCCCGATAAGCTCATCAAAGGAAGGCTTTGAATTTCAACCGTATCCCCCCTATCTTCATCATAACCTGATGCATTCTGGATAAGGTTTTGCAAAGCAACCAGTTCTGTTGCATTACGCGGCACAAACACTTTTCCGCCATCTTCACCTTCATTATATGAGCCACCCACAATCACCGCAATGGATAGTTTTTCTACCGTGCCAAAAGGTGTGACCCGATGTTCTGTTTTGCTACTTATTTCATAGTTTAATACATTCTCCAAGCGGCTTGCCTCTTCAGTTGGCGGCTCTTGTGTTGCTAAAGAACCATCAGGATTAACATTGTTTGCGGGTGTGTTTGATGCCATGCCTGGCACACCCTTGGGCATTGCATCCACAGCTTTCCGATTTTCTTCTGTGCTTTTTGAGCTACGCAAGACTTGTTCGTCAGGATTATAAATCTGAGCATTACTTTCAACATGTTGACGATTAATCTTAGTCGTCACCCGCACTACAGCTTGCCCTGAACCCACCACTTGCTCCAACATGCTGGTAAGCCTCACTTCATAACCTTGCTCTAACTTACGCTGATAATCCATCATCGTTTGCCCTTCTCCAGCAGGCTGGTCATCATCCATTTTAGATAACAAATTCCCTGATGCATCAACAACCGTCACCGCAGTTCTTGCCAACGCAGGCACCGATGAAGAAACTAAGCTTTGAATCGCTTCTACCGACTGTTGAGGCAAGCGTTTGTTGCCTTTTAGCTTTAACATCACCGATGCTGATGCTTGACGATCACGCTCAGCAAACGCTGATTCTTTGGCTAATACAAGGTGAACTCTAGCGGCTGAAACAATAGGCAATACTTCAATGGTGCGCGCCAATTCCACTTGCATTGCGCGTTGTAAATTAACTTTCTGTGTGAAGTCACTCACCCCAAATTCGTTGGCACGGTCAAAGATTTCAAACCCTTCACCATTACCTGGCATCATATCCTCACTCGCCAATTTTAAACGCACATTATAAATTTGGTCTGCAGGCACCAATACCGTTCCTGCACCTTGAAGTTGATAAGGTATTTTCTCTTTTTGCAACAATTCAACAATGGCCGCGGCATCTTTTTCATCCATACCTGAATATACCGTGCGATAAGGTGTCTCTGAAGACCATAACATCAACCCAACAAAGCCTAAAAACATCAATGCACCAGCCGCAAATAAAATAAAGCGTCTATTTTTAAGCATCATATGTTGCACACTAGACAATGGTGGCGGCGAGCCTTCAATCGTCCCGTCGTGAACTTCTGCACCTTGAGCTAACGGTGATAATGGTACTTGTGGCACCAAATTTTCAGCCATGATATTCCCCTTGTTGTATCAAAACACCCAACACACCATGCATCATCAAGCTAAACCTGCATCCGCATGACTTCTCGGTATGCATCCATCACCTTATTTCGTGCTGCCATCATCAGTTGAAAGGATAAATCAGCTTGTTTTACAGCCAATAAGGTTTCAGACATATTGCCTTCACCCGTTATCGCTAAATGTTCAGCTTGTTTAGCTGCCGCTTTGACATCATGGTTCATTTGTTGGGTATACTCTTGTAATACCGCGCTAAACTGACCTTTCTTTTCATCATGTTGCGCTGGCGACATGCTGCCTGTCACTTGTTTTGTAATATTTGGACCATAACTC
>CAZWPS010000089.1:0-6207 GCA_964635775.1 uncultured Zetaproteobacteria bacterium | reverse complement strand
AAACTGGGGGATAGTAAGGAAAGCAGAGTAAGCACATTCAACATGCAAATAAGCCAAATGACGAACCAAGCACAATCCAACAGCTCCATCATCTCATCACCCCATCACTAAAAGCCTGTCATCCCTATGCTTAATATACAATTTGTTTTAATGCGCTGTAGTTTTGTAATACAAGAGCAGCTTGCGCGCGCAAAACCTCTCTTTGCACCGTAATGCCACGTTTTTCCAATGCTTGCTGCCAACAAGGGTGCTTTTCACCTTCATCAAAGCCAATCCTTTCAGCGTCCGCTGATGTTGCACCGCAAACCACATGACGAATGCCCGACCAAGGCAGCGCACCAAAACACATGGCACAAGGCTCGCAACTGGTCACCAGCTCAAAGTTGCCATGTTCACTCACATTAAAAGTGCGCAATGTTTGTTGCGCCAGCATGATGGCAATCATTTCGGCATGATGGGTTGAATTATGATGTGCAACCACCAAATTCATGCCTACAGAAAGCAGTTGCTGTGTATCTTTATCAAAAATAGCAGCCCCAAAAGGACCACCTGTTTGCTGTTTTACATTTTGTGCAGCTAAATGAATCACAAACGCCATGCGTTGTTCTACACTGGAAAAATCAGTGTGAATACGCACACATGAACTGACGCAGTCCGCCACCCAACTGGGTAGCTTAAAACCATCGTAGTGGGTATGAATATCGAAAATAATTAATGCCTAAAGTGGCGAATGCCTGTGAAAATCATGGTCAACCCATGCTCATCAGCCGCTGCAATGACTTCTTCATCACGAATCGAACCGCCTGGTTGAATCACTGCCGTTGCTCCAGCATCAGCCAAGGCATCTACGCCATCACGAAAAGGAAAAAATGCATCCGAAGCAACCGCCGAACCTTGAATCGCCTCACCACCATGCATGGCGGCAATACGTGTTGAATTGACACGATTCATCTGACCCGCACCAATCCCTAAAGTCACGCCATTTTTGGCAAACACAATCGCATTAGATTTCACATGTTTAGCCACCGACCAAGAAAACAACATGTCTTGCCATTCTTCATCTGTAGGTTGGCGTTGGCTCACCACTTTACATGCCTCTCGTGTTAAGCGATGGGTATCACGCTCTTGCACCAGCAAACCACCACTCACACGTTTAAACTCTAAACCTGCATCCACAGGCTTAATCGAGGGCGCTTGCAATAAGCGCAGGTTTTTCTTGGCACTTAAAATCTCGCGGGCTTTTTCACTAAAATCAGGTGCAATCACCACCTCCATAAAGGTTTGAGCAATCAAAGCGGCTGTTTTTTCATCTAAAGGTTGATTAAAAGCAGCAATTCCACCAAAAGCAGATGTTGCATCAGCCTCTCTTGCCCGCTCATATACCTCAGCTTGTGTGCCATTCACCGCAACACCACATGGGTTTGCATGTTTAACAATCACCGCCGCTGGCTCAGAAAAATCACGCACACAAGCAAATGCCGCGTCTGCATCTGCGATATTGTTGTAAGACAATGCTTTACCCTGCAATACTGCACAATCTGCAAGTGAGGTGACAGGGTCTTCAAGATCTGCATAAAATGCGCCAGCTTGATGTGGATTTTCACCATAACGCAACTCATCTGCTGTTTTAATGAATTGACGGGTAAAAATATCAGGAAACTGACGTTGACTACCATCATGATTTAAAGCTGAGAAATGATTGGCAATCGCGCCATCATAAGCTGCCGTATGGGCAAAAGCTTTCACCGCCAAACCACGGCGCTTATGTTCATCTAATGAGCCGTCTTGCAAAGAAGAAATGATCATATCATAATCATTAGGGTCGACTACGATAGTCACAAAGCGATGGTTTTTCGCCGATGCACGCACCATGCAAGGGCCACCAATATCAATATTTTCAATCGCATCTTCAATGCTGCAATCGGGTTTAGCAACGGCATCACGAAAAGGATATAAGTTGACACACACCACATCAATGCGCTCAATACCATGCTCTGCCATGGCTGCAATGTCGGATTTATTGTCGCGACGCGCCAAAATACCACCATGAATTTTCGGGTTTAAGGTTTTGACTCGCCCATCCATCATTTCGGGAAAACCCGTATAGTCGGATACTTCTCTCACCTCAATGTTCGCTTCACGCAAGAGTTTGGCTGTGCCGCCAGTGGATAAAAGTGCAAAACCTTGGCTTATTAATTGCTTGGCAAAGCCTTGAATGTTGCGTTTATCCGAAACGCTCAATAATGCATACTTGATATGATGGCGCATAGACATAAGATTGTATCCTCATATTGCTAAGTTGGGTATTTAAAAAGTGGCACAAGCTACGCATCATCAACACAAGCGCAATTACGAATTAGCATTTTCATAAATAGATGCACGGAGATTGTATGACAGAACAACATACAACAACACCTGATACTTTATTGTCTCAAGTGTTTAAACAATGTAGCAACCATGCCCTCACTGTACTTCAAGACGGGGAAATTGTTGGTGTCTTACAAATGCGTGATTTTCTTATGGCGTCTGTACAATATGAAGTCATTGATGATTTATTGGTTTCTGACTACATGACCGAAGATGTCATTAGCCTTGAGAACACTAAAAACAGCATTCAAATTGCCAGAAAATTTGCCAATCATAAAATCAAATCATTAATCATCAGCGAACATGGAAAATACGTTAAATGCCTTGAGCCTCAAGATGCCATCATCATGTTACCCCGTAGCTTGCTTGGTTTTTTTCAACCTGCCAACCAAAATATGATTGTAAATCCTTATACCATCACCGCTGATGCTAAAGTGCACGAAGGTATTTCGCTCATGGCGCGATGTCGTATCAGCTGTTTGCCTGTGATTGATGATGCGGGTAAAGCGATAGGCATGTTTAGTGAATCCGATGCTGTACAGTGTGTTTACGCCAAACAAGTTGATGTCAATATTGGTGAAGTCATGACTCAGCCCGCACTTACCTTCGCCTCAACTGCCTCACTTCGTCAGTGTTGGGATTTTATGGCAGATACCAAAGTGATGAAGCTGCTCATGGTGCATGGTGATGGGCGTTTACATGGTTTACTCACCGTCACCGATATTTTAGTTGGCTTATGTCGAAGCTTATTATCCACATTTCAAGCATATCACTGCCCAGATAATGCCGATATGATGCTTGAATGGCGAAAAGACGGCATGATTATGGCCGTAAGTGAGGGTATACATGCGCGTTTAGGTTATTCTGCTGAAGAGTTAATAGGTCTGCATTGGCATGGTGGTTGTAGTGAAGCAGATTACGATAGCTTATTAACCTTACCCAAAGGCGAAACACACGCCTTTTTATGGGAACTTGAAGGAGCCGCTTTACCTTTTATCGCCAGCCGCGATGATGAACAAGCATCGATGTTTTGGCGATTAGATACCGCTTCATCATAAGATGCATATCAACATTGGTGTTTCAAAATAAGTTAAGCTACACTCTCGCTCATGGCACTTAACGAACAAGAATTAATGTATGTTTATCATGGTTTAAATAAAGCATACCCCGAAGACTTGCATATCGCACGCCCTTTGATTCAATTATTACAAGGCAAAGGTGAAAACAAAACTGCCCGTGAATTCGCCATGAATATGGCAAGACGCATGCTCGCTTTAGGTTACTCAAGCAATGCCTTATCTTTTTTAAGCATTTGTGAGCTTCTCAAACACCCTGATACCGATGAAATAGACTCCATGAAAACTATGGCAGAACTCACCTCTGGTCATACCCATTTTTCAGATGAAAAACGTCATGTGTTTACGCTCATCGAAGCATTATCCGATAGCGAAGCCCAAGAATTTCTCAAACAAGGCTCTTTATTACGCATTGATGAAGGACAAGATATTGTGGCTCAAGGTGAAATTAGTCGTAACTTTTACCTCATTCTCGATGGGGAGATGCGTGTACACATCACCACGCCACAAGGGAAACATATTGATCTCATCACCTTAGAAAAAGGCAACTTTTTTGGTGAGTTTGCTTGTGTATACCAACTACCACGTACGGCAACGGTCACCGCAACAAAAAACGCTGTCGTGCTGAAGTTTTCAGATGCGACTGTAGCACAATTGATTGATAACTCGCCCTTAGCTGGTGATAGTTTGATGCGTGTTGTGCAACACCGCATGATTGAATCGATGTCTTATGGTCATCAAGCCTTGAGCGAGCTCCCACCTGCTGATCGTGACTGGTTAGCCGATGAATCAGAGCTGCTTGAATTTTCATCAGGTGATGTCATTGGCAAAAAAGGCAGCTTTGGCAGGGATTGTTTTTACATTATCGCGTTTGGTAAAGCTGTGGCTCGCCGTGATGTTGGTGGTGGGCAAGTATTGCATTGCGAGTTGCCAACCAATGCTATGTTTGGTGATGGTAGTCGTTTGTTAAGCTTTCCAGCAGAAACCGAACTCCATGCTTTTGAGCGTTGTTTGATTTGCAAAGTACCAATTGAAATTTTCAATTCTTTTTCCAATGCTTATGGTGGTTTCGAGCATTGGTTAGACAAACATACCGCTGCACAAAATAAACAACTTCAAGTACAAATGCGCGTATAGTCCATATGCCTTGGCTGCTTTGCTTGAGCCATCAGTTCAAAGTCATCATTGTATTTTCATGTTATTGCAAAAAAATGATTCGATCACGGAGTATTCATGTCATTACACTACCTTGAAACACCAGCTTTACTGCGTGTTACTGCCAGCGCCCTAAAACCCGAACTCCTGCTCACCACCGCTTTGACCATTTTAGGTTCGGTTGTATTGTTTGGTTTATTGGGTATTGGCGGCGACAATTCTTTCGCCTCACTGTTATCCTCTTTTATCGCAGTCATTTTAAGCTTACTTTGGTTCATGCTTGGGCTTACAGCATTAGCACATCAACTCAACACTGCCATTATTGGTGATGCCCCCATGCCCAACACGGTTGCTGCATATGGCTTTGCCTGGACGCGCATCAAACCACTGCTGCTCTTACCCGCTTGGGGCATAGGCTGTTTGTTGGCAATCCTTGTGATTGAGTTGCTGCTCTTATCACTGGCAAACATTCCAGCTTTAGGCACAATTTGGTTGGCTATCATTGCCATTCCCTTGCTTATTTTCAACACCATCATTGCCATTTTATTGATGTTATCGGCTTTTAATATTGCAGCATATGTTGCATGCTCCACATCTGATTTGTCGGACATCAAACATGAGTTATGGTGTTTGGTTAAAGAGAAATTTATACCCTTATTGGTTTATAATTTAGGTGGTTTGCTGCTCACCTTAACCCTTGCTTGTTTGGTCTTATCGCCACTTTGGTTAGGGGCGCAAGCGAGTTTAATGTTAACTGAATATGCAGCCAGCCAGCCCTTACAACACCTCATCCACGCTGTTGGTTTTTGGGGCAGCATTGCACACTTTATCGGTTTAGTTATGGGCGGGCTGCTCCTCGCCGCGATTGGTGCAGTCCCTATGATTATGATTACCCATATCACTTTACTCGTACATTTAGAATTAACACCCCAAGAAGATAACGCTCAACAAGACGCTGATTTAAAAGACTTAAATTCAGAGGGTTAAACCATGCCCGATGCCATAACCGTTGTTTTAGAAGAGGGCGCAAGGCTTGTTGTTGCTTTTATTGCTGTATCAAGCTTAAGTCTATGTTTATTATGGGGAATGAATGCTGCATGGATCCTTTATGGCGACACACATGCGGGTCAACATTTTCTAGAAAACAACGCCCTTTTCAGCAGCCAAATACAAAGCCTGCTTGCGCAATCACATATTGAATATGCCATTCAAATTAGCCTGCTTAGCCTGAGCATGATTCTACCCTTGGCATTGATCATGCATTTCTTTCATCTTCGGCACTTTTTATACAATCATATGCCTTTTTTCATCAAAGGTGCATGGGCAGGTGTAGCTGCATATTTTATTGCCAACACATTACAAAATCAGCTCACCCATATAGATGCTCAAGTGGCTTATTTTTCTGTTTTACCCGCTACGTTATGTTTTATACCTGTCTGTTTAACCATTGTCGCCAATGTTTTTCCTGATTTAATAAGTTGCGGGGTAAAAATAAAAGCATTGCTCGATTGATAAGAAGGTGAAAACACACGCTGGTTGAACAAGCTCGCAAGACAACCATCGCAAGTTGCAAGCTATCATAATCCAAGTGTGAAAAAACTAGCTCAAT
>CAZWPS010000088.1:0-6243 GCA_964635775.1 uncultured Zetaproteobacteria bacterium | reverse complement strand
CTTTAGATATATGGTACACGCGTTTTCTCAAGCAAGGTTTTGCCCCTGTGCGTGAGGCATGGTGGGCTGCACATGTGGCATCCGGTCAACAGGTGCGTGTTTATGATGGGCAAAGCTATATTGAAGGTATTGCTCATGATTTGGCGGCTGATGGGGCATTGTGTTTATTGGTAAATGGTGAGGAGAAGCGTATCATTGCTGGCGATGTCTCACTTTTGGCTAAACCAACATGAATAAACAGGTGCGTTTTCTTACCGTCGATGTGGGTAACACACAAATGGTCTTTGGCTTATACCACGACGACCACTTATGTGCGCACTGGCGATTATCCAGCAATCAGCAACTCACTTCCGATGAGTTAAGCTGGCAATTATACGGCATGTTTTCTCAATTCAAACATCAACCTCAAGGTTTAGATGGTATTATGATTGCTAGCGTAGTACCTCACTTGGATGAAGTTTTACGCGAAGCATGTGTGCAAACATGTGCTTTAGAGCCTGCTTTTGTTGGCACAGCAGAGGTGAAAACGGGCATGGCAATTGATTACAAAAACCCGCGTGAAGTCGGCGCAGATCGTATTGCGAATGCCGTGGCAGCACGCGAATTATATGGTTGCCCTGCGATTGTGTTGGATTGTGGCACAGCCACTACATTTGATGTGATTTCCGCGCAAGGGAATTATGTGGGTGGTTTGATTATTCCAGGCATTGAAGTTGCGCTTGAAGCCCTATGTCAAAGGGCAGCAAAACTACCTGAAATTGCCATTGCACCCGTGGATGTTTTGATTGGCCGTGATACGGTAAGCAGCATGCAAGCTGGGGTATATTGGTCGGCGGTGTATGGTTTAAATGGCATCATCAAACGCTTACAAGCTGAAGATGGTTATGCGGAATCGGCAGTGATTGCGACGGGTGGTTTGGCTGGGCGTTTGCAAGGCGATATGCCCAATATTAAGGTTTTAGAGCCCTATTTAACCCTCAAAGGTTTACTTATTTTAGCAAAAAGGCATTTTAATGTATTCACTTAAAAATATCGCAGGGGCAATTGCCGTGCTTGGCATGTGTTGGCTGACTTGGCAAATTTGGTTTCCTGAAGAGACCATCATCGAACAAGTCGATGTCCGCGCTTGGTTACCTGAACGCCCTGCAACAGCAGGCATCAAAGAAGAAAAATGGCGTGTATTAACGCGGCGCATGGTTTGGGATAAAGCTGTGGCAGAGTTTCAAAGTCGATTGCATGAAAAAAACTTGGAAGCGATTGTTTTTAAACGTAAAGAGTCGGTATCATTACATGTTTTTGATGATCCAAGGCGTTTTGTTTCACGCGGTCAGGCAAAGGCTGCCCAGCAAGCATGGGGCATTGATGATGTGGACATTTTAAGGCAAGAAGATGGGCGTTATATGTTGGGTTTAGGGCGTTTCTTCATTGCGAAGTATGCAGAAAACCGCCAAAACAGATTAACTAAAACAGGGCAACAATACACCTACGAAAAACGCATTAAAAAAATACCCACTTACCGCTTTATTTTTCCTGCCCTACCTGAATCTGAAGCCGAACTATTATGGCAAAATGTACAAGATATGGGCGCAGTTGACCCGATGATGATGAGTGAGGGTGAATTTAATGCCACCTTTGTAGGCAGCGTTGCAGAATAAACCCATCCCCTTTGTGCCTTCGCCACATTATTCAACACGAACAGAGCATACTGTGATTGATATGCTGGTCTTACATGCCATTTCATTACCCGATGGGCAATTTGACCCACAACCCATCACTGATTTCTTTTTAGGCAACCTACAAACCCAAACTCATCCCAGCTTACACGATTTAGCAGGCATTCAAGTTTCAGCACATTTTGTCGTCGATAGGCAGGGTAAAATCACCCAGTTTGTTCGCACCCAAGATAAAGCATGGCATGCTGGTGAATCGTCATGGTTGGGTAGAGAAAACTGCAATGATTACAGCATAGGCATTGAAATCATTGGTGATGAACGCCAAGCCTTTACCCGCCCACAATATACCGAAACAGCGCGTTTATGCCGTGTGTTGATGCAACAATACCCTCAAATCAGTAAGCAACGCATCATTGGTCATCAAGACATTGCCCCTAATCGTAAGTGGGACCCTGGAAAACAATGGTTATGGCAACGTTTTTTTCGTTCTTTAAGCCATATTCAACGCTTGGATAACATCACACTTCAAGAAGAGCTGCACCATGCATGATTTGTAATCATCACGATGAGAAAGTGATTCAATGCTGCATCTTTTCATGTGATTGTCATCCCGAACGCAATGAAGGAATCTTATGTAGCAAGATATGTAGGCAGGCTCAACATGAGGGTGCTTGCCCTATATCGACCACGATGGAAATTGATATAAGTAGCAGCTACGCTAGTTTAGCGAATCTGCGCCGTGGTGCGTCAATACACTTAGGAGAAAATGCCTCATGTTAGATTCAAAATCAGAGCATGTACTAAGCAAACAAGCCATTTTCAATGATGGTTTCTGGCATAATAATGCTATTTTCGCTCAACTTTTAGGCATGTGTCCCTTATTGGGCGTAACCACATCGGCAGAAAATGGTTTTTGGATGGGCGTGGCAACTTTATTAGTCTTAATCAGCTCCAACTTGATTGTATCGTTGGTGCGCGGCTTTATTCCTTCGGCGGTGCGTATTCCTGCGTATATTGTGATTATTGCATCATTGGTGACCGTTGTTGACTTGGCAATGAATGCGTGGATGCATGAAATGTATTTAATTTTAGGGCTATTTATCCCATTAATTGTGGTGAATTGTGCAATTTTAGGACGTGCAGAAGCTTTTGCCAGCAAAAATAATGTGCAAGATTCATTGGTTGATGCTTTGGGCATGGGCTTGGGATTCACCTTTGCTTTGGTATTACTCGGCGGTATGCGTGAACTCTTAGGACAAGGGGAGTTGTTTGGTTTTGTCGTCTTTGGTGCAGATTACCCTGATGTTTTGATGTTTATTTTACCCCCTGGAGCATTTATTGCTTTGGGTTTTATTTTAGCTGGGGTGAATTGGATTAACTTACGCGTCAAACACCGGCAAGAAGCATCTCAAGCCTTGTCTATGCAAGTGCTTAAAGTGGAGGCATCATGAGTATATGGTTCATGTTAGCCATGATTCCTGTGGCATATTTCTTATGGTGGGTAGGTTTTGTTGCCACCAAACGCATGCGTATTGAGAAAAACAAAGAACGCGCTGCCTTAGCCAAGAAAAATAATATTGATTTACCTCAAGATGATTAGTTCTTAATGCTGGAAATTCATCAGCTTTCTTTAACGATTCCTTTACATGGCAAAGTTGTGACTGCCGTATCTGATGTATCACTGCAAATTCAAGCGGGTAAAATATTAGCCCTGGTCGGCGAATCAGGTTGTGGTAAAAGCTTAACAGCACAATCATTGTTGCGCTTGGGCGAATATCAAGGTGTAGAACGTTTAACGGGTGACATCACCTTGCATGGTCAAAGCTTGTTTAAGATGGATGATAAACAACTGCGCACAATCCGTGGCGGCTCTGTAGCCATGATTTTCCAAGAACCCATGACTGCCCTCAACCCTGTTTTCTCCATTGCCAGTCAAATCCTTGAAGTCATTGCTTTGCATACTGATTTAAGCAAACAAGCTGCTGTAGAACGTGCTTTAAATCTATTGCATGATGTGGGTTTACATGATGCGCAAAACTTGATGAAGCAATATCCTGATGCCTTATCTGGTGGCATGCGACAGCGTGTATTGATTGCCATGGCAATGGCAGGAGAACCTGATTTTATCATTGCTGATGAACCGACCACCGCTTTGGATGTATCGGTGCAAAAGCGTATTGTGGCTTTATTACGCCGTTTACAACATGACAAAGGCATGGGCATGTTGTTGGTGACCCATGACTTTGGGCTGGTCGCAGAAATGGCAGATGATGTGGCCGTGATGTATGCTGGTGAAATTGTAGAAGTAGGTTCAGTGTATGATATCTTTGAACACCCTGCCCATCCTTATACGCAAGCTTTGATGGGCTGTCGCCCTGAAGCTGTCATGCAGGGCAACGATTTAACGATTATTCCAGGGCATGTTCCTTCTCCAGGTTCGTGGGAAGCAGGCTGCCGTTTTCAATCACGTTGCCCTTTGGTGCAAGCAGCATGCGCCTCGCCGATAGCGTTAAATCAATGGGCAAATGATGCGCATCAAGCCCGCTGCTTGGCTGTCGTCCATCCATCATCAGCAGCCATAACGACATGAAACAAAAAACGATCGTATTACAAGCTGAAAACATACGCAAAGTGTTTAACGGCGGTGGTTTTTGGCTTACTTCAAAGCAAGAAAGCGTTGCCGTTCACAATTTAAGCCTCACTTTACATGCAGGTGAAACCTTAGCCATTGTCGGCGAGTCAGGTAGTGGAAAATCAACCACAGCACGTTTGCTCATGCGCTTAATTGATGGCAATCAAGGCAATATTATATGGGGCAAAAACGATGTCACCAACGTACAAGGCAAAGCCTTACGCCAACAACGCCAACATATTCAAATGGTTTTTCAAGACCCTTTTGCTTCGCTTAACCCTAAAATGAAAATCATCGATACCATCGCTGAAGGATTGCGTGTGCACTCAGCCCACCTCAATGCTGAACAACGCAAAGAAAAAGTCTTACAAACTTTAACGGCTTGTGGTTTAAATGAAGATGTTTTGTATCGTTATCCACATCAATTTTCAGGCGGACAACGGCAGCGCATTGGTATTGCGAGAGCTTTGATTGTGCAGCCTGATGTTTTGGTTTTGGATGAGCCTGTATCGGCATTGGATGTATCAGTGCAAGCGCAAATCCTCAATTTACTCAAACAACTACAACATGAGCAAGGTTTAGCCTATTTGTTTATTTCACATGATTTATCAGTCGTGCAACATATTGCAGACCGTGTTTTAGTGATGTTTGCTGGTTTTGTGGTTGAAGAAGGTTGTATTGCAGAAGTATTTTCTCAACCCAAACACCCTTATACCCGTGCCTTATTGGATGCAAGACCAATCACACACCCTCAACAACGCCAAAAAGTTGAGCGTATTCAGCATGATGAGGGCATTGCTGAACAAGGCTGTGCCTTTGCTTTGCGCTGTCCTTTCAAACAAGATGATTGTTTACACTTTGATATGCAGCTCAATGCAGGTTGTGCTTGCCTTCATCCGTTAAAATGAAACAAGACGATATTTCACCCCTGCTTAAACGCGTTGCGCGTGGCAAACATGGCTCTGAACATTTAACACAAGAAGAAGCCTGCTTGGTTTTTTCCAATCTACTACAACCTGATGCCGACCTCTTACAATTAGGGGCATTTTTAATTGCCCAGCGCATGAAAGGAGAAACATCGGCGGAACTGGCAGGTTTTGTACAAGCTACACATCAACATATCACACACTTTAAGCAAGTTGCGCCGCCTAATCATGCCGTTGATTTACCTTGTTATGCAGGCAAACGCCGCGCTGCGCATACCTATTTGATTGCCGCTTTACAAGCACGTGATCAAGGTATTCCGATTGTGGTGCATGGCGTACAAAACATCAGCGGACGCACCTCCGCATGGCAAGTGTTGCAACATGCTGGCATTGCATACGCAACCAATCTGCTTGATGCCCAACGCATTCTAGCCACCGATGGCATGGTGTATCTTGATTTAGCAGATATATGCCCAAATTTGAACCGTATTTATCATTTGCGCCCGCGCCTTGGTGTGCGTTCATTTGCCAATACTGTCGCTAGACTCATCAACCCTTTGCAATGTGCAGGGCAGCTCAATGGTTTTTTTCACACCCCTTATGCCGAGTATATGGCATTGGCAAATGTATTATTAGGGCAGCAACGCTCTTTGATTTTCATGGGGGCAGAAGGTGAGCCAGAACTTTATGCGGACAGACAAAAAGTAGTGAATAAACAACAAGGCTCAGCTATAGAAAACGTCCATTTCGCTGATTATCAACTGACGACTTACCCCAAACAAGCAGCAACATCATTGCAAGTCATACATGATGATTTTAAACGCATGTTAACCCAACACTATGAACCACGAGAAAAAGCAACTTTAGCGCGTATGTTAGATGCTTTTTCATGGGCATCAGCTCACACTTCATCCATATAGTGCAGCAGAAACAACATTTCCTCGCCCTGTATAATACCCCCACAAAAACCAGACAATAAAATATTAGTCATTATTTCCTTATTACTGATAAT
>CAZWPS010000087.1:2291-6333 GCA_964635775.1 uncultured Zetaproteobacteria bacterium | reverse complement strand
TGTTTTCACCTGCAATATCAGGTGCCGAGCCATGAATAGGCTCATACATGGCAAAATCTTCACCAATTGAAGCTGATGGTAACATACCAATGGAGCCTGTTAACATTGATGCTTCATCGGATAAGATGTCACCAAATAAGTTGCCTGTCACAATCACATCAAATTGTTTTGGATTACGAATCAATTGCATGGCTGCGTTATCAACATACATATGCGAAAGCTCAACATCTGGAAACTCAGCTTGATGCACTTCGCTGACAATCTCACGCCACAATTCAGAGACTTCAAGCACATTAGCCTTATCTACACTGCATACTTTATGATGGCGTAAACGTGCTGCGGCAAAGGCTTTGCGTGCAATACGGCGCACCTCGCTTTCGCGGTAACGCATGGTATTAAACCCAGAACGCTCACCCTCAAAGTCTTCAAAACCTCGTGGTTGCCCAAAATAAATGCCTGAAACAAGCTCGCGCACGACTAAAATGTCCACGCCTTGCACCACTTCAGGTTTTAATGTTGACGCATTGAGGAGTTGGTCAAACACTTTAGTTGGGCGGTAATTGGCATACAAACCTAAATCTTCACGAATACGCAACAAACCTGCTTCAGGGCGCAAAGGTTTGTCTAATGCCTCCCATTGCGGACCACCAACTGCGCCTAAAAGTACGGCATCGCAGCTTTTGACCAAGCTTTGTGTTGTGCTTGGATAAGGGTCTTTTTCTGCATCATAAGCAGCCCCACCAATGTTTGCTTCTTGCCATGTGGCATTTAAAGCAAACTTTTGATTCAATACTTCAAGCACTTTAAGTGCTTCGTGTACAATTTCAGAACCAATGCCATCACCTGGCAATACAGCGATTTTTAAAGACATAACCAACCCCACCTTTATTCTAAGAAAACGCTGTGTCATACACATCTTTAAATCAGCGTTCCCTGAAATAGTTGGCGCAGCATAGGGTTATCATGGCGCAAGCGCAAACGCATTGGTTAAGCCAGCGTTTTCCTAACACTTGATTGAAACCAAGGAAAACGTACTATTGCTTCTTTAAATCTAGAGGTGCGGAGGGGTTATTATGGATGCAAACGCTGTAAAACAAGCAGTTCGTGAAGGTAAATCAGTGGTTGGGCAAGACTTGTCAGGGCTTGATTTATCAGGATTTGACCTGACCAATGTTGATTTAAGTCAGTGTAATATGCGCGCGACCAACCTTCAAGGTGCTAATTTAAGCAACAGTAAATTGATAAACTGCGATTTACGGCAGGCTGATTTAAAAGAAGCCAACTTATTTCGTGCGGATCTCACTGGTGCAAGGCTTCGCCGTGCTAACTTGACGGGAAGCATTCGTTTGGAGAGTAAAATGAACAAATCTGCACTTAAAGGTGCTATTATTACTGGCGCTACCCCCTATGTTGAGGACTAATTCATGAGTTTTAATAATGTGCAAGCCATGCCAGGTGCATTTCCGTTACACTTGGATAAAGATTATGTCAGTGAAAGTGAGTGGGTGATTTGGAAGTTGTTGTGCCGCCCTTTAAGCAGCTTACCTGAAAACACGCCCGAAGAATTATACCATGCAACAGGTGGTCAAATTAGCGTGAAACGTTGTGATGAATTGGTGCGGATTGTCAATATTGCAACATTAACAGGGCTTGGCACTTGGATTTCTCGTTTGTTGGCAGAATCAGCTTATGATGTGAGTGAAGTGTGCGATAAACCTGCTGCGGTTTTGTTGGGCAGCATTAATAAACGTCTTGGTTATCCTTTGTGTAATGAGGCGTCGATACGTGCCTTTGAAGCGTTACAGATGCAATGGCGAGGCGAAGAAAACAAACAAGCGCTACAAGAGGAGCAGTAAACAAGAGATGAATGATCGTATTCTTATTACAGGCGGTGCTGGTTTCATTGGCTCTAATCTCGCCGCTGCACTACTCAAACGCCCCAACACTGATGTGGTCATCGCAGATGATTTTTCTTCGGGCGACTGGCGCAACTTAATTGATGTCGATTGCGAAGTTCGGGCTGTATTTTGTGATGATGCACAATTATTACAAGATATTGCGGCAGGTCATTTTACAGCAATTTACCATGAAGCAGCCATTACAGATACCACGGTTATGAACCAAAAGCTGATGATGAATGTAAATACCGATGCTTTTGCCGCGATATTGCAAGCTTCAGCCCAAAGTGGAACGCGTGTTATCTATGCTTCATCGGCAGGAACTTACGGCAACTCTGCGGCACCTAATTGTGTGGGTTCGGGTGAAAAGCCTGAAAATATTTATGGTTTTTCTAAACTTTGCATGGATAGGGTTGCGGCACGTTGGTATGACCAACATCCATCATCTATTATTGGCTTGCGCTATTTTAATGTTTATGGACCTGGCGAACATCATAAAAATGAACGTGAAGGCAATAAAACAGCATCCATGATGTTGCAGCTTTACCAACGCATTCAAGCTGGGGAGCAAGTTCGTTTGTTTAAATATGGTGAGCAAAAACGTGACTTTGTGTTTATTGGTGATGTCATTGCTGCCAATCTTGCTGCTTTAGATGCACCGCGTTCAGGTGTGTGTAATATTGGTTCAGGAAAGGCGCGTACGTTTAACGATATTGTAGAGAATTTAAATCGCACTTTAAATATCAAGGTTGATGTTGAGTATTTTGATAATCCATTTACGTTTTATCAAAATCATACCGAAGCGGATTTAAGTGATACCACAGCCTTGTTAAACTGGCAGCCTGCGTGGAGTTTGGAGCAAGGTATGGATGATTATGTCCAATTGCTCGAAGCAGGGCATCGCGGACCTTTGGAGACAGCATGAAAATATGGTATTTATGTATCAGTTGTGTTTTGTTGTTAAGTGGTTGTTTAAGCACACATATCCATCAAGGTAATGTCATTGATGAAGATGCGATTTGGATTATTCAAGAAGGGGATACGCGTTTTGCCATCGAGTCTGAGCTTGGCTCACCAATGATTCAAGATGCAGCTTATCCTGAGCGGGCTTTGTATATCGAAGATTTTTACAATGAAGATACTGGCGAAGCGTATACGCGTGGTGTTAAGGTGATTTATGACACTGCGTGGCGTGTACAAAGCATTGAGCGTTTCGGTTTTGAATAAAGGAGATTGAAATGGCACGCACTAAACTAGCAGGACAACGCTCTAATCTTGCATTGTTGCTGAGTAGTATTTGGGCAATATTGGGTTTGTTTGTGATTATTGTGGGTCATGTGGTGATTACTTTTTTTGTGTATGGAAAGTTTACAGATAGCGATGCTTTGCTTGAGTTGGCAGTAGACTTCCCTTTTTTAGAGGTGTCACCCCTTTACCTGACGGCAGGTTTAGCCATTGTATTGGATATTTGGATGTTGATTAGTCAAAAAAGAGCTTATGAAAAACAATTTCAACGATAAAACCTTTACTCCATACGTATTTTCGCCAAGGTGCGCCCCATGAATTGGACATTATCAAATCGTATTACTGTTTTCCGCATCTTTTTGGTGCCTATTTTTGTGGCATCATTTTTTCTTGAGCAACCTTACTCATATTATGCCACAGCGATTCTTTTTGCAATTGCGGGTTGGTCCGATTGGTTTGATGGTTATTTAGCCCGTACACGCGGTGAAGAAACTGCCTTTGGACGTTTCTTAGACCCTGTTGCTGACAAATTATTGGTTACAGTTGCTTTAATTATGCTTGTTGATGCACATCTTGCTTCGGCAGTATTGGTTTTGATTATTATTTGCCGTGAAATCATTATCAGTGCGTTGCGGGAGTGGTTGGCAGAGCGGGGGACAGTGGTACATGTCTCGCAAATGGGTAAGTGGAAAACGGTGATTCAAATGTGCGCGATTGAAGGTTTGTTGATTCACGAAACCATTTATGGTTTTCCTTTTCACGATGCTGGTACGGCGTTGTTATGGTTGGCGATGTTATTAAGTGTGTGGTCTGGTTATGAATATTTAAAAGGTGCTATTCCTGCATTTAAAAAAGACGCATAACTACCCATGCTGCATCTAAAATAAACGCTGTCTGCG
>CAZWPS010000087.1:0-2191 GCA_964635775.1 uncultured Zetaproteobacteria bacterium | reverse complement strand
TGCTTGCCGATTTCATCAAGGTAAAGGGATTGTAAAGTCATGGGGCAAGCTGTTATGTTGCCTTCTAAAATGGTGTGAAATTGTGATGAACCAAGCAAGCGCATATTGGATGTTAAAAAGAGCGTATCAATGCAGCCATCGACTTGTAATGTGTGATGAACTTGCGGCCCTGCAATCATATAAGCACTCGAATAACCTAAATGAATGAGTGTTTGGCGAATGAATAAGCCTGTCACCTGCTTGGGGGCTTGTATGACTTGAATATTGGCTTCTTGCATGCGCTTGATTGCATGTTGAGGCGCAGTATTACTGGTTAATAACAACACATTACGCTCTTTTAGGCTGGTTAAAGCAGAAATAGGGATATTTAAACTATTGGAGAGCACCACCACATCAGGTTGCGCTGCAAGCCCTTGTTGCTGACGCCATGTTTGAATGTCGGAAAAATCAGGGCTGCGACCTACAGGCAATAAATCTTGAGCCTGACCTTGGGCCAGTTGACGAAAATAACGTGCTGAAGTAATCATCACATCACATTGCCCTGCCAACTCTTGATACAAACGCCAATCGCGTTGATTACCTAAACTATCAGGCACAGAAAATTGACCTGTTTGTTGATTTAGTAATGAAATCCTACCATCTAAGCTACTAATATAGTTAGCATAGATGAAAATATCAGCCGCTTTAGCTTGTTGATGTAGCTTGAGTTCAAGGTAAGTCCCTTGTAGTGGACGCGATAGGCTGGGTAAGGGGTAGAGCTGTTGTAACAAGTGCGTTTACCTTAAATAGCGTTGATGAACACATGTTTGTTCATGCGGCAGTTTAAAGTGAGTGCGTTCATCAGCTCTTTCCTTGTTCTGTACGGTGATACAACCATGCTATCAGTGTTAAACTTATGGCAAATACCATCATTTGCATACCACTTGGTTGCTCATCATAACCCACCAAAACATGTAAAATATTACCCATCACACTGTCTTGAGATAACCATGCTGAGCTATCCCAAAGGGTATCAATGATGGGTGGTAATAGGTCGACCATGACCAAATTATTGGCAGCTTGAGATGCCATGCCTGCGGCCAAAAGCATGAGTAATATGCCCATGGTTTTAAACACATATTTTAAAGGAATGCGTACTAAACCTTGATACAACAATAAACCCAATAAGCCAGAAGTGAATAAACCCAGTAAGCCACCTACCACCATTGAGCCTGTATCTTCACCAGCTTGCATTGCGCCAAATAAAAAGAAAACGGCTTCTGAACCTTCACGCATCACCGCCGCAAAGGCGACAATCATTAAGGTGATTAAGGGTGCGCTGCCTTGAGCCACCGAAGTGCCCACTTGTTGCATATGTAGACTCATTTCACGCCCGTGTTTGCTCATCCAAATCACAGTCCAAGCCAGTAATAAAGATGCAGTTGCCAGCACAATGGCATTAAACACAAATTCACCTGCACCATCCATGGAGTTTTCTAAAATCTCCATAAAATAGGCGACAATAGCAGCACCAAATAAACCCAAGGCGGCACCGATGTTAATGTACCGACGACAACCTGCCACACCTTTGGTAGCGGCAAATAACATGCCCAACACGATAGACATCTCTAATACTTCACGAAATACAATAATAAATGCCGATAACACGTTAAAACTCCTTTTTTTGCGTGGAACAAGGCTTACATAAGCCAAAAATCAACAATTGATGCCCTAAAATCTTAAAATCATGCTCTTGGGCGACCAAATCTTGTAGATGTTCGATTTCAGGTTTGCAAAATTCTTCAATGCCACCACAAGCAGTACATAATAAATGATCATGATGTGATTTGTCTGCGCGTTCATAACGCTTTTTATCTGCCAATTGAATGGAATCAACCATCTTGTTTTCTACGAGTGCCGCCAAACCACGGTATACTGTCGCTATGCCAATGCGAATGCCTTGGTCTTTCAAAGCTTGAGCTATTTCATCTGCATCCCAATGTTTATCGGATTGGTTGATGACATCTAAAATAGCTTGACGTTGTGCAGTGAGCTTGAGCATGCGGCGAACGATAATCATTATCGGCATCATAGCAAGTACTTTGTATTGCCTTTGTTGATTGACGATGGATTAATCGTAACGATTCAACTCACCTCTGATTTGCCCGTTTCCCGCGTCAAAAGTGCTCACTTACAGCAGTAAGCTGTGTGC
>CAZWPS010000086.1:0-6482 GCA_964635775.1 uncultured Zetaproteobacteria bacterium | reverse complement strand
ACACCACCTACCAAGGTATAAGCAGCCACATCTTTTACAACAACTGCCCCAGCGGCAATCACAGCACCTTCTCCAATATGTACACCTGGCATAATCATCGCTCCTGCAGCAATCCAAACAAAATCATCCACACAAATAGCTGCGTTAGTCACAGGCCTAGCGCCGTCAACCTCACATAACAGAATATGGTTCACTGTTTCAAAACTGACTCTAGGACCAACAAGTACTCCTTTGCCCAATGTAACCGTTGCAAAAGGACATCCGAAACGCACCTCAGAATTGATAAAACAGTGATCACCTACATAGATATGCCCTGATGCCGTTAGTGGTCGAATCATCAACGGTGTCCAAAGCTTGCTTGCTACACCGATATGCATACCACTCATGCGAAAGAAAAAGCGACGCATTCCATTACACACTGGAAGCATCGGTAGAGCATTAGCAAGCCATATCCACAATGTATTCAGCATGCCTCATACCCCATTTCTTTTAACGTACGCCTCATCACTTTGCGTATACATTGTAACTCTTCTTCTGCTAAGGCTTTGCGACCCTTTCCCATATATTGCGATGAAATAGCCTCGTTGGCATGTTGATAATGCTCATATTGTTTCATATCACCCATGACTGAGGTGTGTTCTAGTTGATTAATCATCGCTTCATTATAGCGAATATCTAAAAACATACACACACGCTTCATTTCAGTTTGCGTATCACAACTTAAGCTTTCATAGCGAAGCTCAATACATACATTCGCATGTTTGACAGAAAAGTAATGCGCTAGTCTTACCGCATTACGCCAGCGCTCTGCCGCAAGTATGATGCTGGAAATCAATTCCGTGGATACATATGAATGCACCACATCCACACCATCTCTTAATAAATGTATGAACTTAGCCTTAGGAAATACGGCATAAATATCATCTAAGGCAAAGGTGTTGATAGGGGTCTTGTCACCCCAGCGTTTACAGTGCTCACCTGTTTTATCAGCATGAAAACGATAAAACATATCCAACATCTTTGCCAAACTACGCTCATTTTCAGGTAATGCATACAGCTTGGGCAAAAGTGAGCGAAGGCTAATTTGAAAGGTCTCAAATTCAGGGTGAAGCTCAAAGAGTGCCATGCAATGCTGCACCAAACTTGCCCAATCTTGATATGCATTACGACGATAATATTCAATCACCTGTGCCAGCACATAAGTCTCAGGTGGAATGTGTACTTGCTTGGACGCGACCAAGATGCGGCGCAGTAAAGTTGTTCCTGAACGACCCGCACCAACGATAAAAAATGGAGATATATCCTCATTTCGGTGCAAAGGATAGGGCTTGCGTATCAGTATTTTACCCAGCCTTGCCAATACATCATACCATGCAGCTAAACAGCTCATGACAACGCCTGACGTTGTTTTAGGCTTATCAATAGTTGCCATATTTCTGCCCACTCACGTTTGAATGGTGCAAGCAAGAAGAAGCATAATAACAACACGACCAGCACACAAAACATACTCACAAGTAATATGAGCCAACTGGCCCAATGTTCACCCAGTTGTACGACAATAAAGCCCATTAATGCCAAACATACACTTAAACATGCGGGTAAAAATAAAGTCCTACATAAATCAGCCAGTGTAATGGCTGTGCCTGCTAAGACATAGCGAAAGTGAAAGTAACGGCTAGCATAAATCACCAGTAAAAATGCCCATGCCATGCCCACAGCCCCCCACGGCAAAGCACAAACAAAAGCCAAAACCATCACTGGAGCCATCATCATATTCCAGTGTAACATGCGTTTCCCTTGTCCGCGCGCCATGAGCACCCATCCCATGGTGTTATTTACCGCTAAAATCCAACCAGCACAGGCTAAAATCACGACAATGGGTATAAGCTCTAACCATTGCTCTCCTAAAAAGACCCTGACCACAGGATCAGCCAATACTGCCAGCACTGCCATTAAAGGCATCGTTGCGTAAGCGATGATTTTCACCAGTAATAAATAAGCACGGCGAAAGCCTGCATCATCATCTTGTAAACGGCTTAGTGTGACCTGTGCAACGCTGGTTAAAGGTGCAAGCATTTGCCGAAGTGGCAACAATAACATTTGCATGGCTGTGCTATACAAACCCAAGGCATGTGCGCCTGACCACCAGCCCAACAAAATCTGATCTGATTGTTTGGATAAATATTGAATCATATTGGCCAGCGTCATTTGGCTACCAAACACCACCATTTTCCGCACACCTACCTTGAACATAGGCAATGATGGCAACCATTGCGTCACGCTCCATAACAACACAACCCGCACCACAATAGCGACCACCTGCATCCAAACCATTGCCCAGTAACCAGCGCCTGAAGCAGCTAAGAAAACTGCTGTTCCCGCAGCCAGCCCAAGCCCAAGCACTTCGATGACGGCAAGCCCCCGAAAACGCATTTGGCGACGCATTAAAGCTTCGTGTTGAATCGCCAAGCCCCCCACGACAAATACCAAGGATAATACGTGTACAATTTCCAACAAACGCGGTTCGTGAAAAAATAATGCAATCAAAGGTGCGCTAAGATATAAAATACTCGCCAATAACAAGCCAATCAGTGCATTGAGCCAAAACAACAAGCTCACTTGCTCATGTGTCACGGTTTCTTGCTGTATAATGGCAAGAGAAAAACCTGCATCCTTGAAGAGAACAAAGAAATTAACAATCACCATCACCATAGCAACCAAGCCAAAGTCTTCTGGCACAAGTATACGTGCAAGCCAAATGGTTACGGCCATATTAAGCACAAATTTCACGAGTTGTGCAGCAAATGTAATCACACTGCCCCGCACTGAAGCGCGTTTAAGTTGTTGTGGGGTTAAAGCATGTTCTTGCCAGCGAGACATCATGAAGTGTTAGACGCTTAACTGAGCGTGAAACGCTAAATCACGCATCATGTGCGATACTGCAATCTCATAAAAGCAGCGTTGAATAACACTTCTTTAACCATGTTAGTCACCTGTCGCAATCCTATCCACCAGCTGTTTCACCGTTGGGATAAAACCA
The DNA here is from genome assembly GCA_964635775.1 of uncultured Zetaproteobacteria bacterium. Classification (GTDB taxonomy): domain Bacteria; phylum Pseudomonadota; class Zetaproteobacteria; order Mariprofundales; family Mariprofundaceae; genus Ghiorsea. Next base: position 3,442 of record CAZWPS010000086.1, on the reverse strand, counting down.
TTGGCATAAAAGGGATCTTGTCCGAATTTGTATGCTGCGTGACCAGAAAACATGAGATTATGTTCAGGTGCATCACCATAAGCAGAGCGAAGCAATGTTTTTTGGATACAAAAGCTGCGCGGATCAGCTTTTAAGCCAGTGGTGCCTTTTTCATTGTCTGCCCAGTTGCTAAACTTACATTGCGACAAGCAACCCATACAATCCAATTGATCTTGGCGAATTTCAGAGGCTTTATCTTCGCTGACAAAAATTAAGGTTGAATCTTGGGTCATCAATGCTTTACTAAAACCTTGAGCAATCCACTTATCAGCACTTTCTTTACCATGTTTGGTTAAGAAGAGTTCGCGTTTGCGTACGCCAAAAATAAAGGGCTCAGTATGATCATCGGCGGCTTCTGCATGGTCTGTGAAGACAATCTGGCGTTCAGAGCGTTCATACATTTCATTAAGAAAGTCATTGCGCACCGCAGAAGAGTAAAATCCAGTGGGTGAAAATGGATTAAGGGCAACATCACCTTCTTTTAAGCCTAATAAGGTTTTGCCCCATGAATCGCGGACAGGACTTTCTTGGGTTAATAGTGGACGTGTGCCAAATTGAAAAATAATCGGACCAATTTCAGGGTTGTTCATCCAGTCTGTCCAGTCGCGCAAATACCATACGCCACCAGCCATGATGATAGGGGTGTTTTCTAAACCAAACTTGTTCATGGTTGCTCTAAGCTCTGCAACACGGGGGTAAGGGTCTTCAGGCTGGTCAAAGCGTTCGGAGTTGGATAAGCCATTATGTCCGCCAGCTAACCAAGGATCTTCATAAACCACGCCGCCTAAAAACTCAGGTGCTTTGCGATACGAGCGCAACCAAAGTGCTCGAAATGCACGCCCTGATGACACAATTGGATAATAATGTACGCCATATTGAGCAGCAATGGCGGCCAATTTGAAAGGCATGCCTGCACCACAAGTTACGCCGTTTACAATGCCTTGAGCTTGTTGCAAAATACCGTGTAATATGCGCTCTGAACCACCCATTTCCCACAATACATTGACATGTAACCGACCATTACCACCTGCAATTTCATGGGCTTCTCGAAGCTGCGTTAAGCCGCCCTCAATACCAAATGCTACAAGCTCTTGAAAACGCTCTTTTCGGCTCTTGCCCTTATACTCTACAGGGATAATATTGCCTGATGAATCATGTCTGCTGGCATTGACCGCTGAAACTGTGCCCACACCACCAGCTTTTGCCCACTCTCCAGACGTTAAGCCTGTTGAAACACCGACGCCTTTACCACCTTCAATGAGTGGCAGAACTTCTTGACCTGAAATATTCATTGATTCTAAATTAAAAGCCATTTAATACACACCTTGGGTAATATTTAGGGGAATTACAGCGGCGAGGTTTCATCATAACAAGCCTCACCTTGCCCAAAGCATATGCAATCTGTATAGTTGGAGCAAGTTTTACTGTATTTTCTATCATCAATGTGTTGATGCCAGCGTGTGTTGATTGAAGACTACGCATGAAGCTGTAGGCTGCGTTTTTTTGCGAATATTGATGAACAATAATGGGGTGAGATGGTGAAAGCAGAGCAAACTGAGATGCGTGTACAACAAACAACACTTGATAATGGACTACGCATTGCCAGCAAACATTTACCCGATGCACAAAGTGTTGCCATTGGTATTTTTGTCAATGTGGGCAGCCGTGATGAAACATTGTTGCAGGCGGGCATATCGCATGCTTTAGAGCATATGTTGTTTAAAGGTGCAGGCGACTTGGATGTACACCAACTCGCAGAGCGTTTGGATAATTTGGGCGGTAATGCCAATGCCTTCACCTCGCGTGAGCGCACTTGTTTTCATTTGCATGTTTTACATGAAGATTGGCAAGAAGCGGTGTCATTGCTTTCAGATATGTTATTAAATCCTAGATTACCTGAAGAAGAGTGGCTGCGTGAGCGCGAGGTCATCTTTTCGGAAATGAGCATGGTTGATGATGCACCTGATGAATGGGTTTATGATCAACATGTGGGTCATGTGTATGCTGATCAATCTGTGGGACGCCCTGTATTGGGGACGCGTCAAGCTTTACAAGCAATGAATGTGGCGGATTTGCGGAATTATTTACAACAACACTATCGCGGCGCTCATGTGCTGATTGCAGCAGCAGGTCGGATTGAACATGATGACTTGCTGAGCGTGATTGAAGATAGTGCTTGGGGTGAGGAGGGGGAGAGCGCTTTAATACAAAGAGAAGCCCCTTCATTTAAGCAAGGCAAACATACATTAAACCGGGTTATGGAGCAGGCACAGTTGGTGGTCTCGTGGCAAGCAGAAAGTGTGCATGCGAGCAATAAAGCTGTGTCTTGGGTCGCGAATCAGCTGTTGGGCGGCAGCATGAGCTCCATTTTGTTTCGTGAAATTCGTGAAAAACGTGGTTTAGCATATGGCATTGGTTCAGACTTATCAGCGTACAGCGATGCAGGTTTGATTAGCATCAGTTGCAGCACCATGCCAGAGCAGTTTGAGTCGTGTTTAGATGTGTTGCAATCAACCCTTGCTGATGCTTGCTTGCATATCCCTGATGGCATGGTTGCGCGTGCACAACGGCAGTTGACTGTACAATTTCGCATGAGCATGGATGCGGTAGAAGGCTCTATGTTACAGCTTGGTGCATTGCTGGATGAAGAGCAGCTTTACTCACCTTTGCAATGGGTTGAGAAAGTGCAAGCAGTCCAACCTGAACAAGTACAAAGCTGGCTAAAGCAGCACTTAACAGCACCTGCCATGTGGACGATTGCAACACCTATCAAATCACCTGAAATCAAGTCAGAATAAGCGCATTAAAATGTCATTGATGACTTGAGTTTCACATCACCACATCGGTCATCCCGAACGCAGTTGAGGAATCTCATGGGCAAGGTGTTTGACAAACACCAGTTACGACAGGCTCAACATGCCAGTGAGCGCAAAGCGTTGTCATGCGATTGCCCTGCTTATTCAATAGCATAGGACACCATCGCTAAAAGTGGTATCATATATGCTTGTTTGTCATCACTTGAATACATGTGAACAAATGTGGAGGTGAATGATGCGGCATTATGACATTGTGGTTGTGGGTTCTGGTCCAGCAGGGCAACGCGCAGCGATTCAGGCTGCCAAATATGGCAAAAGCGTTGCGATGATTGAGCGTAAGCCGCGTATTGGCGGTGCAGGGCTGCAAACAGGAACCATTCCCAGCAAAGCATTGCGTGAAATTGCCTACAGCGCCACGATGGGGGCCAGCCATGGCATGCGAAGTGAACACCCTTTATTAGCACGGAAACATCAGTTTCTAAGCGAAGCGATTCAGAAAAAAGACATCATTATTGATAAACAAGAGTCTGTGATTTTAAATCAACTCTTGCGTAATGGGGTCAGCATTATTCCTGGTGAAGCCTCGT
>CAZWPS010000085.1:0-6488 GCA_964635775.1 uncultured Zetaproteobacteria bacterium | reverse complement strand
CAGAGCAACATCATTACACCACAACATGCCTGTCATCCCGAACGAAGTTGAGGGATCTTGAGTGGCAAGATGCGTAGGCAAGCTCAACATGACAATAAGGCGTGTGATGATGAATCAATACCCACATTCATAAAATGCCTTGTGCAAGACCGAAACATGACTAAACTGCTCCACATTCTAATAAGGAGCACTTTTTTGCTACGTTTATCTAAACTCACTGATTATGGGGTGTTACTCATGTCTGAACTGGCGAAAAGTTCAGATGCGTTATGTCGTGCGCCTGATTTGGCAGCCTTGACCCATATTCCACAGCCTACGGTAAGTAAAGTCATGTCCCGATTACAACAAGCCAATTTGGTGACTTCAATTCGTGGTGTGCATGGTGGTTATCAACTGCAACGCCCTGCCAAAAGCATTAGTATTCGGGAGTTGATTCATTGTTTAGAAGGCAGTGTTGCGCTAACTGATTGTGAAATGAGCGGCGAAAAAGCATGCGAACAGTCCGAAGCATGCGGCACGCGGCATCAGTGGCTTAAGATTAACCAAGCCATGCGTGATGCACTACAAAATATTAGCTTAGAAGATATGGTGACTGAGCATTTTTCACCTGTATTTACCATGCGGCATACTGTGCCGATTCAAGTGTCTGATATAGCATCAGGAGAGGTTCGCTAATGGCAAGCAATGAAGAAGTTCAACAGCAATTAAATGAGCGTGAATATGCCGCTGGTTTTGTCACCGATATTGAATCAGAAACGCTGCCGCCTGGATTAAGTGAAGAGACTATTCGTCAAATTTCTGCAATCAAACAAGAGCCAAGCTGGATGCTTGATTGGCGTTTGCAGGCTTATCGTCATTGGTTGACCATGGAAGAGCCAACGTGGGCAGCCGTTGATTATACCCCCACAGATTATCAGTCTATTTCTTATTATTCTGCACCAAAATCAGCCGCTGATGGCCCTGAAAACTTGGCTGATGTTGACCCTAAACTATTGGAAACCTATGAAAAATTAGGCATTCCTTTGCGTGAACAAGAGTTCTTGGCAGGTGTCACCAATATCGCTGTAGATGCGGTGTTTGATTCGGTTTCGGTGGCAACCACATTTAAAAGCAAGTTGACTGAAGCTGGCGTTATTTTCTGCCCGATTTCTGAAGCCATTCGTGAACACCCTGAACTGGTCAAACAATACCTTGGCAGCGTTGTCCCTCAGCAAGACAACTTCTTTGCCGCTTTGAATTGTGCGGTTTTCACGGATGGTTCTTTTGTCTATATTCCCAAAGGGGTGCGCTGCCCTATGGAGCTTTCCACTTATTTTCGTATCAATGCTTTAAATACAGGGCAATTTGAGCGTACTTTAATTATCGCCGATGAAGGCGCGTATGTCTCTTATCTTGAAGGTTGCACTGCGCCCATGCGTGATGAAAATCAATTGCATGCTGCGGTGGTTGAGTTGGTGGCACTTGATGATGCGGAAATCAAATATGCCACAGTGCAAAACTGGTATCCTGGCGATGAAAATGGTGTGGGCGGCATTTATAACTTTGTCACCAAACGTGCCGATTGCAGAGGTCATCGCTCGAAAGTATCGTGGACACAAGTTGAGACAGGTTCAGCGATTACTTGGAAATACCCAAGTTGTATTTTAAGAGGTGATGATTCGGTGGGCGAATTTTATTCCGTTGCCGTAACCACCAATTGTCAGCAAGCAGATACAGGCACCAAAATGATTCATTTGGGTAAAAACACCAAATCGACCATTATTTCTAAAGGCATCTCTGCGGGAAGAGCGCAACAATCCTATCGGGGGTTGGTGCGCATGGCGAAAAGTGCGGAAGGTGCGCGCAATTATACGCAATGTGATTCATTATTACTCGGCGACCAATGTGCGGCACATACTTTTCCTTATGTGGAAGTGAAAAATGCAACGGCAACCCTAGAACATGAGGCAACTACTTCAAAAATTGGTGAAGACCAGCTGTTTTATTGTAAGCAACGTGGTTTATCCGAAGAAGATGCCATCAATATGATTGTTAATGGTTTTTGTAAGGATGTATTTGATGTATTACCTATGGAATTTGCAGTGGAAGCCAATCGCTTGATGGAAATTTCGCTAGAAGGGTCAGTAGGATAAATGAATGTATTGCACAACAATCAATCGGCAACAATATGCGCTTTTATTTTGTGACAATGCAGTTAAAAAGGTAAATAAACATGTTAGTAATTAAAGATTTACATGCCTCTATTGATGGCAAAGAAATCCTTAAAGGTATCAACCTTGAAATCAATGCGGGTGAAGTCCACGCGATTATGGGGCCAAATGGTTCAGGAAAATCGACTTTATCCAATGTGCTGGCGGGCCGTGATGGTTATGAAATCACAGCAGGCTCAGTGATGTATAAAGGTGAAAATTTGCTCGACATGAAACCTGAAGAACGCTCTTGGCAAGGGGTCTTTTTAGCATTTCAATATCCTGTTGAAATTCCAGGTGTAAACAACACTTATTTGTTAAAAGCAGGCATCAATGCCAAGCGTAAATATCAAGGGCTGGAAGAGTTGGATGCCTTTGATTTTATGCGTATTGTGAAGGAAAAAGCCAAGCTCGTTGAGCTTGATCCATCATTTTTGAGCCGTTCGGTGAACGAAGGTTTTTCTGGTGGCGAGAAAAAGCGCAATGAAATCTTCCAAATGGCCGTACTTGAGCCATCTTTGGCACTCTTGGACGAAACGGACTCTGGTTTGGACATTGATGCTTTGCGTATTGTTGCCAGTGGTGTCAACAAATTACGCTCTGCGGATAATGCCATTGTCATGGTGACGCATTACCAGCGTTTATTGAATTATATTGAGCCTGATTTTGTGCATGTTTTGGTCGGTGGTAAAATTTTGAAAACAGGTGATAAGTCATTGGCGCTTCAGCTTGAAGAGCGTGGTTATGATTGGGTGAAGGAAGTAGTTTAAGATGAGTCTTATTCAACAAACACGACAACACGCCTATGCGCTTTTTCAAAGTGCGGGCTTGCCGAGCAAAGCAGAAGAGCATTGGAAATACACGGATGTTTCGCGTCTGCATGATTTGCTTGAGCCCAAAGCCACTGAACATGTGATCAGCAGCCAAGGCTTAGGCATGACAGAGCTTGATGCTTATCGCATGATATTTATCAATGGCTTATTTGATGCCCAGGCTTCTGTGTTGCCTGAAGGTGTAAGTATCGCTTCCTTGGCGACGCTTGAAGCGGCAGCAGATGATGATGTTCAACTGGGCAAGCTGTTTCAAGTCAGTGGTGATGAACCCTTGTTTAATGGTTTGATGGCGCTCAATGCTGCTCAAGCCCGTGATGGTGCAGGGATTTGCCTTGCCGCCAATTGCAAACTTGATAAACCCTTATATATCTTACATGTGAGCAATCAAAGTCAGGTGATTCGTCATGGTGTGATGTTGGCTGAACATGCACAAGCTGAAATTATCGAGCATTTTATAAGCCTGGATGATTGCCGTGGTTTAAGCAATATTTCTAGCCATGTGATTTTAAAAGATGGCGCACAATTAGAGCATTATCGGTTGCAAGAAGAAGGGAATAAACAGTCCCATATTGCACGTCTTGAAATCAAACAATACCGCGACACATCTTATAAGCTGCATGCCGTTGAATTGGGCGCATTGTTATCACGCGTGGATATTGTGGTGAATCTTGCAGCACAAGGTGGACGCTGCGAACTCAATGGTTTGTTTGTTTTGGGCGATCGTCAGCATGTGGATCACCATACACATGTTGACCATCATGCTGCCCATTGCACCAGCATTGAAAACTATCGCACGGTCTTGGATGGTCGTTCACATGGTGTGTTTAATGGGAAAATTTTGGTGCATAAAGATGCCGTAAAAACCGATTCAAACATGTACAACGGCAACTTGTTGTTATCCAAACATGCATCCATTGATACCAAACCTGAACTCGAAATCTATCATGATGATGTCAAGTGTGCCCATGGTGCAACCGTAGGGCAATTGGATGATAAACAACTGTTTTATTTGCGCTCACGCGGCATTTCACAAGAAGCAGCACAAGAATTGTTAACCTTTGCGTTTGCCGATGAGGTGTTAGCCAAAATGGGGCATGCCGTGGTTCGCAGCTATGTCGAACAAGCAGCCTTTGCCAAGTTACCTCATGGCGAAGCGTTTGATGCGTTGTTGGGCTAAACCATGAATATTGAACATATACGCCAAGATTTCCCTATATTACAACAAGAGGTGTATGGTAAACCATTGGTTTACTTGGACAATGCCGCGACCACCCAAAAGCCTCAAGTGGTCATCGATGCGCTGCGCCACTACTACGAAAAAGACAATGCCAATATTCATCGCGGTGTGCATTCGCTTTCTGAACGTGCAACAGCAGATTATGAAGCAGCACGTGATAACATTCGTAGCTTTTTTAATGCCAAATCAAACAAAGAAGTCATTTTTACCCGTGGCACTACAGAAAGCATCAATCTGGTGGCAACATCTTGGGGTGGCGCAAATATTGGCAAAGGTGATGAGATTATCATTAGTCATATGGAGCATCATTCCAATATCGTGCCTTGGCAAATGCTTTGTCAACGTGTCGGCGCAACGCTGAACATTATTCCCATGAATGAAGCTGGCGAGCTTGATTTAGAGGCATATGCTGATTTATTATCTGAGCGCACCAAACTTGTTGGTCTTGTGCACATGTCCAATGCTCTAGGCACCATTAATCCCATTGCCAACATGATTCAACAGGCACATGCTGTGGGTGCAAAAGTGCTCATTGATGGTGCGCAAGCTGCCGCACATATACCCACCGATGTGCAAGCTTTGGATGTTGATTTTTATGTGACTTCGGCACATAAAATGTATGGTCCAACTGGTGTTGGTATCTTGATTGCCAAAGAAGCTATTTTACATGCCATGCCACCTTATCAAGGTGGCGGTGATATGATTTTGATGGTGACCTTTGAAAAAACCCAATACAACGACTTGCCCTATAAATTTGAAGCGGGAACGCCCAATATTGCTGGTGTCATTGGTTTTGGCGCGGCAATTCGATATATTCAAAATGTGGGCTTTTCTCAAATCATACGCTGTGAGCAAGCACTTTTGCGTTATGCCACAACACAAGCAGAAAACTTTGAAGGCTTACGTCAAATCGGTACAGCGCAAGATAAAGCATGTGTCTTATCCTTTGTTTTGGATGCCGTACACCCTCATGATGTGGGCACCATCTTAGACCGTGAAGGTGTGGCTATTCGGGCGGGTCATCATTGTGCAATGCCAGTGATGCAGTTTTATAAAGTCCCCGCCACTGCCCGCGCCTCATTTTCGATTTATAATACAGAAGCTGAAGTGGATGTATTATTTGCAGCGCTTAAAAAAGCGAGGGATATGTTTATATAATGTTTGATTTAAGCGATTTATATCAACAAGTTATCATCGATCATACCAAAAGCCCGCGTAATTTTGGTCAATTGGCGGTGTGTAACCATGATGCAGAAGGTTACAACCCTTTATGTGGCGATCAATTGCATATTTATGTGCAAATCAATGACGAAAACATCATAGAAGACATCAAATTTGAAGGACAAGGCTGCTCAATTTCAACGGCCTCTGCATCATTGATGACCCAAGCACTTAAAGGTCAATCGGTGGCTCAATTTAAGCATTTGTTTACGCTTTTCCATGATATGGCAACCGCCGATCTCGCCGATAAACCCGATGAAGAAGCCCTTGGCAAACTGGCCGTGCTTGCTGGCGTGAAAGAGTTTCCATCCCGCATCAAATGCGCCACATTATGTTGGCATACACTCAAAGCGGCTATTGAAAATAAACATGAAATGGCGAAAACGGAGTAAACGATGGCATCAGGAAACATGATTACCACCACCCGCGATATTGATGCTATTTTGATTCCGCTGGGCACACCTGTCATCATCCCTGAAAATGCGCAAGTGGTGATTACACAAGAGCTTGGCGGTTGTTATACGGTCAGTGTCAACGGTAATTTAGCACGCGTGGAAGGCAAAGATGGCGATGCTTTGGGCATCACAAATCATACCAGCGATGATGCGCCAGAAGAAAAGAAGGATGTGAGCAATGCCGCCAACGGTCCTGTTGAAGAAGCCAATGTCTGGACGGCTCTCAAAACAGTATACGACCCTGAAATTCCCGTGAACATCGTGGATTTAGGTTTGATTTACGATGTGCATATCGTGGATACCGATGACGGTGGCAATCACATTGAAATCACCATGACTTTAACCGCAGCAGGCTGTGGCATGGGACCCTTTATTGTCGATGATGTGCGTGCCAAAACATTGGCTGTAGACAATGTGACGGATGTGCATGTCGACCTCATCTTTGAACCCCCATGGGACAGAGCCATGATGTCCGATGAAGCAAAACTACAACTGGGCATGTTTTAAACGACAGACTCAAAAGCCCTTGATTGAAGCAAAATCGGGGCAGTGT
>CAZWPS010000084.1:0-6496 GCA_964635775.1 uncultured Zetaproteobacteria bacterium | reverse complement strand
CTTATGAATTTCATAAGAGCCATAAATTTTTGGTCGCTAACGCCCTAATAGAGGAACGCTACTCCTTGATGTTTCAAAACACAACTGTAAAGAGAAATGTTCGCAGGGCAATCGCATTAGAACTTCACCTCTCCCATCTCAGACTAATTGCTCGTGCTGGAAACATCACAGGCTTTTAATGTGATACGCTGTCGCCATTGTAGACGTCGCCCTGAAAGTTGAGGGCAGTTTATTCATTGACCAACCTAAGGCAGCTCTGAACAACTGCTATTCACGACTCCGCTGCTTGCAACATCGATTTCGGGTCAAGTAATATATCTAACTCATGTGCAGGTAAAATTTGTTCATCAAGACAAAGCTGGCGCACAGTTTTACCCTCTTGGACGGCTTGTTTGGCGATGCGTGAAGCTTTGTCATAACCAATGACGGGCGCAAGCGATGTCACCATGCTCATGCTCCATTGAATTTGTTGCTCACATGTCTCCACATTTGCTTCAAGACCCGCAATACATTTATCGGCAAACATCAATACCGCATTGCTTAATATTTCTTCAGATTCTAAGAGGTTGTGCGCCATGACGGGTAACATGACATTCAAATCAAGCAAGCCCGATGCGCCACCAAAAGCAATCGTGGCATCATTGCCCATCACTTGTGCACATACTTGCGCCATGGATTCAGCAATCACAGGGTTGACCTTGCCAGGCATAATCGATGAGCCTGGCTGCACCGCAGGCACGCTTATTTCCGCCAAGCCACAACGTGGCCCCATGTTTAATAAACGCACATCATTAGCGATTTTAACCAATGATACCGCCAAAGTACGCAGTGCGCCTGATAATTCAACTGCCGCATCTTGCGCAGCTTGAGCTTCAAAATGATTGGCTGCTTCACAAAACTCAATACCATAAGCTTGGCTTAAAGCTTGAGCCATATTGTGTCCAAAATCAGGGTGCGTATTTAACCCCGTACCCACTGCCGTACCGCCTTGAGCCAGCTCAGTAATACGCGGCAAACATGCCTGACAACGCATGATGCCCAACTCAATTTGTCTTGCCCAGCCTGAAATTTCCTGCCCCAAAGTGATTGGCGTGGCATCCATCAAGTGCGTCCGCCCAATTTTCACCACATCGCTCATGATTTCAGCTTTTTCTTGTAACTTTTGCTGTAAATGGCGCAGTGCTGGCAATAATTGATGCAATAATACATCCGCTGCTGCCACATGAATCGCAGTAGGAATCACATCATTGGACGATTGCCCCATATTCACATGGTCATTGGGATGAATCGCCGCTGACTTATCCAATGTTGCACAACGAAACGCAATCACTTCATTGGCATTCATATTGGTCGATGTTCCCGAGCCTGTTTGAAAAATATCGAGCACAAAATGGGCATCCCAATCACCATTTGCCACTTCCAAAGCCGCTTGTTGAATCACTTTGGCTTGCTGCGGCTCTAATTTGCCTAATTGGGCATTGACCATTGCCGCTTGGGCTTTAATTTGTCCTAAAGCTTTGATAAACACCCGTGAAAAGCGCAAATTGGACACAGGGAAATTGGCAACAGCTCTTGCCGTTGATGCACCATACATCGCTGCTTGAGGCACATTCATCTCACCCATAGAATCTCGCTCAATGCGCATCTCATTGTTTGTGTTCATGTATACTCCCGCTTTAAACATAGTGTTGTCATATCATCATCTTGGTTCACAAAACCTGATTCATTTAAGCGTGCCAATAATGAAGAAGCAAGCACCGATGAATCAAGTTGATGACGCTCAGCAAACCACGCTTCCACCCGTTGATCACCAAACATATCTTTTCCTGATGCCTTACGCGCTTCAGTAATACCATCTGTGCAAGCAAAAAGCGCATCATCAACAGCTAAAACCGAGACACTTGTACTTAATACAATATCGTCCAACATGCCCAATGGTGGTGATGTGGCTTCTAATCGTGAAAGGTGATCTTGATGCCATAATAATGGTGGAATATGTCCAGCATTTAACCATTGCATGTGATGTGTTTCAGGGTTGAGCTCGGCGACGAAGAAGGTCACAAAACGACCGCCCTGCAAGGATTCACATAACGACTTATTGATATATGTCACAGCATCCAACAGCGAAATATCACTGGCATTTGCCAAGGCATGCAGCATCGCCTGCAAGTTGGCAACCGTTAAGGCAGCTGGATAACCTTTGCCCGCCACATCCGCAATCACCAACCACACTGTACCATTGCTGCGCTGAATATAGTCATAATAATCACCGCCCACCTCAAAACAGCTTTGCTGAAATCCTGCCATGGCATAACCTTGAATATCTGGCTCACCACGCGGCATCAACCCCTGCTGAATATCGCTGGCAATCGCAAGCGCATCTTTAAGGCTATCGCGCTCTTTTAAACCCAGCAATGCTGTGTTTAACCCCCGCGCCAACTCGCCCATTTCATCATCCATCATCACCGCAACATGCCCTTCAAACTTGCCTTGACGCAAAAAGTTTAGCCCCATTGCCAGCTCTTGCGTAATGCGCTGCACCATACGGCTGGTAATCCATACCAAAGCAATGCCACCAATAATTAAAGCTGCAAACACCACCACCGCTTGCATCAAAATAAAATGTTGCTCCATTTCATTATTTGAGCCCAACATCAAGGCTATAAACATCGCCAAAATACTTACTGGCAATAAGCTGGTCACACCAAAAATAAGCCACGGACGATTAGCCGCACGAATGCTCCAATGATCATGATGGCTTTGTTCAAGGTTGCCAATGAATAATCGCTGCAAAGATAAGCGCTTTCGTGCTTTAGATAACCAAGATATGGTTAAAGCAATCGCCAGTGTTGGCGTAAGAATACCTAAAGAAAAAACGACACAAACACCCAACGCAATCATCATGCGCGGTGTCATGGTCATATCAGCAACAACAAAGGAAATGGCAATAACCACCAGAAAATACAACACATATAACAAAGCAACAAGTGCAAAAGCCTGCACCGCCCGCCAAGGCATCACACCCATTGCTTGCTCTAATGCTTCATGATGATTGTTTTGCAACGCTTGGCGAATCGGTTGATGCACCCAGCACGCAGCCGCCACAAAGCAAGCTATAAAAATCAACATATTCACCAAAGAAAACCACAATGTTGCCCCATTTAACAACGGATTTTCAGCTAAACGAATCACACTTTGAATCCACAAAAACATCACAGGCAAAAACCATAAGCTGGCAAGGTATTGCCAAATGCTAATTTGTTTGGTCAATATTGGTGGGTGTGAATGGGCAGCGTTTGGCTTATTCAAGCGCATGAATGGCCTGTGCCATATTCGATGTTTTCACTTGTGGGCTAATATCAATTTGTTCCGTAGCCGTTACATAAATAATGCCGCCGTGCGGACGGTCAAGGTCTGCTGCATGATAAATATAGGCAAACACCTCATCAACAAACTGTGCTTCCACCAATACTTTAAGCAACATTTTCTCTGTTTGCTGCCCCATACTAGACGAAGCTAAAGATGCACTACGCCCCAACCCTCGCGCAAAGTGAAATACGGCGGCTTGGAGGTGAAATTTTTCTTCCAAACCTTTGACCACTTCTTCAGCCCTATCCTCTGCCGCAATACACGCAATTAACTTAAACATTAGCTTTATTTGCATCACTTTCAGAGATGCTTTCTAAAATATGCTGAGGAATGTGCATTGCTGCTTTTTCTACCCGCGTAAGATAAATCATACCCATACCCGGTGTGTCCAAATGACCTGCCAGCGACATCTTTTCAAAGACCATATCACTCAAATCACTGGGCACTAAAATGTTAATAATTTCTTTTTCGGTATCCACTGCCACACTCAATACACCAAGCAGTTCATGCACGCCATGTCCGTGTCCATAATGAATCGTTGCCCCTTGTGCGCCAGCCTCTTGGGCTGCTTTCACCACAGCTTTGGCTCGCCCACGCTGCACCACACAAGTAATTAAAAAAACATCCGTTAATACATTGATATGTTTCATGCTCATGCTGCTTCTCCTTCGGTTTGCCGCTCATTACGCTGATGTTTACGATGAATTTGATATTGAACCCACAGCCCTGTGAGTAATACCGTTAAAATAGGACCAATCGATGCCGAAGCCAAAATACCAAAACCTTCAATCGCATCCACTGCATTGCCCAAACCCAAACCCATTGCTAAAACCAATGGCACAGTGACCGGGCCTGTTGTCACCCCTGCACTATCCCATGCCACATTCACAAACTCTTCACTGGATAACCATGTTAACACAATCGCTAAGCTATAAAGTGGCAACAAGAACACCGGTAATGACCAGCCAAAGATGATTTTAAGCACGCCCAAAGTAATGCCAAAAGCAACACCCGTGGCAACAGCATAAATCAACGTTTTCTTCTCAAAAGCACCATTGGTAAGTGTTTCCACGGTGTTTCCCAGCGCATTTAAAGCGGGTTCGGCAATGGTTGAGCCAAAACCAAGCACCCAGGCGAAAATCAAAGCAATTGCAATGCCTACCCCCCATGAATAAAGCGGTTCAGCGATGCCATCTAAGCTGGTAAATGCAGAAGATAACAACAAGCCAGACTGCTCACCCAAAGCGGATAAACCATAACGCAACCCAATACTGAAAATAATCATACCCAATACGCATAACACAATGCCATACATAATAATGCCAGGGGTAGGCAAGGTTTCCCGCAATACAAAACGCAATACCAGCATCAAAAAGACCACCAAAGGCACAATCGCTTGCAATCCAGCTAACATTTCTTGCCCAGGGCTAACCTGATACCAAGCTTGGCTTAATTCGGCACTGGCATGTTGTAATTGTGTCATTGCAATAATGGCTTCGGCAGAGGTGGTTGAAGCAACAAATAAGCTTAATAACATCACCCCAATAATCGGGAATAAAGAAGCCAGAGTCACAATGCCAAACCCCGACAAAGCACTCGAACCACGCCCTGCCGCCGAAGCAATCCCTATGCCCAAAGCCAATACCAAAGGCACAGTCACCGGCCCTGTCGTCACGGCCCCGCAATCCCATGCTAAACCAAGCACTTTACACAATTCATCATCTTGCATCATCCACACTGTTAAGCCGAGAGCTGGTGTAAGTGTTAAATAAATAAAAGGTTTTAGACTCCAGCCATACAATAAACGCAAGGTTCCCAAAACCACCGCCAAACCCACGCCCAAACCCACAATCAAGACCAGCGTGCCACTCCAATGGTTTAATAAAGTATATAAATAAGGCGCATTTTCCACCTTCAACAAGCTTCCCGCCGCTTGCAAAGCACCAATGGCTGGTTCTGCAAAAGTTACCCCAATACCCAATAAAAAAGTAATCAACAAGACAACACCCAAAGGCACTTTGGTGGGTAAACTCTGTCCTATTTTTTCGCCAAAAGGCATCAAACCCTTACTTAAACCTTCCATAAACAACATCAAACCCACAATCACAGCCATCAAGCCTGATATAATCATGATTGGCTGACTAACCGCCTGATTTAAGACGAGAATTTGAAATAAAATAAGGTAAGCGGCTAAAGGTAAAACAGCTTTGAGTTGTTCAATAAAACGGCTGCTAATATAAGGGCTTAATAAACGATAGACATCCACATGCCTTAAACGCAAACGTGCGTTTGGTTGCTGATGTTCGGCTTGTTGGTTTTTCACCAAAGTATTAAAGCTGATGGTATTTTGCCGAATCGATAAATGACGAATCAATTTGGCATAACGAATTTCCCTTCCTTGGTCAGGCATCTATGCTCCTTGATTACAACATTCTGCTTCAAGCATAGAAGAAAAAAAATGCTTTTTCAACTGCAAGATACTAACTTTTCTCGCTACACACCATCAACTTTACTCTTGCAATTGGCGATCGTGCTAGAGATTTACAATATTAATCTTTAACGCTATATCATTTTCTAGCTCGCTCTTTTTGTTTTGTAGCAGAGACTTCACCTGTTTCCGCATAAACCTTCCAGTCATCTAAAAATCCTCGCACCGTTTTTGAAAGGTTAATTTTTAAAAGAGGACCAAATAAAAAACCCCATAAGCCGCTGGTATTAGCCGTTAAGTTTGTGCTTACACGGCACCGGTGTTGGTCAATTTTTTCAACACGCAAGGCATTCTGTAACCCTGAAATGAACCCAGGTAGCTTGTCAGCCTTTGCTGACCAAGATATTTCATGCTGTTCCCCATCAAAGTGAATGATTTTTTCATCAACTTGACCAAAACCAGCCACCTCACAGTAGCGACCACCAGCAGGTGCATCAGGGTATTCTTTGTCTACATCTTCATTTTTCCAAGATTTCGACACCCCCCTTCCCCAATGACTAATATGCAAAAAGTTTGGTCCAATGACTTCCCATGCTTGTTCAGCACTACAATTCATTTCTATCGTATGTTTAATATTCAACTGTCCCATAATTTATTTCCTCATTTTTATAATATAAACATTATTTAGTATAGATTATT
>CAZWPS010000083.1:0-6512 GCA_964635775.1 uncultured Zetaproteobacteria bacterium | reverse complement strand
GCAGCAGCGAAAAAACGCTAAAACACGGCAAACATATGCCTGCCGTGTTCAACTTTTAAACTTTAATGGGCGTTAACTTCCAAATATCACGATTGTAATCTTGCATCGTGCGATCTGTAGAGAATTTGCCACTGTATGCCGTGTTTAAAACACTCATTTTCTGCCATAATGCCTGATCTTGAAAAGCAATAGATGCTCGCTCTTGGGCATCAATATAAGAGCGGAAGTCGGCAGCAGTTAACCAAGGATCATTTTCACAACGAATCGAACCTGTAATTGAAGTAAATAAACCCGGTTCAAACTGGCTGAAATGCCCACATTCAATCAAATTCATCACTTGTTTAAAGTCTTCATCGGCTTCAATCAAAGCATTGGGATTATAATGACCACGTGTCGCTTCAACTTCTGCGGCAGTTAAGCCAAATAAGAAGAAGTTTTCAGCACCAACTTCTTCACGAATCTCAATATTCGCACCATCAAGTGTGCCTATGGTCAAGGCACCATTCATCATGAATTTCATGTTACCTGTGCCTGATGCTTCTTTGCCTGCAGTTGAAATTTGCTCAGATAAATCTGCGGCAGGTGCAATCACTTCCATTGCTGATACACGGTAGTTAGGGAAAAATACGAGTTTGAGTTTATCGCCAACATCGGGGTCATTATTGATCACTTCGGCAATGTTATTGGTTAGTTTAATGATTTGTTTTGCCATATAATAACCTGGCGCTGCCTTGCCACCAATCAAGACACAACGGTTGGTCCAATTGGCCGTATCACCACGCTTGATGCGGTTGTACAAATGTACGACATGCAACAAGTTAAGCAGCTGGCGTTTGTATTCGTGAATACGTTTGACCTGAATATCAAACATCGCATCAGGATGAAAAGTCACCCCGCAATCTTGTAAAACTAACGCTGCTAAACGCTCTTTATTCGTACGTTTACACGCAGCCCATTGTTGCCTAAAATCTTCTTTCTCTGCATAAGGGGCAAGTTTTTTCAACTCATCAAGCTGAACAACCCAGTCGTCACCAATGTTGTCGCTGATTAAAGAAGACATCGGCTTATTACACATCGCAACCCAGCGGCGTTGCGTCACACCATTGGTTTTGTTGTTGAATTTTTCAGGCCATAACTGATAAAAGTCATTAAATAAGCCTGCGACCAACAAATCAGAGTGCAATTGCGCCACACCATTCACTGAAAAGCTGCCCACAATCGCTAAATATGCCATGCGTACTTGTTGTACATCACCTTCTTCAATAATTGACATACGACGTTGACGCTCAACATCGCCTGGCCACTTTTGTGCCAACTCAGCTAAGAAACGCGCATTAATTTCATAAATAATATCCAATAAACGCGGCAATAAACGACCAAACAAAGGCACTGACCAACGCTCAAGAGCTTCAGGAAGCAAGGTATGGTTCGTATAAGCCATGCTTTTGCTGGTGATTGCCCAAGCTTCATCCCACTCCAAACGATAATCATCCATTAAAATACGCATCAATTCAGCAATCGAGACTGTTGGGTGGGTATCATTAAGTTGAAAGCAGTTCTTCTCAGCAAATTGACTAAAGTCCTGACCATGTAATTCAACCCATTGACGTAATACATCTTGAATCGAAGCTGATGCCAAGAAATATTGTTGTCTTAGGCGCAGCTCTTTGCCATTTTCACTGGAATCATTGGGATAAAGCACCATAGAAATATGTTCAGCTTCATTTTTGCTCGCCACAGATTGTGCATAATCACCTGAATTAAATTCGCCCAAATCGAATTCATCTGTAGCTGAAGATTTCCATAAACGTAATGTGTTGACCGTATTATTCTTATAACCAGGGATAGGTGTATCAAAAGGGACCGCCAACACATCATGGCTTGCTGCCCAACGGCAACGTAATTGGTTGTTTTCATCACGGTAATGTTCCGTATAACCACCAAAATGTATGCGCTGTGTGTATTCAGGGCGCTCAAGCTCCCAAACATTGCCTTCGCGCAACCAATGATCAGGCTCTTCAACTTGATTACCATCAACAATACGCTGACGAAACATGCCATATTCATAACGAATGCCATAACCAGTCACTGGCAGTTGCAAGGTTGCACAACTATCCACAAAACATGCTGCCAAACGCCCTAAACCACCATTGCCCAACCCTGCATCATGTTCTGCATCAATCATTTCTTCGATATTCATCCCTAATCGATGCAAAGCTTCTGTAGTTGCCTCATCTAAGCCAAGATTTAACACAGCATTTCCCAAAGCTCTGCCCATTAAAAACTCAAGCGAAAGATAAGATGTGCGCTTGCCATTGGCTTCTGTAATCGCTTCTTTGGTATCTTTCCAATTTTCCATCAAACGATCACGCACCGTATAAGCAAGTGCTTGATACTTATAATGATCGGAAATACAAGCCTTACTTAAACCCAATGTACGCAAAAAGTGACGCTGCATGCCTTTGATTAAGTCATCGCTGCTTTGCCCCACGCGAGGTACGTCTGTAATATCAAATGTAGTCATATTTTTTGCCATGATGGTTAAATCCTTTGAAAAGCATTGCTGCTCATTATTCTAAAGCTTACGCATTGTGAGCAGACCCGTATGGATAGTCAAGGCGCTTTCATATGTTATTCAGGTGAATGATAGGAGGTCGCCGCTGTTCTTTGGATTGAAGTCGTAAGTGTAATTTTAATGCGATGACCTTGGAGCCACTTGCAAAAGTCTGAGTGGATGAGTAAATCGCCGCTCATGACTTTTGCAAGTGGCTCCTTGGACTGTACGATTTTTAGTCTCGTCTTTTATGTGTTGATGTGCTTTAATTGCCCAAAATTTAGGCAGTATTTAACAGTGATGACAATGATAACCCCCACAGCAACCCCTCTTTTACCAGGCTTTAAGCTTGGTCAACATATGATTAATCCCCCATTGGTGCTTGCGCCTATGGCAGGCATTACTGATTTACCTTTTCGCCGTATTTGCCGTCGTTTTGGCATTGGTTTGACGGTAACAGAAATGATTGCTTCGCGTGCTGTAGAGCAAGGTCGAGAACGCACCGAACGCATGGCAGAGCTAGATGAAGGGGAATCTCCTGTATCCATTCAAATTGCAGGTTCTGATTCTAAGTTTGTCGTTGATGCCGCACTTTGGGCTGTAGACAGGGGGGCAGACTTTATTGACATCAATATGGGTTGCCCAGTGAAGAAAGTGTGCAAACAAGTGGCGGGTTCAGCGATGTTGCGTGATGAATCTTTGGTGGCTCGTGTGATTGATGCGGTGGTGAAAGCCGTGGCTATTCCTGTGACCTTGAAAATTCGTACAGGTTGGGATGAAACAAGTAAAAATATGGAGCGTATTGCCAAAATAGCTGAAGATAATGGCATTCAAATGTTGACTGTACATGGGCGCACACGTTCGCAAATGTTCAATGGTCATGCCAATTGGGATGATATTGGACGCGCCAAGTCTGTGGTATCTATTCCTGTGATTGGTAATGGTGATGTGATTGATGCAGAGAGTGCTTTGGCAATGATTCGGGCATCAAATTGTGATGGTGTGATGGTTGGGCGTGCTGTACAGGGTAATCCTTGGGTATTGGCAGAGGTACATGCTGCAATCATGGGTTTAGCACCACCTAAACCCCCTCAACCTGCTGATATTTGGGCTGTGGTTGAAGAGCATATGCATCATTTAGCAGATTTCCATGGTATACGCAGGGCATCAAAACTAGCGCGTAAACATGTTGCTTGGTACACAAAAGGTCTGAAAGGTTCAGCTGATTTTAGAGGCTCATTCCAACGCCTTGATGATTGGCAACAACAATTGGATGTAGCACAAGCTTATTTTTCTTCTGAGCAGGTGCTTGAACGTGGCATTTAAAGGGGCACAAGAAGTACATTTCTCGCACTTACCTGTGGCATCGGTATTGGTGCAAGACAATGCGGTTCTTTGTGCGGTAAATATCTTAGCCCAAGAACATTTCAACACTTCAGAGAGGCATTTGTTGGGCAAAAAACTCACTGATTTCATCGCCCCTGAAGCGGAAATATTGCAGATGTTACAGCGCACATTAAAAGGTGAAACGGTTTCAGCAGACTTATTTTATAGCACGCTAGGGCATAAGCCATATTCGCTTTATTTTTCGATGCAAAATGATGGTTTAGTGTCGATTGTGTTGATTGCTGAGGGAAATCGTTTGGAGGCAGAGGCACAAAGTCGGCGGCATGAGATGGCGGAAACCGTATCACGTATTGCTTTAGAGCGTGCCCATGAGATTAAAAATCCTTTGGCAGCCTTGCGCGGGGCAACACAATTATTAAGTGAGCAGCTTCAAGGTGATGACTTGATGATCGTATCACGCATGTTGCTGGAGGTTGATCGCATCCGTGAGCGTGTGGATGGTTTTTTACAAATCGGTCCACGGGCAAATGTGGAGATGCAAGCGGTTAACATTCATGCTTTGTTGGATGATGTGTGCAAAGATGGGGGAGCGCGGGTGGAACGCGCTTATGATCCGAGTATTCCTGATATTTTTGTGCATGAAAAACGACTACGGCAAGCCATTGAAAATTTATGGTCCAATGCACTTGAGGCTCAATCGGATGTCATTGTTTGGGAAACGCGCATTGCACATGGTATTGTCTTAAACGAGCATAGTGGTGCCGTGTTATCCATTAAAATCACCAGTAATGGGCGAACAATACCAGAGAATATCCAAGCGCGGTTGTTTGAGCCATACGTAACTGGCAAAACAAGGGGTAATGGGTTGGGTTTAAGCATCGTGCAGCAGGTGGTGCATGAACACGGGGGGAAAGTGATGCAAAAAAGTGTGCAAACACGCACTATTTTCACCATTTATTTACCCTTACGCTGTAACCCAAATTTAGGGAAACACTGAGTTAAGCATGGTCATCACACAGCAACGCGCAAGTTTAACAATAGAGGTGCTATGAGACGCATGGAGAAAAGATGTTAAAAGCATTGATTGTAGATGATGACTCAGGCATACGTTGGGTTTTAAGCAAGGTGTTGACCGAGCAAGGTTTTGAAGTGATTGAAGCCCCTGATTTGGCAACGGCAAAAGATGCGGTAGCGATGGCAACATTTACCATTGTCTTTTTGGATGTGTTTTTACCCGATGGCAATGGCATGACAGCCTTGGAATCAGGCTTGTTTGAAGCCCCTGTAGTGATGCTGACAGCAGAAACAACCTTTGACCATGCTGTAGAGGCATACCGTGCTGGTGCGATGGAATATTTACCCAAACCTTTTGATTTGGATGAAGTACGCAAGCTTGCGGAAAAGGTGAAACCCAGACCTAAACAGCTTAAGAAGTCTGTGCCAAAAAAGAAAAGTAAAGGTTTGATTTTAGGAAAAAGCCAAGCCATGCAACAGCTTTTTCGCATGATTGCTAAGGTTGCAGTATCGGACATGACCGTGTTAATTACTGGCGAATCAGGCACGGGAAAAGAGTTAGTAGCGCAAGAGTTGCATAGCCAAAGCCCGCGTAAAAACAAAGCTTTTGTGGCCATTAATACAGCGGCTATCCCTGGTGATTTATTAGAAGCAGAGCTCTTTGGACATGAAAAAGGTGCTTTTACAGGTGCTGATAAAGCCAGAGCTGGTCATTTTGAACAAGCCAATGGCGGCACACTCTTTCTTGATGAAATTGGTGATATGCCATTGGCATTGCAGGCTAAAATGCTGCGTGTTTTAGAGACTGGTGAAGTGCAGCGTGTGGGCAGCACAACCACAACACAGGTCAATGTGCGTGTACTAGCAGCAACGCATCAATTTCTGCCTAAAAAGATTAAAGAAGGCAAGTTTAGGGAAGACTTATACTACCGTTTGAATGTGATTCCTATTGAAATACCCGCTTTGCGTGAGCGACGTGATGATATTCCAGCCTTGGCTGATGCATTATTGCAGCAAGCAGCTGATGAATTATCAATTGCAACCCCGATTTTGTTAGATGATGCCTTGGGTTTACTGCAACGTTTTGAATGGCAAGGTAATGTGCGCGAATTAAAAAATGTAATGCGTCGTTTGGCCGTATTAACCCCTGGTGCAAGCATTACCATGCAAGATGTTGCTTTAGCCTTGGGCAGTCATGAAGCTAAAAATGATGCCCCAGAAACCTTGGGCGAAGCTGTAAATCGTTGTGTCACACGCTATTTTCATCAACTTGGTTATGCTGATGTGCAAGGCTTACATCGCCATGTTTTGGAGCAAGTTGAGCCTGCATTATTACACTTGGTACTTGAAAAGGTTGAGGGAAACCAAATCAAAGCTGCACATATGTTGGGTTTAAATCGTAATACCGTGCGTAAGTTGTTAAAACAATATGATATTGAGCCTCATATCTACAAACTGACACCATAAAATTGTTTGCCATTTAAATTCAGCCAATTGATTCACCTTGGCGATGCCATTATTGCGCGGTGAATCAATTAGGAAATCATGATACACAACATGACTTTTTTGATGAGGTCTTTACTACTAACGGTAAAGT
>CAZWPS010000082.1:0-6519 GCA_964635775.1 uncultured Zetaproteobacteria bacterium | reverse complement strand
CTTCAAATGTTCGGGGATTATGTCTTGTGCTGTCATCACCTGTAAATTTTCAGCCGCCCGAATCAGAGAAACCGATTGATCCTCATGAATCATAACCACATTGGGACGGTATTCGATAAACTGCATCCACTGTGTATTATTGTATGCACCAACAGGGCTAAAAATAAGTGAATCACCAACATTGAGTGGCGGTAACATCACAGATGAACGCATTACGTCAATGTTCATGCACAATGGACCATACAAAATGGTATCCTCTGGCACACCTTCAAGTGGGCGTGTTGGCACGACCTGGTGATTATACCAAAAACCTGTAAACATAATGTTTACCCCTGCATCCAAGACTGTCGCACGTCGTCCATCGGGCATGCGTTTGTTGGCAACAACAGAAGTTAATAAAATCTCTGTATCATCAACAATAGCCCGACCACTCTCAAGAATGAGCCTAGGGCGACTCACACCGCGCATATCACGTTCACGCGTTGCATCATTTAAGGCATCACAAATCGTTTCAGCATACTGATCAAAGCTGGGAACAACTTGCTCAGGTGGCAAATATGTGCCTTGCAGTGCATTCATTGAAGCAAAACCACCACCAATATCAATGCTTTCAATCAAACACCCTGTTTGTGATTCCACCTGATCCATAAATGCACACATGATACGAACTTGTGCGCCATAAGCGCGTGGATCAAGCACAAAAGTTCCCAAATGACTGTGTAAACCTTTTAAATTTAAGTGTTCACTTTCACCTAAAATACGAGCGGCATCCATAGCTTGTCCTGATTCAATATTAAAACCAAAACGACTCCAAGCCTCGGTAAAACCCGTATCAAAATTCAATCGAATGGTGACATCCACCTGTTTTGAAGCCTGTTTTGCCACATCTTCAAGCAAATAAAGCTCATCCAAGTGGTCAATATGAATACGCCCACCCTCTGCAACGACACGCTCTAAAATTGGGCGTTCTTTATGTGGTCCATTAAAGAGAATTTTCTCAGCGCAAACGCCATGTTGCCGCGCTTTTTCATATTCAAAAGCCGATACCACCTCTGCCCAAGCACCCTCTTGATGAAGCGTGGTACAAACTGCACCCAAATAATTGGTTTTGTATGACCAACTGTACACAACATCAGGATAACGTGTTTCAAAAGCGCGGTATAATTTACGCACATTTTGCCGCAAACGTTTCTCTGAGACAACAAACAATGGTGAACCATATTCAGCCATCAAATCGACAATAGCAGAGCCCTCAAAGTTATCCTGAAATTGCCCACCACTTACGCTACCAAATTTATTTAAAGCACCCATTTGATGTGGTGTTAATGTCGGTTTATTCCAGTGTTTTTTCTTGATTGTTTGTCCAGTGTTTTCCGTAGCATCTGCATTCATCACTTCACCTTCCTCTTCACGCTGGCTGCACAACAACCTGTCATTGCCATGGCTTCAAATGTTGATAAATCAATCACCGTTTCCTTAGCATAACGAATCATCATCATCCCTGTTTTCACTTCACCTAATGTTGGCTTTTTCCCTTCTATCAATTCCACCAATACTTGTGGTAAATTACAACCTGCTTCTGCTGTTAAATAAATCCATGCAGGAAAACGTGGGTTAATTTCAATCAATAAATACTGCCCATCTTTCTCTTTAAGCATTTCGACTTCTAATGGTCCAGCCCACTGTAATTCTTTCACCAATTTCAAGGCATCTTTTTCTAGTTTGTCATCATGTACCGTCACACAAGCCCAAGCTTTACCTTTATCGGTGACCGCTTGTTTACGCATCATCACCGAGCCTAAAAGTTTACCCTTACCATCACCTACAGCCGTTAAATTAACTTCATAACCTTCAACAAAGCGTTGCACCAGCACAGGATACCCCCAGCTTGCAACAATTTTTCTAAATGCCTCGCTTGCTTCATCGGCATTATTGACAACCACAGCATCATAAAATACACCCTTGACCACCATAGGATATTTCCAACCATCATCATGACAGCGATAAAAAAAATCGGCACTGGTGATGCTCGTTGTTTCAGGATAACGAATACCTGCATGACGTGCTAGCTCAGCTAACCTATCTTTATTGCGATCTCTAAGTTGCGTCACATCTGGAATCAGCATGTTGATACCAAGGTGTACAAATTCATGCTTTAAACGACTAAAACTTAATAATTCTGCATCTAAACAGGGGATTAATATATCAATCGATTCCAGCTCTTGAATATATAACATGCGCTCCATGAGTTGTTGCTCGCCTGCTGATGGGTATGGCAATAGATAACTTACATCACAAATATCCAAATAAAGCCCTGAATCAAGCACATCATAACCCAAACCAACAATACGAATATCGCTCCCATATGCTAAGCGAAGACAACGCGCCACAGCAACGCCTGGCCCTGGATTATCAGGTCTGGCATTCATACCCGTTACAGCAATGGTGGATATTTTTTTTTGTAATTTACTCATGTTAGAAATTTGCGTAATTGTGCAAAGAATTCAGTTAAATCACGCTCTGCTTCAGTGCATGACACATCAAAATCTTTAGCAACAGCGGCATACAAAGCTTCTTCATCATGATGCTGTTGTAAAAATTGTAATACATATAAGCCAATATCGTTGGCAGTAAAGCTGCGCCCACTTACAGGGTCAAAAACAAAACCACTTTCATTTAAAGCTAGGCGTTTTATGACATCAAGTGCTGGTAATAAGGTTTGGTTTGGATCATTCTTTTCCCAAGGAAGTTGATTCATAAGTAGCTCCTTTTGTATTTTATTTTGTATTTCGTTTTGCTGATTGTTTGGATTCCATGCACGATAAATAGATTGCATGAGATGATCAGTAAGTAGTTCCGAATCAAGCCCAATAGGTGCAGAAGACAATAAGCCAATACGTGTTTGTAAAACCAACCGCACTTGTAAACGCCTTGCTTCTAAACTTTGCCTTAAATAAGGAATATCCATAGGTAAACAGCATAAAAAGTTCAGTAATGGCTTTTTATCCATTAAATTACGCAAGAAATATAATAAACCATCACGGCTAGCTGGCATAGATTCCATTAATAAACGTAATTCTTCACCACGTGTCTCAAGCCAAGCTGATAACATGGCTTCTTTGGAAGAGAAATATCGAAACAATACACCATCAGAAATCTTAGATTCTTTGGAAACACGTTGCGTAGTCAAAAATGCTAACTCATCACGCCCTGCAATACGATCGATGCCCGACATTACTTGCTGCCGACGCTGTAGACTTGTATTTGTATTATTTATTTTCAAACTCATGAGACGAATCAAAAATGAGAGTGTTCACTTTCACAAGCTTTATTTTTTGTTGCCTAGCATTAAAACCACTGATAATCAGTTTAGCCGGCAGATACAACATGGAATATGGCAGTGTTTTTCTCACTAAATACATGCAGACATACCATCAATCATCGAAAAAATAATTTCTGTTTGGTGTTGACATAAGGCAATCACATTAACGTTGCACTTATGACTTGAATGCAGGACTTACAATTTGAGTCCAATCACATATTGTGTCGGTGTTTGTCATTCCGAACGCAGTTGCGGGGGTTTTACGAGGCAAGATGTTGTGGCAGGCTAACATGACAGTGGGCGCAATGAACTGTAAATGCGTGTGTGAAACACGGTATTTTTTAATGCGATTGCCCCAAACGTTGATATTCAAAGAAATGGCTCTTTTGAAATCAAAGCTGAATACACAAGCCCTCTTGAGCCAACTCAATATTCAACTCAGCTTTGGGCTGGCAACGTAATAAAGCTTCTGCAAACACTTTCTCTAAAGCATCATCAGTACGCGTTGGTTCATGGTGTGTGCAAAAAAGACGTTTCGCACCCACACGTTCTGCCATGGCAATACAAGAATCGTAAGTCCCATGTCCCCAACCTTTTTTCTGCACATATTCTTCTGGCGTATAAGAGGAGTCAGCAATCAATACATCCACATCTCGCATCAGCGCATCAATATCTGCGACCTTTTGCTCCACCATTAAGGCGCAATCA
This sequence comes from uncultured Zetaproteobacteria bacterium, assembly GCA_964635775.1. Classification (GTDB taxonomy): domain Bacteria; phylum Pseudomonadota; class Zetaproteobacteria; order Mariprofundales; family Mariprofundaceae; genus Ghiorsea. The sequence continues at coordinate 2,489 of CAZWPS010000082.1, read as the reverse complement.
TCAAAACCGTCTTCACCCTCTTCATAAAGATTATAAGGCGGCTCATGATCGCCTGTAAAAAAGACTGACTTCCCTTGATATTCCACACGGTAACCTAAATTGGTTACAGGGTGATTCATCAATACCGTACGAATCGTGACCTCACCAATCTGCACGACTTCACCAGGACGCAAAGATTGATAATGAATCTTTGCATTAAGCTCTACTTCTCGAATTGGAAAAAAGCTATATTGTAGCTGTACATCATAGACTTGCTCCACCCCTTTTTGCGTCACAGGGTCAAAGGCTCCATACAAATGAATATGATTATCAGGAATGAAAATAGGTACAAAAAAGGGTAGTCCTTGAATATGATCCCAATGGGTATGGGTAATAAAAATATGTGTTTTACGCGGCAATTCAGGGAATAATGTTTGCGAAAGAGGAAAGATTCCCGTGCCACCATCTAAAATAATCAACTCATCACCAGCGCGAATTTCAATACATGTGGTATTGCCGCCATAACGAGCCGTATTTGGACCAGGGGATGCGATTGAGCCTCGAACGCCCCAAAATTTCACTTGCATCTCATGCTCCTCTTCCCCATGGATTTTTTACGTTCAATATTTCAGATTAAAGCCGCATCAAACCCGCGTTCATCAGCACTTTCCTAACCCAAACGATTCAATCAATAGTCCAAGCTAAGGACAAGCGTAGTCTATGCTTCATAAACTTGCAAACACCTTCGCTTCATTCACAATCGCCTCCACATCCCCAAGTTTAGCCAATACGACATCCAAATCACCAGCAAAACGGGCTTGCATACGCTCTGAAAAAGGCTCAATTAAGGTGTTTCCTGCATCTCCGATGAATAATGTTTTACATATTTGGTTCGCCGCAAACACACAGTCTCGTAATACATTTGAAGGCAACTGTGGTTGGTGGTGTTCGCGAATCGCTTGCACCAAAGCATCAGGAAATTGCCACTTTTCACCCAATACTGCCCCCACTTGACCATGATTCACCCCCATCACTTCTTGTTCCACTTCAACCAAGTTTCGACCTTGTTCTGCTGCAAGGCGAACCGCTTTGGCAAAATCTTCAGGCAATGAACGCACCAACACGACCTTGCCAAAATCATGCAACAAACCTGCAACAAAAAAGTCCACTGCGTCAAAGCCTTCTTTGTCCACAAACTCAGATAATTGACGCGCTATAGATGCCGTTGCCAAGGAATGTAATAAAAATGCAGACATATCAATGCCAGCTTTATTATTTTTGGGCAGCATACCAACCGTTGCAATACTTAATGCCATGTTTTTAACCGTATTCACGCCCACATAAACCACAGCATGATTCATAGATGTGATTTTGCGTGGTAAACTATAAAAAGCAGAGTTTACCAGCTTAAGCATTTTTGCAGTCATCACGGGATCATGTTCAATGGCTTGCACCACATCTTTGGGTGAACAGTTTAAGTCAGCGGTTAAGTCCAATACGCGGTGCACACTTTGCGGAAAAGCAGGCATGGCATCCACCATGGCTTCAAGTTTAGTCTGTAAAGCTGTATCCATTTCAGTATTCATACTCTTCATTATCGCAGATAAATATCGTATCTGCAATGTCAGAAACAGATAAGATAAGCACCACTCAATAATGGCATTCCATTTGCTTGCGGTATTGGTTATGACTATTCAAAATGTGCAACGCCAAACATCTCTTGAAATTCTCGGCATCATTGAAGACATGCCCACCCTTCCCGACCGCTTTCTTCGCATTCAAACAGTATTAAATGCAGATGACTCCACCGCCGAAGATCTAGCTCAAGTCATTCAAACCGACCAAGCAACCACAGCTACCTTACTCAAAGTCGCTAACTCCCCTTATTATAATCCCTTGGGTAAACCCGTTGCCAATTTATCCTATGCTGTATCACGCTTAGGGCGCAAAGAAACGGGTGATATTGCATTATCCATGTCCTTGCTTTACGGCTTTGCTATTCCTGCTGGCATTCATCAAATCAGAAGTTTTTGGGCTCATGCTTATGCCGTAGGTCAAATTGCTCGCCATTTAGCGATTCACATGCCAAGTGAACACCAGCCTGCCCCTGATACCATATTTATGGCAGCCTTATTGCATGACATTGGACGTGTCATTTTAGGTATGCGCGTTGATATGTCTTACTTTGAACACGATTTTGCCAAATTATTTGGTCAAGACTTAATCAATGCTGAACATCATATGTATGGCATTGACCATGCTGAAGCTGGTGAAATTACCCTAAAACAATGGGATATGCACCCAGACATTTGCAATATCGTAGGCAGTCATCATCAAAAGGATAACATATCTTCTGCAACTAAAATTTGCATGCTCGCAGATAACTTTGCCCATGCTCATTTAAAAGATATTACCAGCATTGAAGATGTTCAAAACAAGTTACAAGATGGTCTTCTTGAACAAATCACTGACACCCTGCGCTTATCAGGTGTGATTACCTCATCCTAGGC
>CAZWPS010000081.1:0-6670 GCA_964635775.1 uncultured Zetaproteobacteria bacterium | reverse complement strand
TGAAAACAAGGTTTCCAACAAACCTGAACTGGGCAAGCCTATATCTTGAGGCTCTAACTCATCAACTTGAGCATCCGATGCTGGTCCATGAATACGATATATCTTACGCAATAAACTCTTATCCTTGCCTGTCAGGATATCACCCAATAAAGGAATACTGCCTAAAATAGCTTCTATATTTTGCCAGGGTCTCGCAATCAATAAAATATCCATATCACCACTTGCTAAATCAATTTCACCACGTCCGCCAGCATCCAAAGCCGATGATTGAAAGGCTAATTGATTAATATGCAGCTTCTCATTTACAAAGTCAGCTTCAAGTTGCAATCGATCATACAATAAGCCTTCACCCACCACATCATCACGTTGGAAAATAAAATATTTTGGCCAGTCAACCAAGCTGATTGCCGCCAGCAACCTCACCAATGTGCCGCCCTGCATGATGCGTCCATCATCTACCCGCAAACGAAAACGTCCTTCCATACCTCGCCACCAAGGCTGCCCTACTTCAAACTCACCATGCCCCAAAAATAGTGCCGCCATCTCTCCTTGCTGAAACAACTTATCCAACTCAGCTTGATGCATCAGTGTACCAAACTCACCACCCATCAACACCATGCCCTGCCACTTCAACAAACCAGAGTTCAGTGGTTCTACTGCACCTGAAATCATCAAATGTTGCCCTGAACCTTCTGCTTCAAACAGCTTCAACTCTACCTTGCCATCTGTTAAAATCGCAAGCGAAGCCTTCACTTGTTGCAAATCCGCATCACCTGAATGCAAATTGGCTGCGCTCAAGTTTAACGAACTCTCTTGATCAACACGATATTCCACCTTCACCTGCTCAGCAAAGCTTTCATCCCAGGCTAACCATTCTATATCCGCATATAATGTCCATGCCTGTTTTGCTGCTTGTTGACTATCTTGCTCGCTTGTTCCCTCACTTTTTTTCTCATCTTTAAAGTAGGCTGCAACGATATTTTTATCCACATAATCGGCGTTAACCTCAACACCCCAAGCAAAAGCCTCATCCCAAGGCAATAATAAACGCAAGTCTCCATAATAGTAAGGTGTTTCAATCGCTTGAAACAAAATATCCACATTTTCTTCTGTAAAATCCATGCTGCCCTGCAATTGAAAATCATCATGCCCCGTACGCCATTGCTCAATATGAATAGGCAATAATGATTGCTCCGCAGAAACACCTGAAAATGATATAGCTAAAGCTTCTTTGCCTTGTTTATCATAGCCAAAAAAGCTCAACCAGTCGCTGTGCGTAAAGTCCAGTGAGCCTTTCCAGTGACCCTCTTGGTAATCAATCTTCAATTGTGTTTCGCCTTGAGGCTGTGTAATGGGTAGAGAAAATTGTTCGGTGAGTTGCACTAATGATGTGCTGGCATCAACTTGCAAGTCTTTTAATGACCATTCACCTTGCTTATTCGCCATAAACATCGCCATATCACCCTCAAACCAAGGGCTTATAAAGCGCATATCTTGCACTTTAAGACCACGTTGCAAGTCTAAAATTGCCACACCATCATGAAGTGATAACGCCACACCCTTAGGCTGCATATGCCATACGCCCTTGGGTTTTAACGTCAGCAACATTTGTTGTGGCGATGATTCATTTGCATTCCACAGCATCTCAACATTGGCATAAGCTGCTGCTCTATCCCAAGCCAAAGAAGATGCCACTTCATCATCAAACCAAGCATGCAGTCCGCCCACATCAACCACGCCTTTTGCTTGAACACGCATCAGCAAATCATGCCAAGAAATTGTATAATCACCATGCAAACGTCCTAGATTTTTCCCTAAGTCAGCTGAACGAATATCAGCCGTTAAGTGGTTTTGATCAATTTCAAGGTATGCATCCGTAGCCAACAAAAACTTATCATTTGAACCCAAATTAATATCTGCACCTTCAACATGGGTCAAAACATGATAGCTTAATTGTGCCAAATCCTGCGCTGTAGGCGATGAAGATAAAGGCTTGGCCCAAGGCAGTGATAATGTCGCACGCACATCACTTAAACGACCATATTGCATGCTGCTCAACCAACGATACCAAGCATCCCCTTCACTCACCCCCCATAACCACGACCAAAGCATAGGCATAGTGCTGGAGCCATCCACAATTTCAAGGTTCAATACATCATCTTGCCAAGCCAGTTTAAAATCACCAAAGTTTTGACCATCCAACCATGATAAATGGGTAATGTTCAAGCTTTTTAAATGCCAATCTGCCTGCAACACCCCTACCCCTTGCGCTGCCAACTTCGAAAAAGGCACTTCAATACGCGCTTCTTCAATATGCAACACACCTGCTTCGGCTTGAACCGCAATATCCCATTGCCATGTATACACATCCGTTTTATTGAGGGAGAAATCAAGTTGTTGCATATTTTGTGCATACATTAACCAAGTTTCTGGCAACAAAGCGAAGTCACGCACTTGTAACTGCACCTGTTCAGGTAAAAAATCAGGCTGCAACACCGCCATCACATCAACTTCATCAGCTGTTAATGAAATATCTGACAGCAAAGGCGAAAAACGAGCCTGAACATGGTGAAGCGCATACTCTTCTTGCCCATACAACCATGTGATGCGCATATCATCCATCGTTAATGCCAGCTGCGGCAGCGAAAAATCTGCCTCAGTTGCTGGTTTATCCAAGTCCAAATACAGCTCACCCCCTTGCAAGCTGATATGCGGCGTTAACCAGTGTCGCCATGAAAATGATAACGTTGCACGGCTATGTTGAAGTGAGGCTTGGGGCGTGTGCAGGTTGATTTCACCCACATCTAAAGCAGGTCCAGCATCCCAAAATAGTTTTAAATCTGAAATTGTCACTGCTTCAGTATGCAGTGTTTTTTGCAGCGTATATTCAACGCTACGCTTTAAAAAGATCATCTCTGGTGAAACATAACATAATGTTGCCACTGCTGATAACAACAGTAGAAATAGTAGCAAAACAATACGTGAACCACGAAAAAGGCATAATTTAACAAGCAACATACGCAATACCTATCAGGAAAAAATGAAACTAAATGCTAGCGCGTCAGCCCTTTTCTTTTAGTTTTTTCACTTTCTTTTGTAAGATGGCAACTAAACCATCCATACCTTTTTTCTTAATGATTGATTTAAAATCTTTACGAAAAGTTGTAATCATACTCACGCCTTCAATTTTAATATCATAAACCTGCCAACCCGTTGCCGTTTGATGCAAACGGTATTCCATAGGAATGCTTTTTGAGGCATCGCTCACTGCCCCCCTCACCCTTGCTTTATCACGCTTAAACTCTGCTGGTGTAAACTCCACTTTTTGCCCATGATACGTTGCCAACTGATTACCATAAGAATATTCCAACATCTGACGAAACACATTCGTGAAATCAGCTTGTGCACTTGCATCTAAAGTTTTCCATGGCTTGCCCACGCTGCGGCGTGACATCTCGCGATAATCAAAGCGCCCCGCAACAACAACACGAATCTGCTCACGCGTCGCATCGGTCATGACAGTTAAGTCAGCTCTTGCTTCTAGAATGTCAATGATGGATTGAATCGTTGATGATACCACCGCTGTTGGATTTTGTTCTTCGGCCAGGGAATAAGGCGCAGCCAACAACGAAGCCAGCAACACACTTAACCATACATGTTTCAAATATGTCATCATTCTACACCGCCACTAAAAATATATTTACTAATCAAATCTTCCACATTAATTGCAGATTCAGTATCTTCAAATTCATCACCATCAAGCAAATAGTCTTCTTCAAAACCTTGATTCACCCGCACAAACTTTTCGCCAATCAAACCTTTAGTGCGGATAGATGCCGTTGCATCAATCGCAATACTAACGCCTTCATCAATTTGCAGTAACATTTCAGCTTCTTCATTGTTTTTCAAGGTCACTGCCATCACCTGCCCAACAGACACACCCGCTAACATCACATCACTACCTTTACGTACGCCGCCAGCATCTTCAAAAACAGCCGTCACCGCATAACCATTTTTACCCAGCCCCCCCACTTGCCCTAATTCAAGCGCTAACCAAGCAATACACGCCACACCAACCAGCACAAAAATGCCCACAATGAACTCTATCTTTTTATATTCATTCATAACTCAACCTACTCCTTAAAGAAAAAATGAAGTAATGATATAATCTAAAATCAATACCATCACCGAACTCAACATCACCGCCTGCGTCGTTGCTCTAGCCACCCCTTCAGTAGTCGGCGTGGCACGATAACCCATAAATGTGCAAATCACCCCCACCAAAAAACCAAAAAACAATGACTTTGTCCAGCCCGCATAAATATCATGCATGCTAATTTTATCAATCATTTCACCCATGAATACGCCACCATTCACGCCCAACATCTCCACTCCAATCAAGTAAGCAGCACACAAACCTACCACATCAAATACCGCCACCAATAGCGGCAAAGACAAGGCGCAAGCCACAATGCGTGTTAACAACACCCGTGATTGAGGGTTCACTGCCATCATTTCAAGGGCATCCATTTGCTCTGTCACCCGCATAATGCCAATTTCTGCGGTAATGCTTGAACCTGCTCTGCCAACAAACATCAATGCCGCCAATACAGGACCAAGTTCACGAATAATCGATAAGGCCACCGCAGGACCCAACAACGATTCCGTGCCAACTTTCACCAGCATATGATAACCTTGCAGCGCCAACACCATGCCTGTAAATGCGCCCGTAATCACAATAATAATCAACGAACCTACACCAATCGCATACACTTGCCGCACAAAATGCTGCCCCTGCCAAGGTCGGGCAAACAGCAATGCCATGGTTGAAAGCCCAAACAGTGTTGCATCACCAAGCTTAGCAATGCCACCAATGGTATGACGGCCCAACTGAGCACATACATTAAACACACTTAACATCAATTCATCCTCACGCAACCAGGTTTATGCATCAAATCATCAATATATGCCGTTTCACTGCGCGAAAAAGGAATCGGTCCATTTGGACGGCCTTCAATAAATTGTTGCACTCTAGGATCATCGCTTTGTTTGATATTTTTGGGCTTTCCTTCAGCAATAACACTGCCTTGCCACAATAAAATAACATGGTCTGCAATGTCAAAACCTGCTTGCACATCATGGGTTACCACCACCGATGTCATGCGTGTTTTTTCTGTAGTTTCATGAATTAATGAGCTCACCACACCCGCTGAAATCGGGTCTAAACCTGAAGTTGGTTCATCAAAAAAGACAATCTCTGGATCCATCGCTAAAGCCCGCGCAAAAGCGACCCGTTTTGCCATACCACCAGATAATTGAGATGGCATCATACACTCAAATCCGCGCAAGCCCACCTGCTCAAGTTTCATGGTCACCATCGTTTGAATCACCGATTCATCCAGCTGCGTATGTTCATGTAAAGGAAAAGCTACATTTTCATACACATCAAGTGAATTAAGCAATGCTGAATACTGAAAAACCATACCAATCCGCATTCTTAGCTCATATAATCGCTTCTGACTAATCGTCGCCAAGTTTTCCCCTGCCAGCACAATTGAGCCTGATGTTGGTTTCTCTAAGCCTGCCAACATGCGCAGCAAAGTCGTCTTACCTGAACCAGACCCCCCCATAATAACAGTCACTTCACCCTGACGAATATGCAAGTCAACTGCATTTAAAGCTTTCACTGCACCAAAATGCCGACACAATGCCTGTGTTTTAATCATAAGATTTCCTCAACATAAGTGAACATAAGCGTAATAGTAGATGATAAATCCACCAAGTGGCAACTTATTCATGCATCATTGCTATCATCTATTGCTTCATAACCATCAACGTAGCCCAAACATGACGCATCAAAATGCATTGTTTTGAGCTTCATTTTCTTTCTTTTCACGTTCTTTTTGTTGCCTTTCTAGCTCATCTTTCATCATTTTATGATGTTTAGGGTAAGTATACGTCAAATACGTGGTGGTATTGGGCCAGTCCCTAGACACTTTCAGTTCAATATCATCTTTGAGATACCATCTATACGTCACCTTGCCCAAATTCAACTGTCCACTGACATCATTAGGTTGACCATACTTCCCTGCAATCATGTTTTTAATCGTCGCCACTTGCTGCGTATCCACACGGCTTGGAAACGTATATTGCGCAATCGCAAACAAGTCATCAACCGTATAAATAATATGCAGCTCACTGCTTCCTTTTAAGATATTGGCAGTATAATAGGTATCACCCCATTGCCCCTTATCTTCACGCTTAACACCTGCCCCTGCCTTTTTTGCAGCTGCCATCAGTATATTGCGGTTCGCGCACTGAATAAGCGTTCCAAATAGCTTCGTTGTCGCATCCACATAACAAGATAAAGCCTTCAAATTAATTTGAGCCCCTGCATCCCCCTGATTCGCAGCCTTGCGATACCAAGCAACAGCTTGTTGCTCATCCTTTTTCACGCCACTGCCATATTCATACATCACCCCAAGGTTACTTTGGGCTATTGCATATCCCTGATTCGCAGCCTTGCGAAACCAAGCAACAGCTTGTTGCTCATCCTTTTTCACACCACTGCCATTGGCATACATCCACCCAAGGTTATTTTGAGCGCTTGCATCCCCCTGATTCGCAGCCTTGCGATACCAAGCAACAGCTTGTTGCTCATCCTTTTTCA
>CAZWPS010000080.1:0-6697 GCA_964635775.1 uncultured Zetaproteobacteria bacterium | reverse complement strand
GTATTTGAGGTGTTTAAACAACATGATATACGTTTTTTCTTTTATATTGGAGGCAATGACTCAGCAGAAACTGCCCATATTATTGCTGAAATGGCAAAAGAGGCCAATTATGACTTTTGCACCATGCATATTCCCAAAACCATTGATAATGATTTAAGAGTCACTGACCATTGCCCTGGTTTTGCATCCGCAGCACGTTTTGTGGCGCTGGCATTTATGGGTGATGATAGAGATAACAAAGCTTTATCGGGTGTGAAGATTAATGTGGTGATGGGTCGTGATGCTGGTTTTTTAACTGCTGCTTCTGCTTTGGCGCGTCAAAGCGAAACAGATGGTCCGCATTTGATTTATTTGCCTGAAACCGTTTTTAACCCAACCCAATTTAAACACGATGTCAAAATGCAAATCGAAAAACATGGTCGCTGTGTGGTTGCCGTTTCTGAAGGCATTGTCGATGCAGATGGACAGCCCATTGCCACCAGCGGTGAGCGTGATTCACATGGTAATTTGCAATTATCAGGTACAGGCGCATTGGGTGATGCTTTATCAGCGATGGTTAAAGAGGCTTTGCCTGAAGGTGCGCGGGTGCGCGCCGATACCTTTGGTTATTTGCAACGCAGTTTCCCCAGCATTGTCTCCGAAATAGATGCCAAAGAAGCCAGAGAAGTGGGCTCTTTTGCCGTTGCTCATGCAACGCATGATGCCAGCAATGGTTCTGTCGCCATCAAACGTTTAAGCAATTCACCTTATGCCAGCGAATGTTTTATCACCCCCCTTGCCAGCGTAGCCCGCGAAGCAACATCCATGAAAGCTGAATATATCAATGATACTGGCAATGACATCACACAAGCATGGCTTGATTATGTATCCCCTTTGGTAGGCAAGTTGCCCAAAATGGGGACACTGTAAATATTGCGTTAAGAGCTTAACCTTGCATACCAACAAAGCCCTACAAACCTTACAAAACACTTTCGGTTACCCATCTTTTCGCTTCAATCAGCAGGTGATTATTGATGATCTGATTGAAGGGAAGGATAGTTTTGTGTTGATGCCAACGGGTGGCGGCAAATCATTATGTTATCAAATCCCTGCCCTGCTTAGGCAGGGTGTAGCGATTGTCGTTTCACCACTTATTTCCCTCATGAAAGATCAGGTAGATGCTTTAAAATCCAATGGTGTCAGTGCTGAATTTTACAACTCATCATTGGCTTCACAAGCGGCAAAACAAGTCTTGGCAAAGCTGCATGACCACACACTTGATTTGTTGTATATCGCGCCAGAACGCTTGTTATCGGATGGTTTTTTGAGCCGTTTGTCCGATATTGATATTGCTTTATTTGCAATTGATGAAGCACACTGTGTATCACAATGGGGGCATGACTTCCGCCCTGAATACACCAGATTAAGTGCGCTAAGGCAACACTTTCCTGATGTGCCCTTGATTGCTTTAACCGCAACTGCCGATGCCCAAACACGCAACGATATTGTGCAAATTTTAGGCTTACACGACTGCCCACATCATATCAGCAGCTTTGATCGTCCGAACATTCATTATAGTGTGTTGGAAAAACAAAAGCCATACAATCAACTTACTCATTTCTTAAATAAATTTAAGGGAGAGTCGGGCATTATCTATGCTTTAAGTCGAAAACGGGTGGAAGAAGTCGCTGAAAAATTAAACAACGATGGTTTTCAAGCTGCGGCTTACCATGCAGGGTTAGATGTGAGCATTCGCGGTGATGTACAAGAGTCTTTTTTGCGTGATGAACTGCCTATTGTTGTCGCAACGGTGGCTTTTGGTATGGGGATTGATAAACCCAATGTGCGCTTTGTGGCCCATTATGATTTACCCAAAAATATCGAAGGTTATTATCAAGAAACAGGACGCGCAGGGCGCGATGGTTTAGAATCATCAGCGCTATTGCTTTCAGGCACACAAGATATGGTTACCGCAAGGTATTTGATTGAACAAAACAGCAATGCCCAGCAACGTCGCATCGAAATGCACAAGCTTCAAGCCATGATTGCTTTTTCCGAGGCGGTGATTTGTCGGCGTAAGGTATTATTGAATTATTTTGATGAGCAATATGAACAACCTTGCGGTCATTGTGATATTTGTCTGAATCCACCTGAGCTTTATGATGCTCAAGAAGATGCACAAAAGGCACTTTCTTGCGTTTATCGCTTACATCAAAGCTTTGGTATTAAATATGTTATTGATGTTTTACGAGGCATGGATACCGAACGTATTCGTGCGCAACAACATCATCAATTATCAACCTATGGTATTGGCAAAGATAAAAGCCATGCACAATGGAGCAGCATTTTCAGGCAACTGATTCATCGTGGTTTTTTGCTGCAAGACATTGCCAACTACGCTGTTTTAAAGCTCACGCCAAGCGCCCGCCCACTCCTTAAAGGTGAAGTTCGCTTAGAGCTTGCCAAACCACCGAGCAAAGCTAAACAACCTAAACAAGCCACCAATAAAACAAACCAAGCCTTAACTTCAGCGCCAGATCAAGCTCTTTTTGAACAACTACGCAGCCTACGCAAGTCCATTGCTGATGCGTTAAATGTGCCACCTTATATTGTGTTTGGTGATGCTACGCTCATTGATATGGTGCATAAAAAACCACAACATGATCAAGACTTTCTAGCCGTCAATGGCGTAGGACAAGCCAAGCTCGAACGTTTTGGCAGCGACTTCTTAAAGCTTTTACGCCAATAAACATCAGATATTGGATGAAAACAGCTGTTTTTCGCTTCAATACCCCAAATTCGGTGCCAACCAACGCTCAGCTTCTGCTAAAGTCATGCCTTTACGCTTGGCATAGTCTTTGACTTGATCCTTATTAATTTTGCCCACCATGAAATAATGTGCTTCAGGATTGGCAAAATATAATCCGGACACTGCTGCCGTGGGCAACATGGCATAGGATTCAGTGAGTTGCATGTCGATATTGTTTTGCACATCTAAAAGCTGCCAAAGTGTGTCTTTTTCAGTGTGATCCGGGCAAGCAGGATAACCTGCGGCAGGGCGAATACCCTGATATTTTTCTTTGATGATATCTTCATGGCTTAATGTTTCATGGGCATTGTATGCCCAATATTTGTGGCGAGTGTCCTTGTGTACCTTTTCAGCCAAAGCTTCTGCCAAACGATCAGCCAGCACTTTAATCATAATCGCCGAGTAATCATCTTGTTCGGCTTCATAGCCCTTGGCTTTTTCTTCTGCACCAAAGATAGACACGGCAAAGCCACCAATATAATCATTGCCATCTTTGCTGATAAAATCGCTCAAACATAAGTTGGCGCGGTTATCTTTTTTGTCTGTTTGTTGGCGTAAAAAGTGAAAATGTGCTTGTTCTGTTGTTTTTGAGGCATCCGTATAAACAATGACACTATCATTGTCAGTTGCCTGTGCTGGAAACAAGCCAACCACGGCTTTGGCAGTCAAAATATCTTCCTTGATGATATTATCCAGCCACGTTTGGGCTTCATCAAACAATTTTTTCGCCTCTTTGCCTTTGTGGGGGTCATTTAAGATGCGTGGATATGCCCCATTCATCTCCCATGCACTAAAAAAAGGTGTCCAATCAATATATTCACGAATCTCACGGATAGAAATATGTTTTAATACCTGTATCCCAAGCTGTTTGGGGGCTGCGGCAAGGGTGTCGGGATTTAAAACGGTGGCATTGGCACGAGCGGCGTTGAGGCTCAACCATTGGGTTTGTTGTTGGCGACCAAGGTAGCGCTCGCGCACACCGATATATTCTTCGCGTGTTTTTTTCACAAAGGCTTCGCGATGGGTTTGTGAAATCAAGTTTTGCGCCACGCCCACCGCCCGCGATGCATCTTTAACCCAAATGATGGGCTCATCATATTCAGGGAATATTTTGACAGCCGTATGTGCTTTGGAGGTGGTCGCACCGCCAAGCATGATGGGTTTATCAAAGCCCAAACGCTTCATTTCTTTGGCAATATGTACCATTTCATCCAACGATGGCGTAATCAAACCCGATAAACCAACAATATCAACATCGTGTTTCTTGGCTTCTTCCAAAATCGTCGCCGTGGGAACCATGACACCCAAATCAATGACTTCAAAATTATTGCACTGCAACACCACACCCACGATGTTTTTGCCAATATCATGCACATCGCCTTTGACCGTCGCCATCAGCACTTTGCCATTGGATAAGCGCGCACCCGCAGCTTTTCCTGCTTCAATATACGGCATCAAATGCGCCACTGCTTTTTTCATCACCCGCGCGGATTTCACCACTTGTGGCAAGAACATTTTGCCCTCGCCAAACAAATCACCCACCACATTCATGCCATCCATCAGTGGTCCTTCAATCACTTCAATCGGCATATCAAAGGTGAGTCTGGCTTCTTCGGTATCTTCAATAACAAAGGCATCAATACCTTTCACCAGCGCATGTTCCAAACGTTTGGCAACAGGCAATTTACGCCATTCATCATCGGCTTTTTTGGCTTGCACACCATCACCACGGTAGTTGTCGGCAATCTCCAATAAAAAGTCAGTGGCATCGCTTTGGCTCTCGCCTTGATGATTTTGCACCACATTTTCAACCGCTCCGCGCAAGTCTTCCGATAAATCATCATACACCGCCAATTGACCTGCATTGACAATGCCCATATCCATGCCCTGTTTGATGGCATGGTATAAAAATACCGAGTGAATCGCCTCACGCACAGGGTTATTGCCTCGAAAAGAGAAAGAAACATTGGAAACGCCGCCTGAAACCATGGCATGGGGCAGGTTTTTCTTAATCCAAGCTGTGGCTTCAATAAAATCAACGGCATAATTGTTATGCTCTTCAATACCTGTGGCAATGGCGAAGATATTGGGGTCAAAAATGATGTCTTCAGGCGGAAAGTTGCATTTTTCAGTCAAAACCTTGTAAGAACGCGCACAAATCTCGGTTTTTCGGGCATAGGTATCGGCTTGTCCATCTTCATCAAAGGCCATAATAATGGCTGCCGCACCATATTTGCGAATCAATTTGGCATGATGAATAAAGGCATCTTCGCCTTCTTTAAGTGAAATCGAATTGACCACACTTTTGCCCTGCACACATTGTAAACCAGCTTCAATAATTTCCCACTTGGAGCTATCAATCATCACGGGGACTTTGGAAATGTCCGGTTCAGAGGCGATAAGATTCAAAAATCTACGCATCGCCACCACACCATCAAGCATGGCTTCATCCATGTTGACATCAATGATTTGCGCCCCATTTTCCACCTGTTCACGGCAAATATCCAAGGCAGTATCGTAGTCTCCTTGCATGATGAGCCGCTTAAATTTTGCCGAACCGGTCACGTTGGCGCGTTCACCCACATTCACAAACAAGCTATGCTCATCAATATGCAAAGGCTCAAGCCCTGATAAACGGCATTGCACCTTAAGCTCAGGGATTTGACGCGGCGTTATGCCTTCAACAGCCTCCGCCATGGCTTTGATATGCTCTGGTGAGGTGCCACAACAGCCCCCGATAATGTTTAAAAACCCAGACCTTGCCCACTCGCCAATCTCCGCTGCCATTTCTTCAGCCGTTTCATCATAACCACCCATGGCATTGGGTAAGCCTGCATTGGGGTGAGCATTGATATAACAGTCGGATGAGTTGGATAATTCTTCAATATATTGGCGCAGTTCACCCGCACCCAAAGCGCAATTTAAACCGATGGAAATCGGCTCTGCATGAGCCATGGAATTATAAAATGCAGCGGCAGTTTGCCCTGATAAAGTGCGTCCTGAGGCATCGGTAATGGTGCCTGAAATCATGATGGGGAGCGTTTTGTCCTCTTCCTCAAAAGCTTCTTTGACTGCATAAATCGCGGCTTTGGCATTTAATACATCAAACACCGTTTCAATCAAGATTATATCTGATCCACCATGCATCAAACCCTTGGTGGCAACTTTATAGGTCTCTACAAGCTCCATGAATGTCACATTTCTAAAGCCCGGATCATTCACATCAGGCGACATCGAAGCCGTGCGCGAAGTCGGACCGACAACACCTGCGACAAAGCGCGGTTTTGCAGCCGTTGTCACACGATCACAAGCCTCACGCGCCAGCTTTGCCCCGGCAACATTCAACTCATAAACCAGCGATTCCATCCCATAATCAGCCATAGATGCAGCATTGGCATTAAAGGTGTTTGTCTCAAGAATATCTGCACCGGCTTCTAGGTATTTCAGATGAATTTCTTTGATGATTTGCGGTTGAGTCAGGCTTAATAAATCATTATTGCCTTTAACTTCTTGACCCCAATCTGCAAAATGCTTGCCCCGATAATCGTCCTCTTCAAGCTTATAAGCCTGAATCATAGTACCCATGGCACCATCGAGCAGTAAAATGCGTTGTTTTAACGCACTGTGAAATTGTGAGGATAAAGCGTGAGCGTGAGGGTGAAAGTGATTCATAGTCGCCAAGGCTAACAGTTTACGCAATAATGCAAAAGAAATGACCGCAAAAAATAGAATTACCATCTTGACATGAGCATCTCCAGCTTCGCGAATGACAAAAAAAGAATCCCTTGCTCTCTCGTATCATCGCCTTCAAACTTTCTTCAAAATAGCTGAAAAATGACAATTTTAACCCCTCGTATCGGTTCATATTGCCTCTGATTTGTTCGTTTTTAAGAAAAAAGCGCGTAGTTT
>CAZWPS010000079.1:0-6731 GCA_964635775.1 uncultured Zetaproteobacteria bacterium | reverse complement strand
CATATAAATTTCTTTAAAGTCTTCGTAAGGAAAGTCAGTAGGCACGTTGGCTGTTTTAGAAATCGATGAATCTACCCATATTTGGGCTGCAGCTTGAATATCAACATGTTGGGTTGGGGTGACTGCATCAGCAGAGATGAAATAGTCAGGTAATTTGCTCTTTTCTTCTTCAGAAAAAGGCATGGCATCAGCGTTGATAAGCTCGCGGTATGCCAATAATTCATAAGAAAACACATCTACTTTTTCTTTAGACTTTTTACCCTCACGAATCACATTGCGTGCATAATGGTGGGCAAACGAAGGCTCAATACCATTGGATGCATTGTTCGCTAGCGATAATGAAATCGTGCCTGTAGGTGCAATGGATGAATGATGGGTAAATCTACACCCTGTTTTTTCCAAAGCACTTAACAGCTCAGTATCACCTGAAGCGATGAATTTCTGCATATATTTTGAATATTTTGCCCATAAAATGCGCCCTTGGATAACATCGCCGACTTCGATGCCATCTGTTGCCATTTCTGGGCGTTTGCGCAACATGTCAGGGGTGACTTTGAAATCTTGATGCATGATGGGAGCAGCACCTTTTTCTTCAGCAAGTTGTACCCCAACTTCAAAGCCTGTTTTTGCCATTTCATAAGCAACTTTTTCAGTGAAAACCAATGATTCCGCTGAGCCATAAGTTTCACGAAGCATAGCTAAAGCTGAACCCAACCCCAAGAAACCCATACCATGTCTACGCTTGGATAAGATTTCTTCGCGCTGTTGTGCTAAAGGTAAACCATTGATTTCGACAACATTATCCAGCATGCGTGTAAAGACAGAAACCACTTCTCTATAAGCATCCCAATCAAAATAGGCGTGTTCAGTGAATGCTTGGTGCACAAATTTGGTCAGGTTAATGGAGCCTAACAAACATGCACCATAAGGGGGGAGCGGTTGTTCGCCGCATGGGTTGGTGGCCCGCACATCTTCACAAAACCAGTTGTTGTTCAACGCGTTGACTTCATCAATCAAAATAAAACCAGGCTCAGCATAATCGTATGTGGATGTCATAATAATATCCCATAATCGACGTGCTTTGAGGGTTTTGTAAATGCGGCAAGCGGTGTGTCCTTGGTCATCTTGCATGGCATTACTTGGCGGATTAGCCACATGTTTGAACATCAGCTTGGTTTGGCTGCTTTCAAGCTCGCTGGGGGTGGCAGGGAATACTAAATCCCAGTTGTTATCTTCTTTCACAGCGTGCATAAAGTCGCGGGTAATTAAACAGGATAGGTTAAACTGGCGTAAGCGTCCGTCTTCACGCTTGGCTTTGATAAATTCGATAATATCAGGATGTGAAATGTCGAAAGTGCCCATTTGTGCACCACGGCGACCACCTGCAGAAGATACTGTAAAGCACATTTTATCATAAATATCCATGAAAGATAAAGGACCAGAAGTGTATGCGCCAGCACCAGAAACATAAGCACCTTGAGGACGCAGCGTGGAGAATTCATAACCAATGCCACAGCCTGCTTTAAGGGTTAAACCTGCCTCTTTAACCATGGACAAAATACCGTCCATAGAATCAGGAATCACACCTGATACCGTGCAGTTGATGGTGGAAGTGGCTGGTTTATGTGCCTTAGCACCAGCATTGGACATGATACGCCCTGCAGGAATCGCACCATTGGCGAGCGCCCAAACAAAACGATTGTGCCAAAATGCACGCTTATCTTCATCTTCAACATCAGCTAATGCTTGGGCAACACGGCTGTAGGTGTCTTCAATGTTTTGATCAACAACCTGACTGTTTTTATCTTTTAAACGGTATTTCTTATCCCAAATATCTGCGCTGGCGGCTTGTAAGGGAATATCCGCTGCTGTATTGCCCGAAGAAGGACTGATGCTGGGTGCTTTAGCTTGATGCTTGAGGTTCATTTTAGGGGGGTACTCCATGAAAAATGTATAAAAATGCTGAATTGGTTAGACGATGATGGCGTCAGCTTAGACACTATATCTTGGGTGTCAAATTAAATGCCGATACTAGGTATTGTGTTTTGATGCACATATCATGCACATGTTATACACAGGCATAATGCTTGTAAGGGGCGTAAGTGCTTGTGCCTTTAAGGCTTTACATGATTGGCATGGTGGTGATGTCATGCCAACACATTGATTGACAGCGGCGACCTGCCTTTTAGCCTTGCTCCTTTGATAAGTGCTGATCAAACTCGCGTTACTCAGCATTTCTTTTTAATATTATAGAGTTTTAGGACGATACCCCATGGAAATGACTGGCGCTGAAATTTTTGTTGAATGTTTGAAGCGAGAGGCTGTGGAAGTCATCTTTGGTTACCCTGGCGGAGCAGTATTGCCCATTTATGACGCGATTTTTCGCCAAGATCATTTTAAACATATTTTAGTGCGTCATGAACAAGCCGCTTTACATGCGGCAAATGGTTATGCGCGGGTAACTGGAAAGTGTGGTGTTTCTTTGGTGACTTCTGGACCAGGGGCAACCAATGCGGTGACTGGTTTAGCAGATTCAAATGCTGATTCGATTCCTAATGTTTGTTTTACAGGGCAAGTGCCTACCCCCATGATTGGCACTGATGCCTTTCAAGAGGCAGATATTATTGGCATTACACGCTCTGCCACAAAACATAATTTCTTGGTGAAAAATGTTGAAGATTTAGCTTTGATTATTCGTCAGGCATTTCATATCGCTACCACAGGTCGCCCTGGCTCTGTTTTGGTGGATATTCCTAAAGATGTGAGCAATGCCCGTTGCGAATTTGTTTGGCCTCAAACAGTTGATATGCGCTCTTACCACCCTGTGCGTCAAGGGCATGCTGGTCAGGTAAGAAAAGCAATGAAAGCCATGCTCAAAGCCAAACGCCCAGTTTTGTATTCTGGTGGTGGCATTATGAATGCTGTGGGTTCATCAGCACTTTTGACCAAGCTTTGCCAGCAATTAAATGCGCCTGTTACCAACACCCTCATGGGGCTAGGTGGCATCCCTTGTGATGACCCACACTTTATTGGCATGTTGGGGATGCATGGCACTTATGAAGCAAATATGGCGGTATCACATTGTGATTTGTTGGTTGCTGTTGGGGCGCGTTTTGATGATAGAGTGACAGGTCGCCTTGATGCTTTTGCCCCGGATGCAAAGATTATTCATATTGATGTTGACCCGACTTCAGTCTCAAAAAATGTACATGCAGACTTACCGATTGTGGGTGATGTGGGTGTTATTCTACAACAATTATTGGATGAATATGCACATCAACAGCAACAACCTGATGCCGAAGCATTAAAGTTGTGGTGGCAACAAATTGACGAATGGCGAGCTAAAGATTCGTTGGCTTTTGTCCAAGATGAAGATGCCGCTATTAAACCACAACTGGTGATTCAAAAGGTGCATGAAATCACCAAAGGTGATGCCATTGTAACTACAGATGTAGGGCAACACCAAATGTGGGCAGCGCAACATTATGGCTTTAAAAAACCGCACCGTTTCTTAACATCAGGTGGTTTAGGCACGATGGGGTATGGTCTGCCCGCAGCTTTGGGGGCGCAAATGGGTGCGCCCGATGAAAAGGTTGTGGTCTTTACAGGCGATGCTTCGATTCAAATGTGTACCCAAGAGTTGGCAACGGTATTTCAATATCAACAACCGATTGTGATTATCTTATTGAACAATACATATATGGGCATGGTGCGGCAGTGGCAAGAAATGTTCCACGGCTCGCGTTTTTCGCACTCCTATTTTGATGCTTTGCCCGACTTTGCAAAACTGGCTGAAGCTTATGGTGGTGTGGGTATGCGTGTTGATAAGGTATCTGAGCTTGATGATGTATTGGCACAAGCTTTTGCGATTGAAAATCAGTTTGTTTTTGTTGATATTGCAGTGGCAAAAGAAGAAAATGTATTCCCAATGGTGCCCGCAGGTGCAGCATTGAATGAGATGGTATTAGCATGAGACATACAATAACAATTTTAGTAGAAAATGAATTTGGTGTATTAACCCGTATTACAGGCTTGTTTTCTGCGCGTGGTTATAATATCGAAAGCTTAAATGTTGCGCCAACTTTGGATGAAACAGTCAGCCGCTTAACTTTAGTCACCAGAGGTGATGATAAAGTCATTGAGCAGATAAAAAAACAGCTTAATAAACTTATTCCTGTCATTAAGGTTGAAGACATTTCACATTTGGTACATTTAGAGCGTGAAATGCTGTTGGTCAAAATCAAAGATGATGATGGTTTGAAGGATTGGGTATCGGCATCGGGGGCTCACGTCATTGATCATGAAGTTGGTGACTACTTGATTGCTGAGCTTACAGGAAAAACCGATGCCATTGATGCTTTTTTATCTCAATTAAGCGACGATAACCATTATATTATTGAAATCACGCGCACAGGTCCTGTAGGCATGCAGCGCGGCAAACAAGGGTTTGTGATTTAATATGAAACAACAAGCGAACATCATTGATGGAAAAGCACTTGCCGCCAAAATGAAAGGCGAAATGCACATTGAAGTTCAAGACTTGGTAACGCAATATGGACGTGCGCCAGGCTTGGCAGTGATTCTTATCGGGCAAGACGCTGCATCACATGTGTATGTTAAAAATAAAAAGATTGCTTGTGAAAAAGTAGGTATACGTTCATTTTCGCATGAACTACCCGAAACAACAACGCAAGAGCATGTGTTGGGTTTGATTGCTGAGTTGAATCAAGACCCCAAAATAGACGGGATTTTAGTGCAGCTGCCCTTGCCCCAACATATTCAAGCCGATTATGTGTTAAAAGCGATTGATGCAGGTAAAGATGTTGATGGATTTCATCCGTATAATGTGGGTTGTTTGGCGGTGCGTCAGCCCGAACTACGCTCCTGCACCCCTTATGGCTGCATGAAATTATTAGCCACAACTGGCGTAGATTTACATGGTAAAGAAGCCGTGATTGTTGGCGCATCGAATATTGTGGGTCGCCCTATGGCTTTAGAACTCTTGCTTGCTGGAGCAACGGTGACCATTGCACATCGGTTTACTCAAAACTTACAATCGCATATTGAGCGCGCTGATATTGTGATTGCAGCCGCAGGAAAACAAGGGCTGATTCAAGGACAATGGTTCAAACAAGGCTCTATTGTGATTGATGTAGGCATACATCGTTTGCCAGATGGCTCATTAACGGGTGATGTAGACTTTGCTGAAGCGATTAAACGTGTTGCTTGGATTACACCTGTGCCTGGCGGCGTTGGCCCTATGACCATTACCATGTTACTTGCCAATACCATCCAAGCTTTTCAAGCGCATGTCGGTTATTAAGCCAAACGATTCATCGCTTTTAGAAATGCTTGCAAAACACCAGCTTTTACCCCTATAACTGTTCAAATGACCTCTTATTTACGCTATTGCAAAGAAAAGGCGCAGTTTACTGCTGTAAATTAGCACTTTTGATGCAAAAAGCGGTGAAATCAGAGGCAATATGAATCATCACAAATGCGATATAGTCGTTCAAGTATTGAAACACCTGTATCGTCATCAAGGCATTTACTTGGTAGATACCCGAAAAAAGCACTCGGGTATGACGGGGTAGTTGAATGCTTGAACTACCTGTATAACATTGCATATCAACTTAGGGGAATATCGAAAAGCCTCGTTATTTCAATAACCTTTTGATTTCCCCTGACCCCGTTGGCTAAAAAGTGCAATAACCTTGCCATGAACGAAAATCAACGGCGTTTGACGCGCACGAGGTTTTCGAGGTTTTTTAAATCTTGATGAGTTTTTGGAAACCAAGGTGCATTTCTGTATTACCGACTAAAATATCACCACGCTCTAAATCAATGCTTTCACCACTTAAACCTGTTGCAATACCGCCAGCCTCTTGCACCAACAAAATGCCTGCGGCAATGTCCCAAGGTTTTAAACCTGCTTCCCAATAAGCATCAATCCGACCAGCGGCAACATAGGCTAAGTCTAAGGCTGCTGAACCACCACGCCGATAACCATCAGCGTGTTTCATGCAACCCGCCATACGTTTTTGAAAGTCATCGAGTAAGGTGCGGCGATAAGGGGGTAAACCTGAAGCAAAAAGGGCGTTTTTGACTTTTTCACAATTGCTCACACGCAAACGGCGACGATTTAAAAATGCACCACCACCATTTTGGGCTTCAAATGTTTCATTACGCATGGGATCGTGAACCACTGCCAATAATGGCTTCCCTTTTTTCCATGCTGAAATAGAAACGGCAAAGTGGGGGTAGCCATGAACAAAGTTAGTCGTGCCATCTAAA
Source organism: uncultured Zetaproteobacteria bacterium (assembly GCA_964635775.1). GTDB lineage: Bacteria > Pseudomonadota > Zetaproteobacteria > Mariprofundales > Mariprofundaceae > Ghiorsea. Next base: position 437 of record CAZWPS010000079.1, on the reverse strand, counting down.
GGGTCAATATACCATTGAATGTCGGCATCAGGGTTTTTGCGGGCAGATTCTTCGGCAACAATACCATGGTCGGGGTAATGCTTGCGAATTTCGCGCAAAATAATTTCTTCGGCTTGTTGATCAACTTCAGTCACAAAATCACGATCTTGTTTTTGTTGCACACTATAAGAGTCCGCATTTTCATAATGACGCACAATCAAATCACCAGCACGACGGGCAGCACGAACAGCAACAAATAACATATGAATCACCTCGAATCATTTTACACAAGAACGTACTTATTTTAGATTCAGCATGGTTACCCATGCATGCAGCACTTCTCAAAACAGGCGCAACCTAACAGGCTGTTGCACAAGGTCACTTAAAAAAGAACGTCACGTCTCAGATCACCGCTGATTTGAATTCAGGCTATATGTTTATCAAGCGATTTGATAAAC
>CAZWPS010000078.1:2277-6780 GCA_964635775.1 uncultured Zetaproteobacteria bacterium | reverse complement strand
GTCATCAAGGCATTTGCTTGGTGGATACCCGATAAAAGCACTCGGGTATGACGGTGGTTTAATGCTTGAATGACTATAGGCTAAAAAGGGACGCGAATAGCACGGCATAATTCGGACATCAAGGGTATGGTGAGTTTAAAATAATCGCTGACAATATCGGCAAAATCAGCTTCAAGACATAATTCGGGGGCGATATGGGTGATGGCGATGAAGTCTTTGCGCTTGAGTTCATCAATCATGGGGTGATTGATGGGATAACCTTTAGGAGCACGCTTTAAACTATCGCCAGATAAGTTGAAGTGTTTGCAAAATAGGGGGGCATTCAAGGCATCGTTCCACGCTTTGGGGAAGGTATCAATATGCTGACGAATGGCGCGAAGCGTTGTTCCATCAGGATGCCAAATGCCAGAACCTAGGAATACTTCATTGGCTTCAATGTGCACATAAAAACCAGGCGCATGAATGTCTTTTCCTTGCTCATGACGAAATTGAATGCCAATATGGGTTTTGTAAGGCTGCTTATTCTTAGAAAAGCGTACATCCCTATGCACCCGCATCAATGAACCGCCTACTTTACTGGCTTTAGCGATAAAGTGAGGTGATATTTCAGCGAGTGCAGGTGCGATGTTTTCAATCAAGGCAAACGCAGGTTGCCGTACATCTTGTTCATATTGCTCTTTATGCTCGGCAAACCATTCACGCGTATTATTTTCAGTTAACTGACGTAAAAAAGAGAAGGTATCTTCAGAAATGTGGTTCATTGCTTAGGTTCACCTTGTGTATCAGGATGTCATGGGGTTTTGCTTGGAATTTAGCAATAAAGGCATGCCTTGAGCCTCACCCTTGAACTAAAATGTGTCAATTTAAGCCGTAAGTGTGCAGTTTCTGTAAGCCATTGTGAAGCATTCAAACGCTTTGCCGTAGCCTCATTGCGCTCATTATCATGTTGAGCCTGCCGAAACCTGTGTTTGTCAAACATCTTACCACGCAAGATGCCTCAATTGCGTTCGGGATGACGCACATGTTCTTTCCTTCGCCAAGCTACGACGCATCCAAATGTCGCAAAAATAATGAACAAATCAGAGGCAATCTGAACAGCTACAGGGGTAAAAACTGGCGTTTTCAGCTGTTTTTAAAAGTGCTGAATCGTTACAAAATAACAAGCATCCGCTCAATTATGATTTAATCACTATTCTTTTGATGCCACCACAAACGTAGAGCACCGATTTTTCTCCCCAGCCATGATGCCCGTTCTACTGCTGATTCTGTCAACATTGCAATCGTTTGCAGGCTAATATGTTGGTGAGGTGTGCGCAGCACTGCTTCAATGCTCCCCAGTTTTTTTCCTTGCATAATCGGTGCGATTTGCGGTGATTCATAGACCAAACGAAAGGATAAAAAATCTTCGCTACCTTGAGGAATCGTAATCCATATATCGTGTTGCGGTATTAACCATACGGCATCATCATTGCCTTCAAGCACCCTAACCTGACGACGAATCGCTTGTTCACTGGGGCGCAAAGTCATGAAATTATCCAAGCCATAACGCAATAATTTCTGTGATTCTTGCTGTCTTGCCACATCTGATGTTGCACCAAACACCACCGATACCAAACGCATATCCCCCTTTTCCGCAGCCCCCGTCAAACAATAACCAGCCTCATTCGTATGCCCTGATTTGATGCCTGTAGCTTCGGGAAGTGTCCATAACAAACGATTACGATTCCACTGTTCACGCTCATCAAAAGTATAACTTTTTTCCGAGAAGATGGTGTAAAGTTTGGGGAAATCACGCCATAATGCCACGCCTAACTTTGCCATGTCCAAGGCTGTACTCACATGGTTCTTTGTCGGGTAACCTGTCACATTTTGAAAATGCGTGTTTTGCATGCCTAATTGTTGTGCTTTTGCATTCATCAACAGCACAAATTCAGCTTCTTCACCTGCCACATGTTCTGCCATGGCAATCGCTGCATCATTCCCTGATAAGGTTGCAATACCATGAATCAATTCACGCACATATGGGTGCATTCGTGGCTCTAAAAACATAGTGCTGCCACCCATTTCCCATGCTTTTTCACTGATGTTAACCCGCTTGTCTAAGTCCAACGCCCCTTGTTTAAGTTGTTCAAACAACACATAAAGCGTCATCATTTTGGTCATGCTTGCTGGTGGTAAAGGCTTATTTTCATCATGTTTTGCCAACATTTGCCCCGATTTCATATCCAGCAATATCCATGATGTGGCTTTTAAGGTCGGCTCAGTAGGCCAAATCAGTGCTGTGTTGTTTGGCGCAACCAGCGCAGCCTCAACTACAGGTAAGGCATGTGCCACCATTGAGCCCGAAACAACAAACCAAGCCAACAATGTCCAGCTAATCAATAAACTTTTTTCTTTTACCACGTCCAATCGTCCTCTGGCTCAACTGACCATATATGTTGCGGGTCTTTTGAGCGCATTGCATAGCCTTTAATTTTGAGTTCTTGCGCATGCAGCATCAAACGCTGATGTTTGACACCACCATACCGACTATCGCCCACAATCGGGCAACCCAAGTGCGCCAAATGCACACGCAACTGATGGGTGCGTCCAGTATGCGGAATCAAGCGTAATAAAGCCTTGTTACCACGTTTTTCAAGCACAAAAGCTTCTGTTTTGCTCTGTTTCCCATCGTTGGACACACGATAACGACCTGCTTTATCTGATTTTGCCGATAAAGGTGCTTCAATCAACTGCGTTGTCCATGTGGGAATAGGCGAAACCACTGCCATATATGCCTTATCCACAGCTTGAAACCAATGCTGTTGTAGGTGTTGTAAAGCTTGAGGTTTATGACAAAACATCATTAAACCTGATGTGCCTCTATCCAAACGGTGTACAGGGCGTAAGTGTTTGCTTTGAATCGGTTTAAGTTGTTGATACATCGCCAGTTCATAAGGTAGGGTACCTTTGCTGCGATGCAAAGCTTCTTGGGCATATTGATTGCCGCGTTTATGAATAAGCGTCCAACAATCGTGCTGCCAAACAATCTGCTCTGCCGAAAAAGGATTTAAAACCTCATCATCAAGCAGCACAAGACGTATTTTTTCGCCGCCTTGAATGATGCGACCTGCCTTGCGGCAACGTTTACGGTTAACATACACCCCGCCTTCATCAATAGCGCGTTGCATACGGCGGCGCGAATACGAGGAAATCACTGCTAAAGCAGAATCAAGACGTTGCCCGCCTTGCTCAAGCGGAATATTGAGTTTTAAATCAGTAAACAATGTTTTAACGACCTTGTTGTAAAATTTTCAGCACTTCTTCATGACTTTGGCAGAGGTGAATACAATCAAAGCCATGATCAACAGACATCACAAGTTGCGCCTTAAGCACATCCAATACTGCTGCCCAACAATCCCCGTATAAAATGATGGGGCGTGGCTCAATGACTTGAATCGCCATCAAATCCCATGTCATGGCAAGCTCTGCTAGCGTACCTAAACCACCATCAAGCACCAAATAAGCATCGGCTTGCTCAATCATCAGCTGCATACGTTCAAAAAAGGTTGATGCGCGCTGTTCTTGGCTAAAGGTGTTTTCTGGCGGAGTGGGAAACACTTCCAAGGTCACCCCTGTTACCCAAGCATCACCTTGGTGCATGCCTTGCGAAAAAGCTGCCATCATACCTTGATGACCACCTGTAAAACCTGACCAGCCCAAAGCAGCAATTTTCGCCGATAATACTTGCACATCTTGAAAGCGAATATCATCTTGAGCAATGCGGCTCGAACCAAAAGCGGTGATATAACGCTTTTGCTGTTGATGTTTAGTCATGAATAATCATAGAAGAGGTGTAACCATACTCTTTCACCTGCTGTAATACCGCTTCAGCTTGTGCATCGGTATCAAATGGGCCAAGGCGAACACGGTAAACGCCAATCGTAGGCACAACGCGAATCGGCGGGTAATCGCCTGTTAAATCTTCTTGAACACGCGCTAACAAACCTTCTGCATTGGCTTTTTCACTAAATGCACCCAGTTGAATGTATGCTTGTTTCACGATAGCTGGTGCAGCATGCATCAATTCAGGCACAACAGCAGGGGCAGTTGGAACAACTTGAGCGGGCATGGATGACACAACATCTAACGTTTGCACCCGAACCCGCGTTGTACCCTGCTCGCTATAACCCAAAGCTTTAGCCGCAGCATATGATAAATCAATCAAGCGGTTCTTCACAAAAGGACCTCTATCATTCACCCGTACTTTCACTTGCTTGCCATTTTCCAAGTTGGTAACCAACACCATGGATGGCATGGGTAGCGTGGTGTGGGCGGCTGTCATGGCATACATATCATACTTCTCGCCATTGGCAGTTTTGCGCCCATGAAACTTCTCACCATACCAAGATGCCATACCTTCTTCATCATAAAAAGCACCACTATCGAGTGGGTAATACCATTTGCCTGCAATTTGATAAGGTTTTCCTTTTTTAACATAACCCGATGTTGCAGGTGTTGCAG
>CAZWPS010000078.1:0-2177 GCA_964635775.1 uncultured Zetaproteobacteria bacterium | reverse complement strand
GCCTGATGTTTAGCTGGTGGATAACGTGTTGGTGCACATGATGACAACAGCAATGTCAAAAAAGCTGCCGTTAAAGATAACGAAATAAAACGCATCATTTTCCTACCTCACATTGTTGGTTGCCCAACATAAATGCCAGCTCAGTTGCGGCTAGGGCATAGTTCCAAGAACGGTTCCAGCGGGTGATAGCGTAAAAGTTACGATTAACCAGCAATACCCGTTTCCCCAATTTTGTTTGACGTGTAAACATTGCCACTTCTTCGTTCGAGTCCCATCGTTGGCTTGGTTTCACAATACCAACGGCTTCAAAGCGTGATAGTTTTTTCCATTTCCGTGTTTCATCTTGAAGCGCTTGTTTGATGATGGGATGTTGAGCTGGTTGTGGAATCCAGTGTGCCACCGTTTTATCATCTGACCAATGATGGCGTTTAAAGTAGTTTGCGACACTAAAAATAATATCTTTAGGGTTATGCCAAACATCACGTTTACCATCACCATCAGCATCCACAGCATAAGCTCTAAATGACGTGGGCATAAATTGCGTTGTGCCAAAAGCACCGGCATAAGAGCCCTTCACAGCTTGAGGGTCTAAGCCTTCTTCTTGGCATAATAATAAAAATGCTTTTAATTCGCGTGCAAAAAATTGAGCGCGTCGGTCATAACCTGTCGCTAAGGTAAACAGTGCATCCAAGACTCTATCATGCCCACGATTTGCACCAAAACGCGTCTCCATACCCAAAATTGCGGCAATCATCTCAGGAGCAACGCCATATTTCGCTTGTGCCGCTTTAAAAATCGCTTGGTGTTCTTGTAAATATGCTTCTGCCTTGGCGAATAAACGCTCATGAACAAATAAAGAGCGATAATCTTCATAAGGTCTTGCTTCATAAGGGGTTTTCATTTTACGAATCAAACTCGCATCAAATTTTGCTGCTTTAATGTGTTGATGCACATAACCTGCTGTTAAGTCAGTTTCTTTAAGGATATACACCATTAAACTGTTGCTGGTATATGCAGCAGCATAGACTTGAGCAGATAACAGCATGGATACATATAAAACAGCACCCAATACAACACAACGTTTTTTCAAAATAGATAAAAGCGATAAATAAAACATCATCGCACCCTATAAAACAGACGCTTGCCAAGCAAGGAATGAGTGATAAACTTCTTTTCATTAAGGCAACTTCGAAAAACCTCGTGCGCGTCAAAGGCTGTTGATTTTCGTTCATGGCAAAGCGTGATGAAATGGGAAACAGCAAGATTATGGCTCTTTTTATCCAACGATGTCAGGGGCGAAAAGCACCAGTTTGGCGAAACAACTCGGTTTTTCGAGCCGTTCTTAAATGTTAGCATATATTTTGATAGACAATGACCAGCATCATACACAATCATGCAAAAACAGGAGATTCCATGAACAAAACACTACAACATTACGCTGCATCACTTCTCTGCGCTGTGGGTTTAAGCTTGCCTTATACGGCCGCCCAAGCCTCAGATATCACCGTTTTCGCTGATATTGGTGCTTATAGTCAATATTTGGCGCGTAGCATACCTCAAGGCACAGGCAGCGAACTTTCCGTGCAAGGTGATGTCGGCATTGACCTTGGCGATGGCATTACTGTAAGTGCATGGTTTGCTACAGGCGTAGGCTCTGATACCGAATATGACTTTACCCTAGACTATTCAGCCGAATCAGGTGATATTGCTTATTCCATTGGTTTTTATACCATTGGTTATGTAGACACCCCCGCTGACGATGGCGGCGAATTTTACCTTGCCCTATCTTATGCAGATGTATCAACAGCCATATATGTAGCAGAAACGTATACTTATTACGAGCTGGGCATTGCTTATGCCGTTGCTGATATGGTCGATACATCCATCACGCTTGGTTATGATGATTCGTTATCAAAATCTGATATCACACTAGCTTTAACCAAAGACTTTGAAATGGATAACTATACCTTATCACCTTCATTTGCCGTGGGTAAACTTCAAGGTGTTGATGCAGAATTTGTTGTGGGTATCAACGCTTCCTTTTAAGCGATTAGTACATCATCAATGGCGTTGCTAGATGGTTAGCTTCAATCTAATATGAAGACGAATCGTAACGATTCAACTCACCTCTGATTTGCCCATTTTCCGCGTCAAAAGTGCTCACTTACAGTAGTAAG
>CAZWPS010000077.1:0-6850 GCA_964635775.1 uncultured Zetaproteobacteria bacterium | reverse complement strand
AACCTTAAACACCTTTGCAGTCACAGATGCCTTTGGGCGAGCAATCACGACCTTTACTGCAGGGATTCAAAGCACAGGTGGTAATGGTGTTACGATTAAGGCAGAGGTGTTTGGTTCAGCCATTACAGACAGCACAACGATTGTGATTGGGGGAACGCCAGGTTCGATTTTAATTAGTGATGGATCAACGGTGTCGATTGCTTCATCGACCACGTATCGTGCACAAATGTCGGTGGTGATTGCTGATACCAATGGTAACCCTATGGCTAATACAACCGTATCCTTGGGCGCTTGGCCTGTTGAGTATTCTACAGGGGGTTATGTCTTATTCGATGATGGTAGTGGAAGTAATATTTGTACCGCCGCAGTGACAGGAACCTTTCCCAATGAAGATTTAGATGAAGATACCGTACGCGACCCTTATGGCAGTGTGCTCAATACAAGCACGCAAAATATTGCGGATTTGTATGCAGCATATCCAGCAGTGGTCAATGCGAGTGGGGTGTTGATTGATGCCTATGGCGAAGATTTAAATAATGACAATCAACTGACGCCAGCGAACTCAGCTTCAGGCACTTTACCAGCGACGATTACCACAGATGAATTTGGCATTGCGGAATTTGAGTTAACCTATCCTAAGAGTAGTGCGTATTGGGTTATTGATCGTATTCGTGCCAGCACTTCGGTATTGGGTTCTGAAGCAACAGCGGAGCTTAAAACGCGTTTAGTTGGGGAGAAATCTGAAGTTGAAAGCTGTGTCTTGCCACCTTCGCCATTTTCGAATGTGAATACGGCGACTTTAAATATTAGCTTATCACCGCAAAATACAGTGACTGTGGGTACAACAGCACAATTGGATGCCTTGGTGACTGATAACACAGGCAAAGCATTGGCTTTAGAAGAAGTCACCTTTAGCTTTGTGGGCAGCTCAAATGGTGTGACCTTATCTCAAGCCAGTGTGTTTACCAACTTTACAGGTGTGGCTTCAGTGTTGGTGAATGACCTTGGTGGTAATGGCGGCCCTATTACAGTGAAAGCGAGTACAGGTCTTGTTTCAACAACAGCAAATGTCACATTTTTAACCACGATTTCAGACCCTTATGGTTTGGCAGTGAGTGCTTCACCTGCTTCAGGGACGGTGCCTGATGGTGTGAGTGCATCGGTGATTACGGCAACGGTCACTGATATTTATGGTGTGGTGGTGAATAATGCACCAATTCGTTTTGAAGTGGTGTCTGGTACGGGTATTTTATCTCAATTTCAAGCAGTAACAGCAAGTAATGGGCAAGCATCAACCAGCTTGACGAGCACACAAGCAGGCAGTGTGACATTGCAAGTGAGTTTGTTGGATGCCTATGCTAATGTTGATAAATATACGAATCCTGTTGTGTCTTTTGGCGTGACGCCAGCATCGCTGAGCTTAAGTTCACCTGTGAGCGTATTGCCTGCTGATGGCACGAGTACATCAGCCATTACAGTCACAGTATTGGATGTTGATGGTGTTGCCGTTGCTGGAGAGACCGTGAACTTCACAGTTTCACCCACGACAACAGCATCATTATCTGCAACATCAATTGTAACCGATAGTAATGGACAAGGTGTGGTGACGGTATCCAATTCAGTGGCCGAGTTGGTATCCGTGCAAGCATCTTCTTCTTCTGTATTGGGCTTAAGCAAAACATTCGGGCTGAACTTTACTGAAGTCGTTGGTATTGTTGACCCTTATAGTGTTGTGTTTTCGAATATTTTGGATGCGACAGTCACCCCTGTGAACCCGTTGTCACAAGCGCAAACCATTGATGTGTATACCACGGCAACGGCGGCTGATAGTTATGCGGCATATGCATCGGGTTTGGATACAGTGCAAGTGACTTATCAAGTGCGTAGTGCGATACCAATCACCTCACTTGCAGGGCTTAGTGTGAGCTTTTCAAGCACGGGTAGTGCCGTGATTTCTCCAGCTTTGGCGAGTACAGATGCCAATGGTTTCGTCACGGTCACGGTCACGGATGCTTATGCTGAGACTATAACCATTTCTGCTACAACAGGTGGTCAAACAGGCACGCAAAACCTTACATTTGCAGCGTTACCCTCTGCATCTATTCAACTGGTGAGCACCGCCCCTGCACCAGCAGTGATTGGTTTAGGTGGTGCGGGTGTGCAGCAATCAGCTTCGTTGACCTTTAAAGTTGTGGATACCAACAATAACCCTGTTCAGGGCAATGTTGTTGTCAAATTCTCTATCTTAAATGGTGGTTTAAATGGTGGTGAAACATTAACGGTATTCCAAGCTTCGACCGTGAATGGTTTGGTGACAGCGGTGGTGAGTGCGGGCGAAATTTCAGGCACATTACAAGTGCGAGCCTCACTGGCGAGTGATTTAACAACCTTTACCGATGTTCCTGTGACCATGACAGGCGGCTTACCAAGTGGTGATTCATTTTCAATGACCCCCGACTTATTTAATATTGCGGGTCGTGTTGATCAAGGTTTATTCCATACCATGACAGCATGGGTAGCAGATTTCTTTAGTAACCCTGTAGCACCAGGGCAGCAAGTTGATTTTCAAACGGACTTTGCAAATATTGCTGGGGCATCAAGTTTTGCTGACGCCAATGGCGTGAGTTTAGCGACTTCAGATCTTCATGCGGGCACACCAACACCTGTTGATGGTTTTGTGACGGTGGAAGCCAGCACCATTGGGGGCGGTCATTCTAAAGTATTAAGTTTGGTGGCTGTGGATGCGAATCTGATGTATGCGGGCACTGATGGTGGTGGTGTCTTTAAAACCAGTGATGGTGGTGGATCGTGGGCTCATGTTGGGGTACCGCTTTCGACCAATGCTGGTGGTGGTAAGTTTGCCAACCTCACGGGCAGCATTGTGCGTGGGATGAGTCAAGATAAGTACAGCCACATTTTGTATGCGGCAACTGAAAAAGGCTTGTTTATAAGTCAAGATTCAGGTGCAAACTGGCGAACCTTGACAGGCTTACGCCGTATTATTGGTGAAAACTTCCAAACTGGCGCCACAACAGGTGCATTTAATGCCAAGAATGTTGCCAATGGTCGTTGGAGTGATGCAAGCTTACAAGATAGCTATACTTTCCCCTTCTCCTTTACCCATTCAGGGGTGCGTTCACGGACTAAAGTATTTGTTGATGGCGTGGAAACCCATTCATATGCCTTGACGGCAAGCGGAATTCAACTGATTGGTTCAGCGGCATCCACTTTGGACGGGATTCCTGTCAATTCAGGAAGCAGTGTCATTTCTGTGGATTATGATGCGGGTTCACCTGTGCCCAGTTTTTTGCCTTTGTGGGATGTCGTCGTGGATACTTACACTTATGATGCGGCTAAAGATTATTCGCAGACTATTTATATTGCAGTCTATGGTGATGGTGTGTGGCGGACTAAAGATGGTGGGCAAACATGGCAAAAATCATCAACAATGAAGAATCAAGGCGTTACTTTTGAGTCTAAAGTGATTGCCTTAGCGATTAATCCTAGATCTTCTACCAACCCTTATGCTCAGGTGTTTGCAGGCACAGATGGTAGCGGCTTGTATTCGATGACTGAAGATGGTTACACATGGGTGAGGCAAACGGGCTTAACCAACAATAGTGTGATTCAGGACATTTTGCTTGAGCCTAATCCATCTGGTGATGCATATAGTTTGGTGGTGGCAGGTAGAAATGGTATTCATCAATCGTCGAATACTATACCACTTGGGGGCAGGAATGGTTTGTTAGGTTGGACTGCGCAAAGCTTTGCAGATGTGTATACATGTGCACCATTGGCAGATACCTATTCAGGCATCACCCCTGATGTGCGTGCCTTGGCTAAAGATAGTTATGGTCATGTCTATGCCGCTGTTTATGGTGATGTGACCAATAAAGCGACACCGCGAGGTGGTGTGTATAAATTAAGTACAGTCGCAAATTGCTGGGGTAAAGTCGATGATGTGGCAAGCAATACGACAACGGGTGCGCATCGTATTGATGCCTTGACTTCGGCGGCAGGTTTGGTTGTCGTGGGAACAGAAGGCAGAGCCGTTTATGCGGGCAGTGTCAATGCTGCGGGTTCGATTACGAATTGGGCGACGATAGCAGGCACAAATGCGGTGACGAACCGTTTGTTTACGACCACAACAGTGATGCATTCAGGCAGCACAGTATTGCAAGTTCAGCCTTTAACCACCACCTATCAGCCTATGAATGATTATGCGCAACCTGGCCCTGGTTATACGGAGTCAAACACGATATATCATGGCGAAACACATAGCTTTGTGATTCGTGTTGCTGATGATTTAGGGAATCGCTTAACTGCGGGTACGAACTTGACTGTGAGTGTAGACCTTGGTCTTGGGGGCGTGGATGAAACATTGGTTGATGGGGTTTATGACGGAACAGATTATCTTGTCACGTGGGTCAACAACCTGCTTCCCTCTGACTTTGCAAATGTAACAACACTTATTGGAGCGATGTCTGTGTCGGTGACGTCGGCGAATGGCTCTGCATCAACACAATTTACCCGAACCTTGGTTGCACCTCTAGCCTTTAAGGATTTGGCGATTGATGACCCTTATGCCGCAGCAGGAACAGTGAGTATTGTGGTGAATGCTTCTGGTGGCTCAAACGGGGTGTCTGGTTATGAGTTTACGGTGCCTAGTTCGGTAGGTACAACAGCAACGGCCGCTCCTTTAGTGCCACCTCAAGTGATTACTTCGCCAGGTGTGAGTTCATATACCTTTGTGTTCCCTAAAAATGCAGCCTCTGGTGATGCGACAACCTACACGTTCTCGGTTAAAGACTTGGCAACAGGTGACATTGATGCGGGTGAGGTGGTCATTACTTCACCTTGACGAAGACAGTTGTGCTCATTGGTTTAATGGGCTCTGGAAAATCAACGCTTGGGAAGCAACTTGCTGCCCAAGCGTTTTTTTCGGATGCAGAATGGGTTGATTTGGATGCGCTCATTGTAGAGCAGCAGCAAAAAAGTATTCCTCAAATCTTTGCTGAGCATGGTGAAGCTGCATTTCGTTTGCTTGAGCGCGATGGTTTGGCGCGATTACTCATGGAAGATAAAAGCTTTATTATTGCGACTGGCGGCGGTGCGATATTATCGGCAGAAAACCGTGCCTTGATGCAACAAAAAAGCACAGTCATTTGGTTGGATGCAACCGCTGATGTTTTGGCAGGACGTATTGCGGGTGATGGCAATCGACCTTTGCTGGATGCGGTTGATCCGTTGTTGAAAATGCAAACACTAAGCAAGCAACGTAATCCTTTATATGCTGGCGTAGCCGACTTGTGTGTAGACACAGGTTTGTTGGAGACTCAAGAAGCAGTAGCATTTATTTTAGCATTTATGGCAGAGTAGGGCGCATGAATAATTCTGTACAACAATATACAGTGGACTTGGGTTCACGCACTTATGATATACACATTGAATCAGGCTGTTTGTCGCGCATTGGTGAACAAATGTTATCCTTATTTGGACAAGCCAGCCGCTGTTTGGTGGTGACGAATGATGTGGTTGAACCCTTATATTTAAAGCAGGTGCAGGCATCGTTGACCCAAGCAGGTTGGTCTGTTGCTAAGCATATTTTACGTGATGGTGAGAAAAATAAGCATATGCAAGCGTGGTCGGGCATCATGGATGCGTTGATGCACGCCAAACTTTCGCGAAATGAACCCATTATTGCTTTAGGTGGTGGTGTGGTGGGTGATATGACGGGGTTTGCAGCGGCTTGTTATCGCCGAGGTATTCCCTTTGTGCAAATTCCGACCACGGTATTGGCGCAGGTGGATTCCAGTGTTGGTGGTAAAACAGCGATCAATCATCCGCATGGTAAAAATATGATAGGCGCATTTTATCAGCCCAAGTTGGTGTGGGTTGACCCTGCCGTCTTGAATACCTTAGCGCCACGCGAGGTGAGGGCGGGTTTGGCGGAAGTCATTAAATATGGATTGATTCGTGATCGCGACTATTTTGATTGGTTAAATGCACATATATCAGCGTTGTTGCGCTTGGATGCCACGATAATCAGCGAAGCTATTTTACGCTCGTGTACGCACAAAGCTGCATTGGTGATGGCAGATGAAACAGAGCAAGGGCAGCGTGCTTTATTGAATCTTGGGCATACTTTTGGGCATGCTATCGAAGCCATGACCCACTACACGACTTATTTGCATGGTGAGGCAGTGTCTATGGGAACTATCATGGCAGCGCGTTTATCTGAGCAGCTTGGTTTTGCGCCGCAAGGGACAGAAAAGACGATTCAACAAAGCCTTCAAGCCGCAGAACTCCCCACGGATATCCCTCAATTTACGGCCGAGGCGTGGTTGGATGTGATGGGGCATGATAAAAAGAATGTGGGCAACTGTATTCGTTATATTTTGTTGCGTGATATTGGGGATGCGTTTATCGCTAAAGATGTTTCCCATGATGATATTCGCACCTTGATTGCATCTTTTTCTTGTCATTGATGATGGTATTAAGGCATTGAAACAACAGAGTAATCCTAGCCGTTGGCAGGGTGAGCAGTGGGCTGAATTTGTTGCTGTTTTAGGCAAAAAAGACATTGAAGTTCGCCAGAATAAGGGTGCAACAGGAACATACATCACCGATGCAGGCGGCTTGGCATATGGCATGCCGCATGGTGTGGTGATTGCACAAAGCGCGGCACAAATTGCAATATTAATGCAAGCAGCGCAACAATTTGCCATTCCTGTGACTACACGTGGCGGCGGTTTGACGACAGAAGGCGAGTCGGTTGCTTTTGGTGGTTTATTGTTGGACATGACAGGCATGAGCAGGGTGCTGCATATCGATAAAGCGGGCTTAACGG
>CAZWPS010000076.1:0-6891 GCA_964635775.1 uncultured Zetaproteobacteria bacterium | reverse complement strand
ACGAAGTTGAGGGATATTGAGTGGCAAGATGTTTCGACAGGCTCAACATGACAATGAGGTGTGTGGTCATGAATCAAGCACAGACCAACATCATCACAACACAACATGCCTGTCATCTCGAACGCAGTTGAGGGATCTTGAGTGGTAAGATGTGTAGGCAGGCTCAACATGACAATGGGCATCATCGGGGGCGCATTGTGTTTTACATGCTGCTTATTTTTGTGTGCCGTATGTGTTGTATGAATCGTACATATTGTCTTTATCTTTGGCTAAACCATGCTTATCAGAATCATAACTACGGCATGCGTTGCTGTTGTTGTAAGACACCTTGAATACGTTTTAAGTTTTGTTCAGCCATGTCAAAGTTAGGGTAAATGACTAATGCCCGTTGCAGTGCTGCAGCGGCTTGTTGATATTGTCCGTTCATCATATAAGCAGCGCCTAACATGTTCAGTGCGGGTGGATTATAAGGGTAAAATTGCTCGAACTCTTCAAAGTAACGTATGCTTTCAATATAGTTCTTTTGTTTGTAGCTGACTTGTCCCATACCAAATACAGCACGGAAGTTTTCTTGATCCCACACATAGGCTTGTTGATAATACAAAGCTTCTTGTTTGGGGTGCTGGGCAAAGGTCATGGCATGACCTGCATACCATTCAGAAGTGAGCCAGCGTATGGGCCAAATACTTAACATCAGCACCGCGATGACAACAAAGATGGCAGTGGGTTTTGTTCTGATGTTGATTGTTTTTTGTTGGTTCACAGCCAACGCTCCCCACCAAGATCCTGCCAGTAAAGCAAAGACAAACATACTCGCGGGATTAAAAAAGACATGGTTAAACATGGCATCAAAAATTACGGCTGTGATGGCGGCTGTGCCTGCGGCAAACCAAGCATCCCATTGTCGCCATAGTGTGCGAACAAGGTTAAACCAAAAGTAGATGAGCAAGCCCATAAAAATAAGCATTGCAAGCACACCATTTTGCGCAGAAATTTGTAATACTATATTATGTGGGTTGGTGGTGAAGGTTCTGGCGCTACTTAAAGCATCTTTGAAATCAGGGTAACGGTTGCTGAAACTGGGGTAAACCCAAGCAAAATTACCTGTACCTTGTCCAAATATGGGCTTTTCAAGTGTCATGGCGGTTGTGGCAGCGAAAATATCAGTTCTTGCACCGAGCAAGGGTGATAATTCTACCCACATATTGACCAGTGGTGGTTGGATAACGTGAGGGGTAAGCATTTTTTTTCCTTCACCGCTTGCCGCTTGCCCTGCAGTGGATGAAATACGGGCTAAATCACGATAATGAAAATCAAGATTCTGATAAGTAATGATGGATGATACTAAAGCCGCGCTGACTAAAATCATGGGCGTGAGATACTTCTTTTTAGTGCGTAGATTTTGCCAAATAGGGTAATGTTTGAGTGTGATGATGCCCACGGTTAAAATAGCTAAAGCCATGCCACCAAGCGCCCCGCGAGAGCTGGCAACAAGTAATATGGTCATGACGGTAGATGTGGAGAATAGGTTAAGAACGCGTAATATTGGGTTGCTGGTGGTGGCTAAAATCCATATGAGCATGGGTAGCAGCATGATTAAAACATCACCTGTAAAGTTGACATGTCCAATGGGTGAAAAAAGGACATGAATATTGTAGTTGGGTTTGTCAAAATCACGCATATAACTTTCCCAATAACGTATGGAAAAGATAAATGAAGCAATCGAAGTTGACCAACTGAGCACACTTAACCAGCTTTTTTCATGGCGCATGGCCCAAACAGCCGCCCAGAAAATAGCAATGCAGAAGAACCAAAAAGCAAAACGAATCATAGCCTCGGTCATGTTTGGACCAATAAAAACACCAATGCCTAAGATAAGTGTGTAAATGATAAGCAAAATTGCTGGAATGCTTGGTGTAGTGATGTGCAGTGGTTGCATGCGTTTGAAGCATAACCAAGCGGCAGCTAAACCCATCCATAAGGCACATAGGGTTAAAACAGCCCATTTAGGTTCTTCATTGGGTGCAATAAAAGGGAAAACACGCAGGTTAAGCATGAAGGGGAAGGCAAGCAGGGGGGCAATCAAGATTAACCATGGGCTATGCAAGAAAGATGCTTTCTTTTTGGCTCTTATGAAATTCATATATTCATGCTCCAGTTGACGGATGCTGCTTCTTTTTGAGCCCAGCCTATACGTCTAATAATATGATGTTTAAGCCACCATGGCTGATGGGTAAACGTCGTTTCACTTTGATATTTAATGCTTTTTCACATGATGCATCAGGGCAAACAATTACTGTTCTCCATTGTTCATCATTGCTGAAGTTGCGGCGAAGCAAATCACCTAAATCATGCCAAAGTGATAAGACTTGGCTTGTTTCGCCTATGCGTTGCCCATAAGGCGGGTTGAGTATGAGTAAACCAGCGTGGTCAACGTTGGGTTTGTTGAGTTGACGGATATCAAGCTCAGTGATTTGGATATATTGCTCTACAGATGCACGTTTGGCATTGTTGCGGGTGATTTCTAGGGCATTTGGGTTTAAATCTGAGGCTAAAATAGTGGTTAAACTGTCTTTTTGCATCTTTTGGCAGCGTTGCAGGCTGTCCTTTAAGTCTTTCTCTTTACAAGATGCCCAATGTGCAAAGGCAAAATCATGACTTAAATTGACGGCTTGCTGTTGGCTAAGTAAGGCTGCTTCAATGGCAAATGTGCCTGAACCACACATGGGATTGAGCAATACTTGTTCACTTGTCCAGCCCATCCATTGCAGTGTTGCCGCAGCGAGTGTTTCGCGAATCGGCGCTTTGCCTGATTCTAAACGGTAACCGCGCCTGTCTAGGCGTTCACCAGAGGTATCTAAGCTGATGGTTCCTCGGTTATTATCAATGCGGATATGTAGTGTTTGGGTAAACTTCTCGGATGTTTCTTGGGCAATTTTTGGGATGTGCCGGGTGACTGATTTATTCACAAAGGCTGATATATCTGCGGAATGATTAAGCCGCGAGCGTTTGCTGCTGACTTGAACCTCCAATGCCGTGTGTTCATTAAAAAAGACATGCCAAGCTATTTTTTCAAGCTCAAAACCTAACCCTTCAAGGGTCATGCAACGAAATGAACGAATACGCATAAGTACCCTAGTGATGGTTCGCGCACGAATATTAACACGGTACAATAATTGCGTAGTACCACTAAAATGAATACCGCCATGTTCAATGCGGATGTCATGTGCGGAGAGGTCTGCGAGTTCAGCCGCCGCTATCTTTTCTAAGCCGGGTAATACGATTGCATAAAATTTACATTGTTTTGCCATAGTTGCGCATGCTAACGAAGAAACTTAGAGATGTCGTCTACGGTGTTTTAAACTCACACAAAGCTCTGCCCCCCACAATACAATCACCCACGATAACCAAACCCAAAGCATAAATACGGGCAAACTTGCTAAAGCGCCATAGAGTTGTTCGTACATAGCAAGTTGGGTGATATAGATGGTAAATATCCATTTGCTGACTTCAAAAAGCATAGCCGAAAACAGGGCGGAGCATAAGGCATCATGATAATGTACAGGGGTGTTAGGCACAAAAAGATACAATAAAAACAAAGCTATAGATGAAATAAGCCAAGGTAAGACATGGGCGATTGAGGGTATATGTTCGCTCATATCATGGAAGTAGGGCAGGGTGGTAAACCATGTTGAGATAGCCAATGAGAGAACCATCAATATGGGCGCTAGAATCCACAAAATGATGTGTGTAGGGATGCGCAAGTAGAAGCGGTGCTGTTGTTTGACTTGATAAATATGGTTGATTGATCGCTCTATGCCGGTGGACAGTAATAAGGCAGATAAAAAGAGTATGCATATGCCAAGGTATGAAAAGGATGTGATATTTTGCGATGTTTGATTGAGGTAATGTTCAAGGTTGAGGCGGCTGGTGGGTAAGAGTTGTTGAAAAGCTTGCTCTCGAACTTGATTTAATAAAGAAGAAAACAGTTCAGTTTGTAAAGATAAGAAAAATAAAAGGGCGGTAATGGGGACGATGGAGAGCAGCGTGCTGTAGCTTAATGATGCGGCGTATTGTAAACAGTGATGATGGAAAAAACGGCGAAAGGTTTGCTGTAGTATTTGTGAAACAGCAAGGAAAAATGAGGTGAATGCAGGCGAAGCGTTAAACTGGATTTTGAATGGAAACTGCATAAACTCGAATGGTATCACGTTTACCTTTGAATAAGGCGCGCTCGACAAAGGCACAATCATTTTTGCTGGCATCGGAAAGTGTGTTGACAAAGTTTTCGGTCATCAAGGCCTTGAATGGCTCAGCAATGCCACATAAGCGGGCGGCAGTGTTGACGGTATCTCCAATGACCGTAAATTCACGTCTAGAGTCATCACCTAATAAACCAAATAATACACGCCCATCATTTAAACCAAAACCAATATGGCAAGGTAAATGTTGTGCGTTGTTTTCACGCTCCGCTAAGATTTTAAGCAAGCATTGAACACATTTTAAAGCGCGTTCGCTTCGGTCATCACCTGAGAAACATGCCAAAAGACCATCGCCTAAAAATTTATTCACACTGCCACCAAACTCATGAATCACTTTGGTTTGTACAGAAAGGCTAGCATTGATGGTTTCATAAATTTCACGCGGACTGTATTGCTCACTTAAGGCGGTAAAACCACGCATATCACTAAAGAGTATGGTCATTTGTTCTTCAAATGCCAAATCGTGAGGCAATTCACCATCATAATGCTTAACCATGTCAACGGTTTCTTTGGGCAAGAAGCTGCTTAATGAAGCAAGATCAGACATAAGATAGGTTTAGGCAGTGCTGATGAGCAGATTGTGGGAAAGTTTTGCAAGCTATGGCATAGTCATAGCTTAAAATTTGAACGCAAAAAGCGCTTGTTTTGGATATAGAATTATAATTCATGAGTTAATCAGCACCTTTTTCACGCAGCTTCTTGTAATATGCTTTGCAAGCAGTCTTGCAACTCGCTTATTTCAAAGGGTTTATAAAGAAAGGCATCAGGTTTGAAGTTAGAGAAACGACCTTGGACAATCTTTTCACTGTAACCAGAAATGACAATAATACGGGCATATTGTGCCATGCTTTCAAGCACCTCCATCATTTCGGCACCATCCATGTTTGGCATAGCCATATCCAATAAAATGGCAGATATGTCTTCTTTGTGCTTACGATACATGCGAATGCCTTCTTCACCATCAGCAGCTTCTAAAACTGTACATCCCATGGTTTCAAGATTTAAGCGCAACATTTCACGAATGTCATCTTCATCATCAACGACTAATACTGTGCCTGATAAAGTGGGTGGTGCAGCTTGATGATTGAGGCTATCAATGATGGGGGCAGCCACATCTTCATTGCCTGCCTCAATAACGGGCAACAAGATACGCACAGTTGTACCTTGATTGGGTTCACTCCATATTTTGATAGCACCACCATGCCCACGAATGATGCCTAATGTGGCAGACATGCCTAAACCTCGGCTTTCATGTTTTGTTGAAAAGAAAGGCTCAAACAAACGATTACGCGTGCTGTCATCCATGCCAACACCATTGTCGGAAACTTCAATCCATGTAAACTGCCCTGAAAGCGAGTGGCGTGTACCAAAAGCATCAGCGAAATATTTTGGCGTAACATCAAGTTGCCCTGTGCGAATGGTGATGTTTGCTTTGCTGCCCGGGGGAACGGATTCGTAGGCATTATTGACTAAATTAACCATGACTTGTTGCAGTTGGGTGCTATCGACTTTGATATCTGGCAATTCTGTATCCAAATCATAATGAATTGCACTGTGGTGTTTTTCCAATGCGGAGAGCATGCTTTTCATGGTTGTAATGAGTTGGCTAGGGTTGCTTTTGCTCATGGTATAACGATCCATGCCTGCATAGGCGAGGATTTGACGGCATAAATTGGAAGCGCGTTTACAAGAGTCTTCAATACGTTCGAGGTAGACTTTCATCTTTTCAGGGCGATAAATATGCTGTTTAGAGAGCATGACATTACCTGTTGCAATGGATAAAACGTTGTTTAAGTCGTGTGTGATGCCACCAGCAAGCGTACCTAATGACTCAAGGCGTTGGTATTTGACCATCTTATTTTGCACATCACTTTGCTGTGGTTGCATCATAAAAAATGAGCCGACAGCTTTGTTGTCAATCAACCAAGTTTGAGCTATGAAATCTGCTTGAATAGAGCGTCCATGTTTGTGGTGAAAAACACCACTAGCACGGTATATTTTGTTTTTATTTTCAATAATATGACTAAGGTAAGCACTTTTTGTTTCTTCGGTAATCATTTGATTGAAAGGCATATTGTTGAGTTCGGCTTGCGCGTGGCCAAACAAGCTTGCACAAGCAGGATTGGTGCGAACAATATTACCTTCAGCATCAACTAAAATAATAGCATCTGAGGTGTGTTCGAAAATGATATCCATATACTGCTGATCCAACATCTTATGCTCCATGCTGATATTAATTTAATCATTAGGGTTATTGTAGAGAAGAATAAGCATGAAGGCAAATATGAAAACGTGATGCGGGACGCAATAAACAAGAAACATGTTTATTTTTGGCTATATTTAAACTGAGGACGTAACGATTCAGTACTTTTTAAAATATTTGGAAAACACCCGTGTTTTACGTATTTATTTACAGCGCATGATCATACCTCACTGTCATGTTGAGTTTCCCTACATATCTTACCGCGCAAGATCCCTCAACTTCGTTCGGGATGACAAACATGTTGTGGTGGGATGACAAACATGTTCTTTGGACTCAAAGGCTAAGCCCTGAATTTAAGTCATTAGCGACATTTTAATGCGATTGTTTTAGGTGAGTTGAATCGTTAGCTTGAAACTATATTTTTTA
>CAZWPS010000075.1:4732-6892 GCA_964635775.1 uncultured Zetaproteobacteria bacterium | reverse complement strand
TTTTTTTATTTTATTTTTTTTTTTTTTTTCAAGCAGAAGACGGCATACGAGATTTGCCTTAGTTTCGTGGGCTCGGAGATGTGTATAAGAGACAGATTGATGCCTTACCTGATATTCAGGCGAATGCTAATCGTGCCTTGAAGAAATTAGGCTATGATTTTCAAATGAGCTTGGCAGAAACACAGCCGCATGTTGGTGGTGGTGCGCAAAAGCTAGCTTCTAATGTGTTGGGTAAACCCATGGATCATCCTGATACAATGGCAATGTACCACGCTTTTGCTGATTTTTACGAAAAAAACCCAGCTGACTTTGGCACCATGTTACCTGGTGTAACCGACACTTTAAATGCCATTCAAGCCAAAGGTTTACCCATGTGTATCGTCACTGCAAAACCAGCCAAAGCGCGGGTGAAAGTGACCAAAGCTTTGGGCTTGGATCCTTATATGACCTTAGCCTTATCACCAGAAGATGGTTTTGCTAAAAAACCAGCACCTGACATGTTGCTTGAGTGTTGCCGCGTGATGGGTGTTAATCATGCCAATACTGTGATGGTGGGTGATACCCGCTTTGATGTGGAAGCTGGTTTGGCGGCGCAATGTCATACTGTGGCTTTTGCTGAGCATGGTTATCAAGATGTGCCTGCGGAATATGCGGCTCAAGTGGTAAGTTTGCCGCACTTCACAGACTTATTGAAGATTTTAGATTAAAAGATGAAACAAGGCATTTATGGCATTTTGCCTGCTGACTTAGACACCGCGCTCTTGCTTGAAAAGGCAGAGGCTGCACTCTTAGGTGGCATATCAACACTGCAATTTCGCGATAAAAAGCCAGGCTTCAAACGCGCTTTAAAACGCGCGCGTTTGTTGCGCCAACTCACCACATCTTATCAGGCAAGCTTTATCGTGAACGATTCATTACAATTAGCGATAGATTGTGCTGCCGATGGCGTACATCTTGGGCGCGATGATGCAGCAGATGTGTCATTGATTCGGCAACAAGTCGCTGATGACTTCATTCTCGGCATCACTTGCCGCGCTGATGCACGCTATGCACAAGCTGTTTTGGCTGCTGGTGCAAATTATGTGTCCTTTGGTGCTATTTTTCCTTCAACCAGCAAGGCAGATGTGCCTGTGATTGGGTTGCCACGTTTGCACAAGGCTTGCAGCATGTTTCCGCAGGCAAATATATGCGCCATTGGCGGCATTAAACTTGAGCAATTACCAGCAATCAAACAAGCAGGTGCGTGTTATGCGGCTGTGATTTCTGCTTTGTTTTCAGGTGAAAAAAGCGTCATTACAACAACAGCACAAGATATGGTGAAAACGTGGAACAACGCCCCGTCTGCTTAAGCATTGGCGGCTCGGATAGTTGCGGTGGCGCAGGGATTCAGGCTGATTTAAGGGTGTTTGAGGCATTGGGGGTCTATGGTTGCTCTGCCATTACCGCCTTAACAGCGCAAAATCCAGAACATATTAGCCATATTCAAGCTTCATCCATACCACAGTTTTCAGCTGAAATTCAAGCTTTAGCACATTATTTTGACATTCAAAGCATCAAAACGGGTATGTTGTATGATGAAGCACATATCACAACACTCATTCGCCTTAAAACATCTTTATTGTCGCAAAGTTTGTTGGTGGTTGACCCTGTATTGATTGCTTCATCAGGCAAAGCGTTGTTTTCAAGCGCACATATTCAGCAAAGTTATGAAAAACTCATTCGCCTTGCCGACCTTTGGACACCCAACTTACAAGAAGCCGCCTTTTTCTTGGGTACATCTATGGATGACCCTGTGGAAATGGCATCCACATTATTATTAAACTACCACACGCCCGTATTATTAAAAGGTGGGCATGGCAGTGGTGATGTATTGCGTGATGTGTTTTGTGATTCTAATGGTGATGTTGTGATATATGAACACCCGTCACAACCCTTACACCATGCCCAACAACATGGCACAGGCTGCCGCTTGGCCTCGGCGATTGCAGCGAATCTAGCCCTGCATCATCCAATGCCTTTGGCGATTCAACAGGCACATGATTGGTTACAGCGCTGCTTAAAAGATAATCGCGGCGTGTAAAGCAATCGCATTCAAATACGCCAGACTGTCATCCCGAACAAAGTTGAAGACGCTTACAGCGCAAGCTGTGTAGGCAGACT
>CAZWPS010000075.1:0-4632 GCA_964635775.1 uncultured Zetaproteobacteria bacterium | reverse complement strand
AGACTTTACCCATCCTTGTGCATCAGTCCGTCAATGCTGGTTTTGTCAAACACCACGCGCCCATCTTTAAGCGTATATTGTACTTGCCCTGTCATGGTTCTGCCATGCCAAGGCGTGTTTCTACCTTTGGAAAAGAGTTTGTCGCGATCGAGTGTCCATTGGGCTTTGGCATCAAAGATACAAATATCTGCGGCATTGCCTGGTGATAATTTGCCTTCAGGAAGGCGGAGCAACTGGGCAGGGTTGGCGGTCATTTTAGCAATCAAGTCAGACATGGATAACACCCCTGCCCGCTCCAAATCTAAAGCAACAGGCAACATGGTTTCTAAGCCCACAATGCCAAAGGCAGCACACGATAAGCCACAGCGTTTATCATCTTCATGGTGTGGTGCATGATCGGTAGCAATCACTGCAATCGTACCATCTTTTAATCCTTCAATCACAGCCAGCCTATCTTCTTCTGTGCGTAGTGGCGGGCTCATTTTGGCATCGGCATTGAAGTTCAACACTTCATCTTCAGTTAAAGCGAAATGATGCGGTGCGGCTTCTGTGCTCACCTTCAAACCTTCTTTTTGGGCAAGGCGCACTTGTTCAACAGCACCTTTAGAAGAAATATGTGCCACATGATAACGCGCATCGACACGTCGTGTTAACATAATATCACGGGCAATCATGCTATCCTCACCTTCCACAGGCATGCCCTGCACGCCAAGCTGCGTGGATACCCAGCCTTCATTGATTGCGCCGCCCTCGGTCAGTTGTTTTTCTTCGGCATGTTGAATAATTAAATAACCAAAGCTGGATGAGTATTCCAATGCTTTACGCATCACACCAGCATGCCAGATCGGTTGACCATCATCTGAAAATGCCACCGCACCACTGCGCGACAACTCACGCATTTCAGTCAACGTTTTGCCCTTCAAATTGCGGCTCACCGCACCAATCGGATGCAGGTTACACAAGCCTATTTCTTTGGCTTTGTTGATCACCTGCAACACAATACCTGCATGATCAATACATGGCTCTGTGTTTGGCATGGTGCAAATGCTGGTAATACCACCGGCCACCGCAGCTTGTGAACCCGACTCAATATCTTCTTTCCACTCTTCACCTGGCTCGCGCAAATGCACATGCATATCAATCAAACCAGGGCAGACAATCAAGCCTGTGGCATCAATGCTTTGATCAGCTTTGCCATCAAACTTGCCGACACCTACGATTTTCCCATGTTCAATCCATACATCACAGACTTCATCGACGTTGTTGGCGGGGTCAATCACGCGACCATGTTGAATCAGTATATCTACCATGTTTTCATCCTTTCGTGCGGTGTTTTTGTAAGTGCCAACGCTCATTTATGAGAGCATATTCCCCATACTTTATGCAAGTTCATATGATCTCAACCGCATCAATGCCTTGCATGATTTCATGCATTTTGGTGAGAGCAGCGATGATTCTTTGATCATACAAAATATCATCAAAGGCAGGTGCTCACCCCTCGGTCGCTCCGCCACATAATGCCGTTAAAGCGGCCATACGAATCGCTACGCCGTGTTCAACTTGTTCTAAAATAAGGCTTTTCATGGAATCAGCTACATCTGTAGCAATCTCCACGCCTCGGTTCATCGGTCCTGGATGCATGACCATACAATGATCGCCTGCTGCTTTAAGGCGTTTCATATTTAAGCCATAAGCCTCATGGTATTCACGAATCGATGGAAAGCAGCAATGGGTGGTCAAGCGTTCAGTTTGCACGCGTAACATGTATAAAATATCCGTGCCTTCAAGGGCAGCATCAAAATCATAGAAAATTTCACAACCATAACGCTCGACAAAAGCGGGGAGCAAGGTTTTCGGTGCCACAATGCGTACTTTATAGCCCATGATTTTTGCCGCCAACATATGTGAACGCGCCACCCGAGAATGGGAAATATCACCCACAATGGTCATGGTTTTGCCTGAAATATCGCCAATATTGTGCTTAAGCGTAAGTAAATCAGTTAAAATCTGTGTCGGGTGTTCATGCGAGCCGTCGCCAGCATTGATGAGCGCCGTATTCTCCAAATATTCAGCTAAAAACTCACATGTACCAGCCACAGAATGGCGAATGACCAACACATGTGGCTGCATGGCTGCCAAGGTTTGCCCTGTATCTAATAACGTCTCCCCTTTTTTGGTGGCCGATGTTGAGGCAGAGATATTGATGACATCGGCGGATAAACGTTTGCCTGCAATCTCAAAGCTGGTGCGGGTGCGGGTAGAGTTTTCAAAAAATAGGTTAATGACGGTGCGCCCACGCAATGTGGGTGCTTTTTTGATGCTTCGACTATTTAAATCAATAAACTCATCACCCAATTGAACCAAAGAAGTGATTTGTTCACGGCTTAAATCGGCAATACCAAACAGGTGTTTGAGTCCAAATAAGGGTTTAGGCATGTTTTTTCTCCAATAATTCGGGGTGAGCGGCAATAAAGTCTTCTAAAAACACTGCCGCCGCAGTTTGATCAAGCTTGGCACGCACCTTTTTTTCATTCAGCCCTTGGGCAAACAAGCGCTCTTTGGCTGTCCATGTGGATAAACGCTCGTCTTGGAAGGTGATGGGTAAATCGATGCTGTCTGCCAGCTCAGCTGCGGCTTGACGACAATCTTGGGCTTGGGCTCCTTCGCTGCCATCCATGTTTTTGGGCAACCCAACAACCAGCGCCTGCACACCATATTCGGCAACCAACTTTGATACTTGCTTCGTCCATCCCTTATCATTACGAAACAAACAAGTCAGCCCACGGCAAGAGAAACCCAGCCGATCAGACACCGCAACACCAATACGTTTGCCGCCAATATCAAGGGCAATCAGGGGCAGTTGTATCTTCGAAATATCAGAAGTTAAGTCTGATTTGCTCATCTGTAAAACCTACTTCATGCAATGTTTCTGTGCATGCATCCACCATCACACTCATGCCCGCTAAACAAACCACGGTATGTTCTGCATTGGGCTTATCATTTTCTAAGGCATGCTGCACATAACCTACAGGACCATCCCAATCGTGATGCCCTGTTGCCAAAGAAATGCTGACTTGAATATCATGTTCAGCCAAACTTTCCAGCTCATCCGTTAATAAATGATGCATTGCAGTTAAAAAACCAGCATAAATGGATATTTTTCCATAATCTTCACGATGTTGAATCAAATCAAGCCATACACTTCGCAGCGGCGCAATGCCTGTGCCGACACCAACCAAAATAATGTGTTTACCTTTATCTTGAGATAAATCAAAACCCTTACCCATAGGACCTTCAACTTCAACTTCATCACCAACTTGTAGCTGTAATAAAGTATGTGTAAGTGGGGCGACTTCTTTAATAACAAAATCATAATGTTCATGTTCATGCGGGCTAGATGCAATGGCAAAATAAGCAGCAGGTAAATCATCTTGTTCAATCAAGTTTAAACGCATACATTGCCCCGCAATAAATGTGGGCAAAGACATATGTGGCAATGGTACAAAGCTTAATTTGGCAACCACATCATCACATGATGGGTCGGTTAAGCGCTCATTACTTTGCAAACGTAAACGAAATAACGATGGTTGGGTCACAGCTTGATTCACAACGAGCCTCCTACAAAACGAGCCAACTATGATGAAGGAATGCCAAGTATGCAAAATGTAACATGTGTCGAACTTAAAATTAGTGATAAAGTCATGCCTGAAGATGCTTTTGCACAATTAAAACAAGCTTTTTCTGCCCTTGGTGGGGCAGAAGAAACCCATGCTGATAGCGGCGAAGTGACCCATATTGCATGGTTTAGCGTTGAAGACAACCAAGAACAACAATATTTACGCTTAAAAACAGCAGCCATGCTATTTGGTGTCGATGAACACGATGTCAGCATTCAAACCCTGAATGATGACTGGGAAACGGCATGGCAAAAAGACTGGGTCGCCATGCCCGTTGGGCAATCGCTGTGTGTACGCCCATCTTTTTGTGCAGCTTTGCCTGAGCGTGCTGTTGATGTGGTATTGGATCCAGGCATGGCATTTGGAACAGGCACACATCCCACCACCTATTTATGTTTAGAGGCTGTAGAGCGTTACTGTTTGCAACAAATACCGCGCAGTGTTTTGGATATGGGGGCAGGCTCAGGATTATTAGCAATTACCGCAGGGAAACTCGGTGCAAAAGATATTCATGCCATTGACTACGACCCTATTTCAGTGGAAGCCAGTGCAGTCAATGCAGCCATGAATGATGTTCAACTCACTTCAACATTAAGCGATAAGCCGCCAACACGTCAATTTGAGCTGGTGGTGGCTAATATTTTAGCCGGACCATTGTTGGATATGGCAGAAATATTAGCTGCTTCAGTCGAGCGGCAGCTCATTTTATCAGGGTTATTGATGGCACAAGTACCATCCATCATTCAAGCCTATACACAAACAGGACTACAGCATCAAGCCACATATCAGCGCGAAGAATGGGCGGCAGTCGTCTTTTTGCAGCCATTACAAGATTAATAGCGGTATTAGGGTCAGACTCGATTGATATTTAGTGGGGTTGTTCCCATGTGTTCTTAGATGCCTATCATATTAATATAAAAGGATTTATTATGGAATTATCAAACCAATCGAGTCT
>CAZWPS010000074.1:0-6950 GCA_964635775.1 uncultured Zetaproteobacteria bacterium | reverse complement strand
ATATTATACTATTTACAGTGCTTCTTTGCCCATCATTTGATGAAAATCATCTAATAATGCATCACGTTCGCAGGTGTTCATCACTTGCATTTCAATTAAAATATCGCCCAAACGCTTTTTCTTCTCGGCTTGGATATCAAGTAATTGTTTGAGTAAGTATTCATTCAAAAAGTTCATGCCAATCGCCACTTCACCGAAACGTATATCACTGCCTGCTTGGGCTGATAAAACATCCATCACACTACGCATATTCATGATACGCAATTCAATGGCCAAACGCCCGATAGGAATAATACTATGGCGCTGTCTCTCCAAGGCTTCAAAAATGACTTCTTCAGAGAAATCAACAGCATGAATTAAATAAAGACCAAATAAGTGTGTATGCTGTGTGTTCATATGCCCCCTGCTTATGATTCAATTTATTTTATGCATAAAAAGTGCTGCAATTTAAAATGAGCAAGCTCAAATCCTTAACCTCGAAATCACTGATTGTAGGTTTAGCACGCTCTTAGATATATTAGTTGTTTAAAGTGGACTATTCAAGGTGTAATTGTGTTCAGCAGAGGTGAATTTGCCCTTGAGCTTAGGGTAATGGCATTCAAATGTCACTTATGCCTTAAATTTGAAAAAAGCCAATTTAGGGCTTACGATTTGAGTTCAAAGAACATATTTGTCATTCCGAACACAGTTGAGGGATATTATGAGGTAAAATATGTAGGCAGGCTTAACATGACAGTGAGCGTAATATGTTATAAATAAACGCATCAAACACGGGGTATTGTAATGCGATTGCCCTACTTTAAGCTGCTTTTATTTTGCTGCGCTCACATTAGCATAAAAAGCAATGCCCGTTTTGGTATCTTCATACAGCATAATCCATGATTCCGAGCCTTGAGCAGTGTCAGGGATAAAGGTGTGAGGAATTGGGGCTAATAACTTTAAGTTTTGCCCTCTACCTTTGCGAATAATCTTGCACAATCCGCCAATGAGAAAGGAAGTGTCTGTTGCCGTACTTTCATCTTTAAAGCTCATTTGGCAATCAATACCAAAATCACCAAAAGCACCTTCTTCATCGCGTAATACACTGGTTTGAAGGGTAATGACATCGCCATCAACAGCGCTGGATGTATGTGCAAGCACTAAAACTTGAGAGCCTTGCATGGCAACAATAAAGTCACTAAATTTACCTACGACAATAGGCTCAAACTCAAAGCTTTTATCAAGTTTTTGAAAGGCTGCAAAATTAATGCTGCGTGTTTCACCAGCATGGGCTAAACCCCAAGATGGCAGTAAAAATAATAAACATAATAGACCACGATAAAGCATAGTTATCTCCCGAATATAAGCTTAAAGTTAAGAAACGATAGCTTAGAAGACAATAAAGATAAAGTGTTTTTTAACTGGCTTGGCGAAGGCGTTGATTAATTACCTGTACATACAACTGATGTTCTTGTTGCTGAATACGTTGATGCAATGAAGTGAGATCATCATTTTCGTGCACGGGCACAGCAGCTTGCGCTAAAATAGGGCCGCTATCTAAATCATCGGTGACGATATGTACGGTACATCCTGTTATTTTAACACCATATGCCAGCGCATCAGCGACAGCCTTGCCGCCGATAAAAGAAGGCAGCAAAGAAGGGTGAATATTAATGATGGACTGAGGAAAGCGTTGAATAAATTCAGGGGACAAAATACGCATATAACCTGCCAGCACCACCAGCTGACAATCAGCTTGTTGAATGATTTGAGCGCAAGCATCATCATAAGCTAAGCGGTTGGCATAGTCATCTGGATTGATGAATAAAGCTTGAGCAACACCTGCTTGGCGGGCAATGCTTAAAGCTTTTGCATGTTCTTTATTGCAAATCACCACGGCGACTTCTGCGGCGCAATGGCCGCGTTGAATCGACTCAAGAATCGCGGCTAAATTACTTCCTTGACCTGAGGCTAAAACAGCAATGCGCGGATGTTTCATGTGTTGGGAATCCCTTTATGTAAATGTTTGATCATTAAAAAGCTTATGACACAAGCGGTGAAACTTGAAGCAACAATCATATACAATACAATAAGTTGCATAGAAATAGCGGAAAACACTGAACTTCCAGCTAAAATCATGCCGACAAATATACCAGGCATATGCACCAAACCTACCACCTTTAGAGTGTTCACTGGTGCAATCATAGCAGTATGTAAACCTTCTTTAATGGTCGCAGGGGCTGTGTTATGGCTGGGTTCAAGGCGATCAAACATGATCGCAATGGCATTCATGGCATTGGCAACCACCATGCTTGCTAAGGGGATTAAAGTGCGTGAGTCATCGCTTAATGTATGGCTAAACACAAGCCATGGTAAGGTAAGTAAGCAAGCACAAATCAGCCCAAAAGAAGAGGCAATCCAAGCATGGTGCATACGATGATGATATTGGGCGGCAGTATAACCTGCAAACAGGCAAAAGCTGGTGATGACCGCTGCTTGCGCCCAAGCTGAATGAATATCAAATAACCAGTGTAAGATGAAAGCCAGCAATAAGAGTTGTAAGGGTGCACGTATGGAAGCGATAAGGATGTTACGCGATAAGCCAAGATGTTGTTGATGCGCCCAATAACTAACGCCAGCAAGTAATAACCATGCTGCCATAATGCTGGTTATGGTTTCTAGCGGGATGTCTAGCATGGGTTATGCCTGGGGCAGACTAATCATGACACGCACCACGCGCCTTGGCTCAGCTTCAATGATTTTGATGTGTAATTGTGCAACTTGAACACTTTCGCCAGCTAAAGGAATGCGTCCAAGTTCACTGGTGATTAAACCGCCAACGGTGTCAAAGTCGCCTTTAATTAAGGTTATATTTAAGGCTTGGGCAAGATCTTCAACATGCACATTGGCCAAAACATCATACGTGCCATGCTCGCTACGCACAA
The DNA here is from genome assembly GCA_964635775.1 of uncultured Zetaproteobacteria bacterium. Taxonomy (GTDB): domain Bacteria; phylum Pseudomonadota; class Zetaproteobacteria; order Mariprofundales; family Mariprofundaceae; genus Ghiorsea. The sequence continues at coordinate 4,026 of CAZWPS010000074.1, read as the reverse complement.
TTCTCGCTTCATCATCGTTATTGTCTTCATCAATAGCACCCACGATTTCTTCAAGCAAATCGGATAAGGTGACTAAACCCGCAGTGCCGCCAAATTCATCTTGTACAATTGCAATATGACTGCCCTCGCGCATTTCAGAGAGTAGACCTTCAACGCGTTGTAATTCAGATACTTGCGGGCATGGGCGAATAAGTGATTGTAGCGAGATTGACTGTTGTTTTACCCGAGCAGAAAATAAGTCCCAAAGATGCACAACACCTATAATATGATCCAAATCACCATCAGTTACAGGCAAACGGGTGGATGTTGCATGAATGATTTCATGTTCGATTTCTGCGGCAGTCGCAGCAATATCAATGACATGAATATTCGAGCGCGGGGTCATGATTTCGCGTACGCGGGTATCATGGAACGCGACAGCCTGCACCAACATCCGCCGTTGCTCATCGGATTGAATACATTCGGCACGTTGCACTAAATTGAGCAATTCGTCTGCACTTTTACCAGGGCGTAACCATGTTAAAAGATTTTTTCGTAAACGTTGACGCCACAGCGGTTTCATGCGCGCTGTTCACGGTTGAGCGTGGGGTATGGGCAATGTAAGTTTAAGGCTGCCATGATTTGATTCTCCAAGTTTTGCATGATGCTTGCTTCATCATCTTGAATGTGGTCATAACCCAATAAATGCAAGGTGCTATGAATGATTAAATGGACGCAGTGGTCTTGCGCTGAGCAGGTTAAGTTTGTTGCTTCTTGATGAACAAAGGGTATGGCAAGAATCATGTCACCCAAGTGTGCACCATCTTCGATTTCATCGGCTCCTAACATGGGAAAAGATAAAACATCGGTTACTTTGTCTTGTTTGCGCCATGTTTTGTTGAGTGCTTGCACTGCATGATTATCTGCAAAACGTATGCATAATGAGGTGTTTCTGATGTTTTTTGCCCTTAAACAGCTTAAATCGACTGCTTTTTGCATGATTTTGGCATCAACAAAGCTTTGTATGCCGTCATCAATGAGCAGGTCAATCATGTTGTGCATAAGCATTTACAATACGCTCGACCAAACGATGGCGAACCACATCCTCGCTGCCCAAACGGCAAATACCAATGTCTTTGACACCTTCCAACACCTTTAATACATGCAGCAAGCCACTATCTTTATCGCTGGATAAATCCACTTGGGTCTCATCCCCAGTGACGACCATTTTAGAGCCAAAACCTAAACGGGTCAGAAACATTTTCATTTGGGCGCGGGTTGTATTTTGAGCCTCATCAAGAATAACAAAAGCATCGTTTAAAGTGCGTCCACGCATATAAGCTAAAGGGGCAATTTCAATGCAGCCTTGCGCGATTAATGTTGTCATTTTTTCCATGCCGAGCATATCAGATAAGGCATCATATAAAGGACGCAAATAAGGGTCGACTTTTTGTTGTAAATCACCAGGTAAGAAGCCAAGGTTTTCTCCAGCTTCTACTGCAGGTCGGGTCAAGATGATGCGCTCAACTTGATGGGTGTTGAGGGCGACGACAGCATGGGCAACGGCAAGGTATGTTTTACCACAACCCGCAGGGCCGACGGCAAGTGTGAGTGTATGTTCAGCCACGGTTTGTAAGTAGCGGCGCTGGTTGGTGGTTTTACCTTGAATGCTGCGCCGACCAGCAAGCAGGGTTATCGCATCAACCTTTGCCGTTTGGGTTTCTGCTGATGAACTTGAACTACGGTATTCTCGCAACACATCCTCCACACTACTTTGCTGGATACGACCAGCAATGGCTTGACCCTTGAGCTGCTCTAAAGCTTCGACAGCCGTTTGAGCCGATTCACCAAGGATAAACCACTTACCCATAGGTCCACGAATAGAAACATTAAAAGCTTCTTCAATGCGTTTGAGATGAGCATTGTTGGCACCGCAAATAAGCGCAAGAGTGGCAACATCTAATTCAGAACATGCAAACATGACAGGCGTTTTATTCGGCAATGACAAGTTCTCCGCGCAGTGACATGGCATAAGATTCAGTGATGTGTACGGGTAAGATTTGCCCGATTAAGCGCGGGTTTCCCTTAAAATGCACAATCCGAAAATCAGGGCTTCGCCCTTGTAAGTCACCTTCATTTTTACTGCTGCGTTCAATCAGAACATCCAGTGTTTTGCCCACTTGCTTTGCCATGCCAGCTTTGGATTGGCTGCGTAAAAGGTCAAGCAAGGCTTGTAAACGCACATCTTTGACATCTTCGGGCACATTATCGGTAGCTTTAGAAGCTGGCGTGCCTGGTCTTGGTGAATATTTAAAACAAAAGGCAGAATCAAAACCAACACGCTGCACCAAATCCAGGGTTTGGGCGAAGTCTTCATCCGTTTCACCTGGAAAGCCGACAATAAAATCAGATGATAAGGCAATGTCGGGGGTAAATAGGCGTAACTCCTCAATGGCTTTGAAATAATCATCGCGTTGATGACCTCTATGCATGGCTTTGAGGATACGATTAGAGCCTGATTGCACGGGTAAATGTAAATAGGGCATTAAACTTGGTATTTCAGCAAAGGATTCGGCAAGTTCAGTGGTCATTTCCATGGGGTGACTGGTTGAAAAACGCAAACGCTGCATGCCTTGAAGCTGACCAACGGCATACAATAGTTGAGCAAAACCCCATGCTTGACCATCAACACCTTCACCACGATAACCATTCACATTTTGTCCTAACAATGAGATGTCTTGCGCTCCACTTTCAATCAATTCGCGGCACTCTTGCAAAATATCAACTGCAGGACGTGAAATTTCTGCACCACGGGTGTAAGGAACGATGCAGAAGGTACAAAACTTATCACAGCCTTCCATAATCGTGACATAAGCGGTTGTTCCATTGGCTTTAGCTTTGGGTAGATGATCAAACTTTTCAATTTCAGGCATGTCCGTAGCGCTTAAGCGTACCCGACCACGGCGAATTTCATGAATCATTTCAGGTAAACGATGATAACTTTGCGGGCCAAATACAATATCCACATAAGGCGCACGTTTTTGGATTCTATCGCCTTCTTGTTGCCCTACGCAACCACCAACACCGATGATTAGGTCGGGATGTTTATCTTTAATTTTTTTGTAGCGACCAAGCTCTGAATACACTTTATCTTCAGCTTTTTCGCGTATTGAACATGTATTCATTAAAATAATATCGGCATCTGCGGGTTCATCAACCACGCGCAAGCCATAAGCCTGCTGCATCAAATCACTCATGCGCGATGAGTCATAAACATTCATGGCACAACCATAAGTTTTGATAAATAAAGTATCTAAGCTTTTTAACTTTTTGGGTGTGATGGTTTTTTCAACAGCAATCATGGGCGAAGGCTAAAAGGGCTTGAGGCATAGTGCAATGAAAGCTTTACTGCCATCTAACGATTGTTACGTATGATACGAATTTAGACATGTCAGCATTCGGTTGAGATGCTTTTCTGCGCTAAATTTGTTTTGAACTTCGCTCATTGCCTCTTTTGCATAAGCCTGCGCTGTTTTTTTGTGGTTATAAATGAAAGAAAGAGCATGGAACAATTCACTGCTGTTCTCTGATTCAAAAAGAAGCCCCGTGCGCTGGTGATCAATGATTTCTGGAACACCACCCCGATTGCTACCAATGACAGGCACGCCAACACTCATCGCTTCTATCAACACTAAACCAAAAGTCTCCTCAACGGTCGTTAAAACAACGGTATCACAGGCTTGCATCAATGTTCTTGGAGCGTTTACAAAACCTGTGAAAACGACGTGGTTTTGCAATTGATTATCAATGACTTTTTGTTGCAAGGTATGAAGGTAAGATTGCTGCATGGCATCGCCAATAATAAGAGCCTTGAAGGGGAGCTTCTTCTCTTTTGCCAAAATAAGAGCGTCCAAAAGCAAATCATGCCCTTTATAAGGATCAATGCGTCCAACAAGCCCAATCAAGAATAGATTTTTTTCGGCATCATAGACTAGCCTTTGTTGCTGTACAATATCAGGCGCATCTTTTTGAATAGGTTGAACACCT
>CAZWPS010000073.1:2371-6954 GCA_964635775.1 uncultured Zetaproteobacteria bacterium | reverse complement strand
TGATTAGGCAACCTCGAAAAAACGTGTGTGCGTCAAACGCCGTTGATTTTTGTCCATGGCAAGATTATTGCATTTTTTATCCAACGCTGTCAGGGGCGAAAAGAACCAGTTTGGTGAAACAACTTTATTTTTCGAGGTGTCCTTTATCATGTTGGCGATTCAAGTGGATACTTCTTATTTGATCGTATATTTAATTTTAGGTTGCTGTGTTTATTCGTTCAACAGCATAGGATACGCTTATGAAACCTATTTTATATTCATTTCGTCGTTGTCCATATGCTATTCGGGCGCGTTTGGCGATTGCTGCGGCACAGTTACATGTTGACATTCATGAGGTTGATTTAAAAGATAAACCAGCAGCGATGTTAAATATTTCGCCCAAAGGTACTGTGCCCGTACTCTTACTGCCTGATGGGCAAGTGATTGATGAAAGCCTAGACATTATGGACTGGGCGCTGACACAATCTGAGCTGTTTGAGGGCTTAAAAGCTGAACCTTCAAGCCTTATGATATGCGTTCAAAACCATGATACACACTTTAAGCATTGGTTGGATCGTTATAAATATGCGGTGCGTTACCCTGAACAAAGTATGATATTTTATCGCCAGCAAGCGGAGGTGTTTTTACACCAATATGAGCAACTATTGCAACAGCAGCCTTACCTTGCCGGCACAAATATAAGTTGGCTTGATATGGCAATCATGCCATTTGTGCGTCAGTTTGCATATGTTGATGAGGCTTGGTTTTATGCTGCACCTTACCCTAAATTGCAGCAGTGGCTTGTTCAGCAATTGCACAGTGTATTATTTCAGGCGGTGATGAAAAAAGAGCCAAAAAGATGATAAATGGGTGATGGGATACCGCCTAAGGCAGCGCTAAACTAAGCTGTACATGACGCATCCATGCAAATCAGAGTTAGTGATTTCACATGTGATGCGTTGTGCACGCTTTTGTAGCACTGCCTAAAGCGATATGCTCATTATTCGCGTAATAGTTCAGTAATGCCTGTTTTAGAACGTGTTTTTTCGTCGACTGTTTTGACGATAACAGCGCAATACAAGTGAGGTCCACCAGAAGCACCTGGCATAGAGCCAGAAACAACTACCGAATAAGCGGGGACTTCACCATAAGTCACTTCACCTGTAGCACGATTGAAAATGCGGGTCGATTGACCAATATACACACCCATTGAAAGCACAGAACCCTCACGAACAATCACACCTTCAACCACTTCAGAACGCGCACCAATAAAGCAGTTGTCTTCAATGATGGTTGGGTTCGCTTGTAAAGGCTCAAGCACGCCGCCGATACCCACGCCGCCTGATAAATGCACATTTTTACCAATTTGCGCACAAGAGCCAACCGTTGCCCATGTATCAACCATTGTGCCTTCATCGACATAAGCACCAATATTAACATACGATGGCATCAACACCACTTTAGGTGCAATAAATGAGCCTTTACGCACAGTTGCAGATGGCACAACACGCATACCACCTTTGCGAAACATCTCTTCACCCCAGTTGGCGAATTTTTGTGGCACTTTGTCAAAGTAGTTGGTTCCACCACCTTGGATGACTTCATTATCGTGTAATTTAAAGAATAATAGTACCGCTTTTTTCAGCCATGCATGGGTATTCCATTTGCCATGTTCATCACGCTCTGCAACACGTATGCCGCCTTCATCCAATAAATCAATGGCACGAATCACTGCTTCACGTGTTTCGCTATCAACATTATGCATATCCCATGCGTCTTTTGTATCCCATGCTTTTTCAATTACCTGTTGTAAATGATTCATTGATTTGAACTCCTTCCTTAAAATAACAACTGTAAACTTTTGCCGAATATATGGTGAGAATGCTTGAGAAGCAAATATTGTGTCGATGTTTTTCATTAAGCGGATGCATTTTCTGCGTACCTATCATACGTCTTTATAGCTATAATATGCTATTGTTCTTAGCCCTTTAAGATCTATGATGAAAAGGATGATTGTAATGTTTTTGATGATGGTTACGACAACTCTTTCAATGTTCAGCAATGAGCAACTTATTAAAACAGCAGGATAAGGAGATAATAATGATAAAGAAAATAGTGATGATGATGGGTTTTGCGTTTGTGTTCGCATTGGCTAATGTTGCATATGCGGGCTCTTGGAACCCTTGCAACCCATGTAGCATGAAGAAGAATCCATGTGCGATGAATCCATGTGACATGAAAAGTATGCAGCATAACCCTTGTAGCATGAACCCATGTGACATGAAAAAGATGAAACATAACCCTTGTAGCATGAACCCATGTGACATGAAAAAGATGAAACATAACCCTTGCGCGATGAACCCATGTGCAGCGGACGTAAAAAAAAAGATAAGAAGTGATAAGTTTAAAAACTTCCAAGAGGCAGCTGCCGCTGGCAAAAAACTTTGGCAAGATGAAACGTTAGGCAAGTCTGGTTTGGCTTGTTTATCTTGTCATGCTGGTTATGAGAATTTAAATTTGGAAAAACGCCAAAACTACCCCCATTATGTGGCAATGCCTGATGATGTGGTAACTTTGGATCAAATGATTAATTTTTGTATGATTAACCCGATGGAAGGTCAACAAATTGAGCCAAACTCTAAAGATATGACAGCGATGGCGGCTTATTTTAGAGCTTATCGCATGCAATATTTAAAAGGTCAATAACACGTATAATGAGGTGAGCTTTGCTCATGTGTGATATGTTTTAATGAAGTGCTGTTGAACGCAAGGTGGGGGACATATGAATAAAAAAGAACAACAGGTATGTAGCCCCTTTGACGGCAGCCTTATCCATACAATCTCACTTGCTGATGCCCAAGATGTTGAATCAGCCTTAACCACTGCTTTTGCTGCGTTTAGTCAAAGAAAGCAGTGGTTGAGTGTTGAGCAACGCATTACCATTTTAAAGCGATTTGCCGCTTTAATTGAAGAAAATGCAGATGATTTGATTCGTATTGCCTGCTTGGAAGGCGGAAAACCTTTGCTTGATACTAAAATCGAACATGTGCGTTGTGTGGATAGTATTCAAATTTGTATCGATACTTTACGCCATCAAACGCCCAAAGCAGTACACATGGGCAGTAATGCCGCATCCCATCATCGTTTGCTGACGCATTTACTTGAGCCTATTGGTGTGGTGGTGGCAGTGAGTGCGTTTAATCACCCGTTAAACTTGATTGCGCATCAAGTTGGACCGGCCGTTGCCGCAGGTTGCCCTGTGATTATTAAACCAGCGCAGGACACGCCATTGTCGTGTTTGGCATTGGTTAAACTATTGCATGAAGCAGGCTTACCGCAAATGTGGTGTCAATGTATTGTCCCTGAAACAACCGCTTTGGCTGAGCGTATGGTGACTGATTCACGCGTCGCTTTTTTCAGCTTTATTGGCAGTGCTCAAGTCGGTTGGTACTTACGCTCCAAACTGGCTGCAGGTACACGTTGTGCTTTAGAACATGGCGGAGTTGCGCCTGTGATTGTGGAAAAAGACGTGGATATTGCTCAAATTTTACCCAGCTTGATGAAAGGTGCATTTTATCATGCAGGGCAGGTCTGTGTTTCAGTGCAGCGGATATTTGTGCATCGTGCTTTAGCGCAAGATTTGACACAAGCGATGCGTAATGCCGCCCAAGATTTACAGGTTGGCAATCCTTTGGATGAGCATACTGAGGTTGGTCCATTGATTCGAGCAGGTGAGGTGCAGCGTGTGGATACTTGGGTGCAAGAAGCCGTTGCTGCTGGCGCTGAATTATGTTGTGGTGGTAAGGTGTTAGCGAATCAGTGTTATGCACCGACTGTACTCTTTAATCCGCCTGTGGATGCCAAAGTGAGCACCCACGAGCTGTTTGGTCCTGTGGTGTGTATTTATGCTTATGACGACCTGGATGCTGCGATTGCACAAGCCAATCGTTTGGACATGGCTTTCCAAGCGGCGGTGTTTTGTCAAGATATTGACCTTGCTTTAAGCATTGCTTCACAACTGGATGCATCGGCAGTGATGGTGAATGAGCATACGGCATTTCGGGTAGACTGGATGCCTTTTTCAGGCTTAAAACACTCAGGGTTAGGTGTTGGCGGCATTCCGCACACCATTCAAGATATGCAAAATAGTAAAATGATTGTGATCAATCGACGAGGTTAAAACTTATGAATGCATCTGAATTATTTGTCAAATGTCTTGAAAAAGAGGGGGTTGAGTACATCTTTGGTGTTCCTGGGGAGGAAAATGCTGATTTTATGATGGCTTTAGAAGCATCTGAGCGCATACGTTTCATTTTAACGCGCCATGAACAAGGTGCTGCTTTTATGGCAGAAGCTTATGGGCGTTTAACAGGTAAACCTGCGGCATGTTTAGGAACTTTAGGCCCTGGTGCAACAAATCTCATTACAGGCGTGGCAAATGCTAATATGGATTTAGTGCCGATGTTGGTGCTGACAGGACAAGGGGCATCCACACGTTTACACAAAGAATCGCATCAAATTATGGATGTGGTCAAAATGTTTGAGCCTGTGACCAAATGGGCAGTTTCGATTTTACACCCTGACAATATTCCCGAAATTGTGCG
>CAZWPS010000073.1:0-2271 GCA_964635775.1 uncultured Zetaproteobacteria bacterium | reverse complement strand
CGCACATTATGTGAACAAACAGGTGTGGGGGTTATCAACACATTCATGGCAAAAGGGTGTGTGGACATGGATGCTGAATACTGTCTTTTCACTGTGGGGCTACAAGCTAAAGATGTTATTTCTTGTGCTTTGGACGCGGCAGATTTGGTGCTTACTTTGGGTTATGATATGGTTGAATATCATCCAAAACTATGGAACAATCAGCAAGACAAGCGCATTATTCATGTTGATTTTTCACCTGCTGAAATTGATGCTTATTATCAGCCTGAAATCGAATTGGTGGGTGATATTAATCATACCTTGGCAGCATTAAATGAATGTATTCGTCAGCATGGCGGTTCGATTACACGTAATCTATCGCAACAAGAGCAAACACGCATCAGCATGCTTCAAGATTTACATGCCCATGATGATGATAAGACATTAGGCAGCATTCGCCCGCAAAAAGTATTGGCAGATGTGCGGCAGGTGATGGCGGCAAATGATATTGTACTCTCGGATGTGGGAGCACATAAAATGTGGATTGCGCGGCATTATCAATGCCATGAACCCAATACCTGCCTTATTCCTAATGGTTTTTGTTCTATGGGTTTTGCTTTACCTGGTGCGATTGGTGCATCGTTGGTACATCCTGATAAACGTATTCTAGCGATTTGTGGTGACGCAGGGTTTTTGATGAATGTGCAAGAAATGGAAACGGCAAAACGTCTTGAGAGTAATGTGGTGGTGATGGTCTGGGAAGATCATGCTTATGGTTTGATTGCATGGAAACAGCAAAATCAATTTGGTCATCATACAGATTTAAGTTTTAATAATCCCAACTGGTTATTATTGGCACAGTCATTTGGTTGGCATGGTTTTGATGTGCAAAACAGCGTGGATCTATTGCCTGCTTTAACGGCGGCTTTTGCTCAGCAAGGTCCGAGTTTACTGGTTGTGCCGATTGATTATCGGGAAAACATGATACTTACTGAACGTTTAGGGGATATTTCTTGCCCGATTTAAGGACAAGAAGTGCGTTGACACCTTCAAACAGCAAACAGAAGCATGCTTGACATGAAATGAGCACAAATAAAGCTGTTGATAGGGTAAAGATGCGTTTTTTCAAACTTTTATTACTGCTTAGTCTTGGTGTTTTGTTGATGGCGGCAAGTTTTGAGTTGCCTAACTATTGGCAATCACCCGTTGCGGCAACATCAACACATGATTGGTCGGCTTTGGAAAAGAATATGCGTCCAGAAGCCTGCGCCCAATGCCATGAAAGTCAGTTTAACGACTGGAAACAAAGCAGACATGCCAAAGCATTTTCGCCAGGTATGGTGGGGCAATTTGCTGATATGAGGCATAGTGATAGCAGCGATTGTTTGCGCTGTCATGCCCCTTTAGCACAACAATTGTATCGCAATCAATCACAGGTATTGCAATCTTTAAACACGTTAAAACAACACAAACAAGGCATGCATATGCAAGCAGATTTAGAGGCATCACAAGCACAATTACCCTTGCGCCATGCTGGTGTGAGTTGTGCCGTGTGTCATGTGCGTGATGGACAACGCTTTGGGCCGCCTCGCAGAGGTGAAAATGAACAAGGCTTGGTTGACGGACCTGCTCACGGTGGTTTTATTGCCAGCTCGCGCTTTAAAAACTCAAACTTTTGTGCTGAATGCCATCAATTTCCACAAAGTTATGCCATCAATGGCAAACCGTTGGAAAATACTGTTCAAGAATGGCAGCAAAGCCGCTATGCTGATGCAGGGCAGCAATGTCAGAGTTGTCATATGCCTGATCGCCAACATCAATTTAAAGGCATTCATGATTATCGTTTTACGCGCCAAGGGCTGGATATTCAGTTAAGTTTGCAAGAAGGAATGCCTCGTTTAAGCATGACTTCGACTGGCATTGGACATGCTTTTCCCACTTATGTTACGCCCAAAGTGAGTGTGCAAGCCATAGCTAAAGATAAGCAGGGTGAAATTTTGCAAACATGGCAGTGGACGATTGGGCGTGAAGTGTTTTATGCGAATGGCTGGCAAGAAAAATACGATACACGCTTATTACCCGATGAAAAAAGGGTGTTTTTAGTTAAAAACACCCCTGAAATGAGTGAAAAGGTCACTTTTGTTGTCCGTGTTATCCCTGATTATTTTTATAAGGGGGTGTACCAGAGTTTGTTGCAAGGTGATTTACAAGCCGATGCTAAAGTATTGATTAAGCGGGCTTTATATCAGGCAAATCAGTCTGATTATGTGCTGTATCAACAAAGCATTGGTT
>CAZWPS010000072.1:0-6990 GCA_964635775.1 uncultured Zetaproteobacteria bacterium | reverse complement strand
GCTTCATCATGATGAAGCTGTAGACATAACTGTAAACAAGCCTTTTGTATTGTTGATTGCAGGGGTCAATGGCACAGGAAAAACCACCACGATTGGTAAACTTGCCCATATGTATGCAGCACAAGGTAAAAGCGTATTGGTTGGCGCCGCCGATACTTTTCGTGCGGCAGCGGTAGAGCAACTGGCGGTATGGGTGGAGCGTGCAGGTGCGGATATTGTGCGTCAAGGTGAGGGTGCAGACCCTGCTTCTGTTGTTTTTGATAGTGTTTCTCGCGCGATTGCCAAAGCGTATGATGTGGTGATTATTGATACTGCAGGTCGGGTGCAAACCGACACAAGTTTGATGAATGAACTTGCCAAAGTGCATAGGGTGATTGGCAAGGCGTTGCCTGGTGCACCGCATGAAGTTTGGCATGTGGTGGATGGTGGTACAGGGCAAAATGCAGTGATGCAAGTGGAAAAATTCCGCGAAGTGGTGCAGACCACGGGTTTAATTGTGACCAAACTTGATGGCACGGGTAAAGGCGGTGTTTTATTGCAGCTTTGTGCGCGTTTTAAGTTGCCAGTACGTTATGTTGGTGTGGGTGAAGCTTTGGAAGACCTCATGCCTTTTGATGCAGATGCTTATGTTGATAGCTTGTTGCCAATCAAGGATTGATTTACCTCCCCTGATTTTCCTTCCCTGAATGGGCTCTTTTGAAATTCAAGTGGATAACGATTGAGCTTGCCTTTGATTTCAGCACTTTCTTCTTTAAAAGTGCTGAATTGTTAGCCTTAAAGAAGTCGCCATAATCGTTTGCCTTTAAACAATACATTCTCCCATTGTGACTGGTTTCCTTCAGGTGTTTCTGTAGCACCAGTGATTAAATAAGAGCCGCGATGCATGGTTCTGGCTATTCTATCAATCACTTTCTTGCGTTCATCAGCTGCAAAATAAATCAACACATTACGCAAGAAAACAACATCAAAAGGACCATAACGACGCACTTGGCTCACAATCATATCACTGGTTAAGTTGGCGGTTTGAAAATGTGTCATATGCTTTAAAGCATCAGCAACATGCCAGTGTGTGTCATGTTGTGTGAAAAAACGTACAAGCTTGGTGACAGGCATACCACGCTGAACTTCCATTTGCGAATAAATCGCATTTTTGGCGTAGGTGATTGCCTCATCAGAAAGGTCAGTACCTAATATTTTGACACGTTGAGAAGCTTGGGGAAGGGACTCGCTGGCAGCAATGGCAATGGAACAAGCCTCTTGACCGCGCGAAGCAGCAGCGGACCAAATGTTGATGGTCGAAGATGGACTTTTAGCATGCGAAAACTCAGGTAATATCAAGGTTTCAAGTGCATCGTAGGGATATTGATCACGAAAAAACAAGGTTTCATTGGTTGTCATGGCATCAACAGCTTGGCGAGCGAGTGCGGATGATGTTTGGCGTTTGATATTGGTGACTAAGGCATTTAAATCTTGAATTTGGTGCTGCCGCAAGAGTGGTTTGAGGCGAGATTGCACCAAATACATTTTATCTTCGCCGATAATGATGCCACTTTGTTGTTCTAAGAATGTTCTAAACCAATTAAATTCAAGTGTTTTCATAAGTTAATACCTGCATGTTGGCATAAGGCTTGAGGAATATCCTCTAAGGGTAATACTTCATGGGCAGCGCCTAAACGTACAGTCTCTCCTGGCATTCCCCAGACAGAACTGCTGGCTTTGTCTTGAGCAATCACGGTATTTTTTTTATCAGCGAGGGCTTTTGCCCCTAAAGCACCATCACTGCCCATGCCTGTTAAGACAACAGCAAGGGTTTTGACACGGGGTGCAAGCTCTGCCAAGGAATCATATGTCACATCAACAGCAGGAATACAGTGGTGAACACGTTGCCCTTCCTCCAGCGCCACAGATAAATAAACACCTTGACGCTTGATTTTCATATGCACATCACCAGGTGCAAGATAAATATGTCCTGCTTTGAGCACCTCACCATCTTGGGCAAGGGCACACGATAAAGGGCTATCTTTATCAATGCGTTGAGCCAAAGATTCCAGAAACATTTTGGGCATATGTTGAGTAATGGTAATGGGTATGGGGTAGTTGGCAGGTAAATGCGTTAGTAATTTATACAAGGCTGCAGGACCACCCGTGCTTGAACCAATGGCAACAATATCAGGGCGGGTGGTGTGATGTTTTTTGATGACCTTTTGAGTGGGTTGAGATGCTGGTTTGGTGGGTGATTTATAAGCGGGGCGAGTTAAACCTAAAACTTTCTGAATGCTTTGAGCTTGTTCAATGACAGGGAATAAGATGTCTTGTAGCTTTTTTTTGGCGGCAGGTTGTGTGTTGTTTGGTTTGAGAACAAAATCGCAAGCCCCTGCCTTTAAGGCTTCAATCGTACGTTGGGCATCAGTTTCTGTTTCGCATGACACAATAACCACCCGCATATGAGGGTGTTTTGTCTGCATTTGTTTTAAAACTTCAACACCACTTAAATGAGGCATTTCCATATCCAGTGTGACTAAATCGGGCTTGAGCGTCTCCATTTTAAGTAAGGCTTCTTTACCATGGCAGGCAGTACCAACAACATTCACATGTTCTAAATCACTCAAACATTGGCGCATAAATGCACGAAATTGAATATCATTATCAACAATGAGTATATTCATTTTACAAACAGTTTAAGGAAGCGTTGAGCAGGCATGGTTGATGGTTAGGCATTATTAACCCCCAAAATATTAAGCTTGCTACTTACCATATCTTGATCAAAGGGTTTCATGATGTATTCATCAGCACCTGCGGCCAAGGCTTTGAGCATGGAACTCATGCCTGTTTCCGTGGTCACCATCATAACTTTGGGGTGTGTAGCATGTTCAGGAATGGCGCGAAGGTGAACTAAAAAATCATAACCATTCATCACAGGCATATTCCAATCGAGCATGATGATGGAGGTGTCAGGGTGTTGCTCCATTTGTGTGATGGCTTGTTGACCATCAGCGGCTTCTAATATTTCAAAACCAAGCTTTTTCATGATTCTTCCGAGTGAAACACGAACGACTTTGGCGTCATCTACAATCAGTGCTTTTTTCATCGTATCTCCTTAGTGCAGTGTAGCTTCATGTTGTTGTGTTGCGTTGTTGGGAATCGTTAAAGCGATAAAACGATCCACATTGATTAAAACCAAGACTTGTTCCTCTTGTTTTAATACCCCATCGCTGACCTGTCGCCAAGTGGCATCCAAGGAGCGGGGCGTTGCTTCAAATAAGTTTTCATTCATCATCACAACTTCCCCCACATCATCGACAATTAAACCAAAATCCTCACCGCTCGATGTTTCAACAATAGCGACATGAAAAGGCTCGCCTTCTTCACGCGTAGTTAAGCCTATAACACGGCGAATATCCAGTTCAGTAATGACTTTACCACGCAAATTAATCAGCCCTGCAACAGCCGAAGGAGCCATGGGGACGACGGTTCGTTGTTGTTGGTGAACCACTTCGCGAACTTGTTGCACGCGAAAGCCAATCCATTGTGTACCCACGCGGCAAGTGAGCAGCTCTGTATTGTTTGGCTGGGTTGGATTGATTGTGGCAAGTGTTTGTGTCATATAAACCTCGGCAGCCTTTATGTATGGGGTAGGGCAGCGATGTTTTGGCTTGCTGCGGTTACGGGCTGAAATTGTTGTAATATATCATGGAGTGAAGTCACCAATGAATGGCGGTCAAGCTTGACCAAAATGGCTGTGAAAATATCGGACATGGCTTCATGGTCATACTTTTTTGTGCCTGTGAGGGCAATGACGGGAATCATTTGTAAAGCGGGTTGATTTTTAACCCACTTTGCTAACTCAATGCCATTCATCTTCGGCATTTCAATATCGGTAAGGATAAGGTCTGGACTATAATCCCTCAATATTTCACAGGCTTGTTGACCATTGGTGGCTGTACGAATGGAAAAATTCATAGATTCGAGTACAGGAATGACCAAATGACGGAAAAATTGCGCATCTTCGACAAAAAGAATCTCGGTTTTTTGTGTGTATGACGGTTGTGAAAACCAATCAGGGTCTGCTTGTTGGACAATTTCAAAAACATCCACGACCTCAGTTGCAACACCCTGAATGATAGCCGTACCCAAAAACATAGAGTTTTGTGATGTTTTTTTGATTTCCAAAGGTATTTCAAGAATATCAACGACTTCATCGACCTGCAAGCACATGCGTTTACCACCATCTGATAAAATAAGGCAATATAAATCACCATCTTTTTCTAATATTGTGGCACTTTGTTTTAATAAATCTGCCCAGCGCAAGACGGTAATAACTTCATCACGGTATTGCAGGATTTCACCAGATGCCGATGTTTCAATACGTTCTGGTTTGAGACACTCAAGACGTTCGACCAATGCCATAGGAATGGCATAACGTTGACCAGCCTGAGCAAAGATGAGGGTGTGTTGTTGTTCATGGTTGCTTTGTTGTTCATCCTCATTTTCAAGGCGTTGTGCTGCTTCTGCTTCGGTAGAGAGCTTAATCATGGATGCCAAACCATTACAATCAAAAATCGGAATCACGCCGCCATCACCAAGAATACTACAACCACCATAAAAATTGAGATGTTGAAAGTGTATTCCCAGTGGTTTGACGACAATTTCTTCAGCGCCGAAAATTTGATCAACAAGAATGCCAAAGGTGCGGTCGCCGATATCTGCGACCACGATAGAACCCGCTAACTCAACATCTTTCACATCGTAAAGCTCTTTTTTTAAACGCAAAATAGGAAGTAGTTTGCCGCGCAAACGGTAAAAAGGCTGGCTACCAATGGTGCGCCATTCAGCCGAATCTTGAGGTGCGCTTAACAGCTCTTGCACACTCATTTGCGGAATGGCAAAGCGTTGACCATGACAAGCCACAATCATGGAGGAAATAATGGCTAAGGTGAGCGGAATACGAATGCGTAAGGAAGTGCCTTTACCTAACGTGCTTTCCATATCAACACTACCACCAACACGCTCAATTTCTGTGCGAACCACATCCATGCCCACGCCACGACCTGAAAAATTAGTGACTTTTTCAGCCATGGATAAGCCAGCATGAAAAATTAATTGTAAGGCTGCCTTTTGAGACATCTTCTCTGCTTGTTCGGCTGTGATAACGTCCATACTCACTGCTTTTTCTTTGATACGTTCAGCGTCAATGCCGCCGCCATCATCTTGAATGGTAATAAGAATAAATCCAGACTCTTGCACGGCATTTAAGCGCAGCGTACCTTCTTCGGGTTTGTGTTTGGCACGTCGTTGTTCGGGTGATTCAATGCCATGGTCGCAACTATTACGAATAATATGGGTTAAAGGGTCTTTTAAGGCGCTAAGAATGGTGCGATCAAGCTCAGTTTCTTCACCTTCCATGACCACTTTAATGCGTTTGTCCAGCTGGTTACCAATGTCACGCACAATACGCGGCACACTGCTCCAAATGGTTTGAATTGGCTGCATACGGGTGCGCAAAAGTTGGGTTTGCAGTTGTTCGGTAATTTGATCAATATCCCTGCCTACGCGCATCAACTCCATCGAACCTGAAGCGTTGACCATTTGCACTAAACTCTTACGCGTTAACACCAATTCACCACCTTGATTCATTAAATCATCTAATAAATCAAGGTCAACGCGAATACTGGCATTCGTGGCTTGGCGTTTTTTCTGTTTACTGCTTGGGGCAGGTTTGTTTTCTTGTGGTTTGACAGACGTTGGTGCTGGCGCATCTGGGTTGGTGATTTCGGCTGTTTTGACTACATTATCTTGTTGAACAGGTATTTCTTTTTTGACTGCTTTGGTTTTGCGCTTGGGCGCTTTTTTTGGCTTGTTGGTCGCAGGTTTGCTTGTCTTTTCGGAGACGGCTGGTGCATCGACATGACTGCGGGCAATGCCCAATATTTTTAAGGCATCAGCAGGGGTTAAGGGTTTAATATTTCTTAAATTTGAAAAACCTGTGGCAATGACATCTGCGGCACTGCTTAAGTCATGCTCAAGCAAAGCGTGTATAATATCGTGATTAAAATCAGGCAACCATGAGATGTTTGCCTCATCCTCTTCTTCTGCATTTTGAGTAGGGGCTTGCTGGGGCTCAGTCTGTGTGCTGCCGCTCATTGTAATGACCAAACGTTCGCAAGCTTGCAAGCGACTGATGATAGATGAGTGATCCAGCTCAGGCTCTTGTCCAGTATCTTCTAAACCTTCAAGTAAATTTTTAATACCATCAGCACATGCTAACAATAAGGAAACGATATCTTCATTGACATGAAACTTAAGTGAACGGATGCGGCTAAGTAAGTTTTCGCCGGCATGGGCAATTTTTTCCAAGCGCACTAAATTCAAGAAGCCGCAGCTGCCTTTGACGGTATGAATGGTGCGGAAAATTGAATCAAGCAACTCTACATCATCTGGATGCTCTTCTAAATCCATTAGTTGTTGTTCGATGGCATCAAGGTTTTCATTGCTTTCTGTTAAAAACTCGCCGAGTAGCTCTTCATCCATTATTGTTCTCCTGCCTTGAATCACGCATCTTTTAAAACAACATACCACCAACGGTTTCAATTAAATCATCCGCTTCAAAGGGTTTGACCAGCCAAGCTGAAATACCTGAATCATGTCCAATTGCCTTTTTCTCTTCGCCTGATTCGGTGGTGAGCATGACAATCGGTGTTGCCGCATAAGCAGGCGTTTCGCGCAGCTTCTGAATCATGGTCAAACCATCCATATTGGGCATGTTGAGATCAGTTAAGATTAAATCGTAGGGCACATCTGCTTGTGTGGCTTTATTGAAGCCTTCTAAACCATCTTTAGCTTCGTCAACTACAAAATCAACCGAGATTAGCGTGCGTTTGACTGTGATTCTGACCATGGTTGAATCTTCAACAATTAAAATGCGCGGACCACTCATAATTCACCTCGTAATACCATACGTTCTTCTTCCATGACATAACGTTTTGAGACTTC
>CAZWPS010000071.1:0-7101 GCA_964635775.1 uncultured Zetaproteobacteria bacterium | reverse complement strand
GGAATTACGGTGACAGTTTACTAAATACACCTAATTTCCCCTCACACCTTCTCCCTTCAAAAGGGCTCGTTTCGCGGATTCCTTGAAAAAACGGACGAAACATTCCTGAAATACAAGATAACATAAAATCTCCCCACTGTAGCAGAGGCCTGATTTTCATCAGGACTTTGTGTTTTAAAACGGCATTTGTCAAACTAGTTGCCACTTTCACAGGACAATTGCATTCAAACACCCTATTTTTACGCACTTATTTGCAGGACTTTGTGCCGATTGTCATGTTGGGCGTCATGTTGAGCTGTCGGAACATCTTGTCAGGCAAGGTTGCTCAACTGCGTTCGGGATGACAAACTATTCTTTGGACTTAAATCGTAAATCCAATTTTAATGCAATTACCCTAGAGTTCCTGCTTAGCCTTGGACGCGTGTATTTTCATTTTTTGCGTCATAAAACACATTTATTCACAGTGATAGGCATGTTTCATGAGCAATATGATTGGCGAAGCAAAGGCTTGCGGCATGTGCCGCAGCCGATGTTTGACCTTGGGCTTAAGTAATCACCGTTGGTGCATTACGCCCACTTAAGATTTTGAGTTGGGAAATGCCTTCTACCGCATCAATCAGGTCTTTTAAGGCAACTTGGGCATCTAAATGATGTTTTTGGCTGTCTGATTCAAAGGATTCGAGGTAAACCCGAATCGTTGCACCTGCTGTACCTGTGCCTGATAAACGAAAAATAATACGTGAACTATCTTCAAATAAAATACGCAAACCTTGCCCCGTGCTGACTGAGCCATCAATGGGGTCAGTGTATGAAAAATCATCACAAAGGCTTACTTTTCTACCCGCAAGCTCGCTGCCTACAAGGTGTTCAAAGTTGCCGCGCACGGTTGCCATGATTTGTGTGGCAGCATGGCTATCGATAGCTTCATAATCATGGCGCGAGTAGAAGTTTCTTCCATATTCTGCCCAATGCTTGGTTAAAATTGATTCCACCGACTCTTGGCGCACTGCCAAAATATTGAGCCAAAATAATACAGCCCATAAACCATCTTTTTCACGCACATGATTCGAGCCTGTGCCAAAGGATTCTTCGCCGCAAAGGGTGACGCGATTGGCATCCATTAAATTGCCAAAAAACTTCCATCCTGTTGGTGTTTCAAAACATTCGATGCCCATTTTGGCAGCGACTTTATCCACCGCACCACTTGTTGGCATAGAACGCGCCACACCAGTGATACCATGTTGATAACCTTTAACCAAATGGGCATTGGCCGCAATAATAGCCAAAGAATCACTGGGGTTAACGAAGAAGTGATTGCCTAGAATCATGTTTCTATCGCCATCACCATCTGAGGCAGCACCAAAATCAGGGGCATTTTCGCCATACATGGTATCCACCAAAGCTTTGGCATAGGTTAAATTAGGGTCGGGATGACCGCCGCCAAAGTCTTCTAAGGCTTCTCCATTGAGCACTGTGCCTTGCGGTGCGCCAAGCAAGTCTTCAAAAATAACTTTGGCATAAGGCCCTGTAACTGCAGACATGGCATCAAAAGCAATACTGAAATCTTGTTCCAGCAAACCACGAATGGCTGAAAAATCGAATAGTTCTTGCATTAAATCGGCATAATCACTGACAGAATCAATGATTTGAACAGTCATTTCAGCCAATTGGCTTTCACCTTGTTGTGATAAATCGACATCGGCAACACCTTCTAGGATTTGATACGACGTGATTGTTGTGCTGTTGCTATAAATACTTTCGGTTCGTTTTTCTGGGGCAGGGCCACCATTACTGACATTATATTTGATGCCAAAATCCTCATCTTTACCTGCTGGATTATGGCTTGCAGATAAAATAAAACCGCCTAATGCAGCATATTTACGAATCACACATGATGTTGCAGGTGTTGATAATAAACCATCTTGTCCGACCACGGCGCGTTTAAAACCATAAGCTGCTGCCATGCGTAAAATAATTTGAGTGGCTTCTTTGTTGAAATAACGACCATCGCCACCGATAACCAAAGTTTTCCCTGTGACATCGCCCAAGGTGTTGAGGGTGGATTGAACAAAATTTGCCAAATAATGAGGCTGTTGAAAGACTTTAACTTTTTTGCGCAAGCCTGAAGTTCCTGGACGTTGACCTTCAAACGGACTTGTGGTTACAGTTGAAACATGCATTAGCTACGCTCCTGATTATCAAAGTGGGCGAAGAATAGCAGAAAAACACAGTAAAAGGATATGATTGATGCTTATTTCGACTGGTGATACGTTGTTGTCTGGCTTTTTTATACTGGGTTTATTCCAGTTTTTCTGGTTATCTGTGATGTTGGTGAGAAAGGGGCTGAACCCATCGTTGATTCGTTTGTGTTTAACGATTTTGTTCTCCATTTGGCTGCTGATTTGGCCTGCTTATGATGATGCACAAGTGATTTTATTATCCTTAACCCTGTTTTTATTGCCTATTTTGTTTTCATTTCAACTGCACAAACCGTTTGCCCGCCATTTGCGTTTATGTTGGCATACGGAGGCTAAACAACAGCCTACGCCTTGGTTGATGTTGCTGCTTTCACTGTTGATATGCGCAGAATTATTTGTACAAGCCCCTGCTTTGGGTTTAGGTGTGGCATTAAGTTTATGTATGGCATGGAGTGCTGCGGACTTATGCGATAAATCAAAACGTGGTGTCTTGTTAGGCTTAAAAGGGAAACCACAGCAAACTTTAGCTGGACATTTGGTCTTGGTTTTTGGATCGGGTTTATTGTGTGCTTGGAGTTTGCAGTTGTATCATGGTTTGGCTTGGCAACAGTATTTTATTGCAACTTTGATTGCAGGTTTGGTGGCTTCGGGGATTCGAGCATTATGGGTTTCAGGTTGGAATATGCCTGTGGCGATGTTGGCTATGGGCTCGGTATTGTGGTTGTTGTAAGGAGTAGGTCATCAACGACAAACTGTACAGCCTCACCGCCGCGAAAGTCATCGGGTTGGAGCTTGCCAATTAAAGACACACAGCTGCCGATTTGCAAATCGTCTTCTAAGGCACTGCCACCAAAAACAACAGCATTAGCAAAGCTTAAACCTTGACTTAAACGCAAACGAATGACACCACCTTTGAGTTTTTTCATATCCACCACTTGCACATCATGAAGTAGCCATAGACAAGCAGGGTTGCCTTGTCCTATGGGTTCGAATTTTTGTAATCGGCGGGCTAAACCAATGTGTAAAGCATCCAAGCTTAATACACCATCAATTGATAGGTGATGTTGAATGTTTCCAGCACGTTGTTGCGCCTGTACAGCAGCAGTAAAGTCTAAGACAAAAGCATCCCAATGCCCTGCTTGTACAGTGCCTCCGCCTGCACCAGCATGACCACCAAAACCTGATAAATGTTGGGCGCAGGTTTTTAATAAGTCGCCAATATGAAAGCCAGGTCTGCCGCGTAGGGAAAGGCGAATATTCTGATGATGATCGACAAAACCTACTGCCGCAGGTCTGCCGTGTTGCCTGGCTAACCGACCCGCAACCAAACCGACCACGCCAGCATGCCAATGGTTGTCATAGACTGCCAAAATCGCATTTTCTTCTTGGTTAGAATGAGCACTGTTTGCATTGATGTCGTGCAGTTTGCTGACTGCTTGTTTGTAGGTTTCTGTTTCAATTTTTCGTCGCTCTTGATTGCATTGATCCAAGTTTTTTGCCAAGGCATCAGCCTCTTCGGAATCATGGCAGGATAATAAACGCATTGCCTCCTCGCCATGACGCATACGTCCTGCGGCATTGATGCGTGGAGCCATATAAAAAGCGAAACTCTCCGTTGAAATGCGTTGTTGGTTGACCCGCGCACTACGCATTAATGCCGACATGCCTAGAGAAGGTGATGTTTTGAGTTGTTTTAAGCCATGATAAACTAAAATACGATTAACACCGCGTAATTCCATGACATCGGCAACGGTTGCCATAGCAACCCTATCGAGCAGCTGTTTTAAGTCATAACTTGGGCGCTGTTGTTGGTGAGACAGCACTTTCCATGTTGCCATTAATAAAAAGAATGCCACCCCTGTACCACACAACACTCTATCGGCAAAACCACAATCATGGCGGGCGGGATTGAGCAATGCAAAAGCTTGAGGCAAGGTGACATCGGGTAGGTGGTGGTCGGTAATGATTAAGTCAAAATCAAGTTGTTTGGCTTGAGCACTGGCTTTAAGGCATGTTGTGCCTGTATCTACGCTTAAACCTAAGTTTGCTCCTGCGCTAAAAGCTTGGTGTACAGCCTCTACGCCAATGCCATGCCCATCATCAGCACGGTGGGGGATAGAATAGCTGAGTTTTGCACCAGCAGCCGATAGTGCTTCAACCAAAATCGCCGTACCACTTACGCCATCACAGTCAAAATCACCAAAAATATGGATATGTTCCTGTGTTTGAATGGACTTTGCCAAGCGATTGGCTGCTTTTTCCATATCTTGCATTAAAAAAGGGTCGGGTAAATGGGATAAGGCGGGATTAAAGAAATCATCATGTTCATGTAAACCACGTGCTGTGAGTATGCTTTGCCAAGCATCTAAGGGGTCATTGAGCATCAATGCTGTGTGTCGCCACGCCAGTGTGGATTGTCCTTTTTTGCAGTGCTTACCTTCTAAAAGCGTGTTTATATCGTTATGATTCATCGTTTTGCCAACAGGATAGCGCGTTTGGGTGCGGCATAACCTTCAATGGTTTTGTTGGGGTCGCTGGGGTCTAGGAAGTGGGGTAGGGACTCAAAGTTCATCCACGATGTTGGGCGTTGTTCTTCGGTATTGGTAGCGCTAATATCCACACACTCAATATCATGAAAACCTAAGCGTTGTAACCATAGACTCAATAAAGCCACCGATGGAATAAACCACACATTACGCATCTTTGCATAACGTGATGATGGCATAAGACAGGTGGTTTCATCACCATCAACAATCAAGGTTTCTAAAATGAGCTCGCCGCCAGGCTTGAGTAAGCTTTTTATTTTAAACAAGTGTTCAAGTGGGTCGCGCCTGTGGTATAAAATCCCCATGGAAAACACACTATCAAAACTACCCATATTATCAGGCATATCATCAATGCCTGTAGGGATTAAAAAAGCGGGTGCATGGGGTAAATAACGTTTGATGGTCGCAAAATGCATGGAAAATAAAGGCGTAGGGTCAATGCCAAGGACAAATTTAGCTTCTGCCCCCAACATGCGCCACATATGATAACCCGAACCACAACCAATATCGAGCACAGTACGCCCCTTTAAAGGGCATATATATTGCTCTAAGCGTTGCCACTTTTTATCAGAGCGCCATTCGGTATCAATATGCACACCAAAGATGTCAAAAGGACCTTTACGCCACGGGTGCATGGCTTTCAGGGCTTGTTCAATGCTTTGAGAAGTCATGGTGCTGGTTTTGGCATCGCCAATGCGTACGTGATGGGTCAGTTCTATATCATGGGTCACAATATCAGGCAAAGCATGGAAGCCTGCTTTCCAGCGTGGTAAATCACCGTGTTTGAGTATTTTCTGCCAACCTTGGGCATAACATTCAAGCAAAGCGTCTTTGTGCATGAGCAGCGCTGAATCTTGCAGTTGTTTGCTTAATTGATGGTGTTCTTGTTGTTTGTAATCTTCCACATCATACCCCATACGCTGAACAGCACTCTCTTGCCCGGCGCATCATAAACTACAAAAGCGTGACAAACCACCTACTGCATCAAGCTGTATCATCGCATAAGCTCTGAAGCCAAGTCATCAGTGCAACTTCGACTACCAGTCTTATTGGCTCCCGGTGTTTGTCAAACTAGTTGCCCCTTTATAATAAACCGTCTACAATCAAAGGCATGTTGATACTCACACGAAAAACAGGCGAAACCATTACCATTGGTGAAAAAATCCAAGTTAAAGTTTTATCCATTAAAGGTGGACAAGTGCGTATTGGTATTGATGCGCCACGCGAAGTGAAGGTGAATCGTGAAGAGGTTCAGCTACAAGAACAATCTTCGAGCACTGAAGTTGTTCATAAAAACAACACAACAGCCCAAAGCTAAATACCCTCACCTGCTTGAACGGTTCCATCAGCAAATACTGCTGTGGATAGGTATTTCTCACCACCATCAGGAAAAATGCAAACAATCGTGCCTGCTTTACCTTGTTCAGCTAAATCTTGGGCAAGCACCAAAGCAGCCGCTAAAGCACAGCCACAAGATTGTCCACATAAAAGCCCTTCTTCGGCCGCTAAACGTTTGGTTAATTCATAAGCCTTTTCAGTGCTTACACCAATTTTAACATCATGGATGGTTGGGTCATAAATGCCAGGGACAATGCTCGATTCAATATGTTTTAATCCTTCAATGCCATGAAAAGGTGAGTCTGGTTCGGCGGCAACAATTTGAATATGCGATGATTGCGCTTTTAAATAACGCCCAGTGCCAACCAGTGTTCCTGAAGTACCTAATGAGGCAATAAAGTGAGTCAATTCACCATTGGTATCACGCCAAATTTCAGGGCCAGTGCTTTGTTCATGCGCTAAAGGATTGGCGGGGTTGTTATATTGGTCAGGCTTAAAATACAATTCAGGTGATTTCTCATATAACGCTCTGGCTAATAAAATCGCACCATCGGAGCCTTCAAGCGGATCAGAAAAAATCAAGTCTGCCCCAAAAGCCAAACAAATACGTTTGCGTTCTTCTGATACATTACCCGGCATCACCAAACGCACCTGATAACCCATCACCGCACCAATCATGGCCAAGGCAATGCCTGTATTTCCCGAAGTCGAATCAAAAATTATTTTATTTTTGTCTAAGTCGCCCGATTCAATGCCTTGGCGAACCATCCATAAAGCAGGTCTATCTTTCACCGAACCACCAGGATTATAGCACTCTAGTTTAGCTAAAATACGAATATTATCAGGAAGATGTTTGGTCATGTTAACCAACTGAACCAATGGTGTATTACCAATTAAATCAAGAATTGCCTTCACTTCTACTTCCTTATTATTGTATTTGGTGCCCTCGACTGGAGTCGAACCAGTGGCCTACCGCTTAGGAGGCGGTCGCTCTATCCATCTGAGCTACGAGGGCTTGT
>CAZWPS010000070.1:0-7215 GCA_964635775.1 uncultured Zetaproteobacteria bacterium | reverse complement strand
ATGATGAGGTGCTTTTAAGCCATGAATATCACATGCTGGTATTGGATGAAGCGCAGGTCGTGAAAAATCCGAAATCCAAGGCTGCAAAAATCATCAGGAAGTT
Source organism: uncultured Zetaproteobacteria bacterium (assembly GCA_964635775.1). Classification (GTDB taxonomy): domain Bacteria; phylum Pseudomonadota; class Zetaproteobacteria; order Mariprofundales; family Mariprofundaceae; genus Ghiorsea. The sequence goes on along the minus strand of CAZWPS010000070.1, from coordinate 7,112 downwards.
TAAAGCGGCGCATAAATTATGTTTGACTGGCACACCGATGGAGAATCATCTGGGCGAACTTTGGGCACTATTTGACTTTCTCATGCCCGGATTCTTGGGAAACACCAAACAATTTAACAATATGTTTCGTAAACCGATTGAAAACCATGGTGATCGTGAACTGCAGCAGCGTTTGGTGCAGCGGGTTAAACCATTTATGTTGCGCCGAAACAAAAGTGAAGTTGTCTCAGAATTGCCAGAAAAAACAGAAATTACGCGCATGGTGAGTCTGGGCAAACAACAGGCTGCACTGTATGAAAGCATTCGTATCTCTATGGAAGATAAGGTTAAAAAAACGATTGCAACAAAAGGTTTGGCAAGAAGTCATATCACTATTCTTGATGCATTATTGAAATTACGACAAGTTTGTTGTGACCCGCGTATTTTATCTTTAAAGCAGGCAAAAAAGGTTAAAGAGTCAGCAAAGCTGGATCTTCTGATGGATATGTTACCTAAAATGCTGGAAGAAGGGCGACGGATATTGATTTTTTCACAGTTTACAAAAATGCTTGCCTTGATTGAGGATGAGATAAAAAATCATGGTATCAGCTACACGAAACTTACTGGGCAAACGCGCAAACGTGATGAAGTGATTGATAAATTTAAGCAGGGTAAGGCTGATGTGTTCTTAATTAGTTTGAAAGCAGGTGGAGTAGGGCTTAATTTAACTGAAGCAGATACGGTCATTCACTATGACCCTTGGTGGAATCCAGCTGCTGAAAATCAGGCTACGGATAGGACACACCGCATCGGACAGGATAAAGCCGTATTTGTTTATAAACTTGTGGTAGAGAATAGTGTGGAGGAGAAAATCATTGCCATGCAGGTTAAGAAAAAAGCTTTGGCTGATGCTGTTTATCAACAGGGTGAGAGAAAAGAGGAGCTTGTTATCACCTCTGATGATATGCAGGCTTTATTTACACCGTTGACATAAGTTTTCTGGCGGCTCAGGGGAAACATGAGCCACACAACACATTGATTGATGATGTGTGCGTGGCTGTTTTGTTATTTGAACATGTTCGTGCCATTTTATGCAGATGCGTCAATGATGGGTTGTTCAGTGTTTTGTTTAACCTGCCATTACGGGAATCGTGATTTTGCGTTTGTTGAGGGTATTTATTTTTTGCATCACTGTGGTTGCCATGTTTTGATAGAGCTTGGCTTCCTTGGATTCAGGATTGGCGGCAACGATAGGGCTTCCTGCATCACCATGCTGACGAATATCCATATTAAGTGGTATTTTAGCAATAATATCTGTGTTAAATTGACTGCTTAAGCTTTCAGCACCGCCTTGATCGAAAATATGGGATTCAGTATGACAATGTGGGCAAATAAACACACTCATATTTTCCACGATACCCAGCGTAGGCACATGCACTTTATCAAACATCTGAATGCCTTTTTTACAGTCAATTAAAGCAATATCTTGAGGTGTAGTCACCACGACAGCACCTGTGACGGGCACAGTTTGTGATAAGGTGAGTTGGGCATCCCCCGTGCCTGGTGGCATATCGATAATCAATACATCAAGCTCGCCCCAAGCTACATCTTTGAGCAACTGCCCTAAAGCACCAGCAACCATAGGTCCGCGCCAAATCATGGCTTGGTCATCATCAATTAAAAAACCAATCGACATCATTTTGACTGCAAAGTTTTCTAAGGGGTAAAGGATTTTACTTGTTGCATCCACTTCGGGTTTTCGCCCTTTTAAGCCCATCATATTTGGAATTGAAGGGCCATAAATATCAGCATCAAGTAAACCAATTTGATGCCCTTGTTGTGCCATGGCTACAGCAAGGTTGACTGCAGTTGTTGATTTGCCTACGCCGCCTTTTCCCGATGCAACAGCAATAATATTTTTGATGCCTTTGATGGGTTGTTTCGCATTAGGGTTGACTTGTTTTGTGCCACATTCTGCCATATTATGGTAATTTACCTTTAAATAACTCTTGAATACCGCCGATTGCCCCTAAGGCTGCGGTTGCATCCATGGGCATAAAGATGGTTTTGTCGCCTTGAGTTTGCTGACCAATGGTATTCATGGTTTCTAAATAACGTACGGCAAGTAAGTATTGGCTAAATTCATCACCTAAACTTTCTTTGAGTTTGTTCAGTGCCGTTTTTTCACCATCAGCCTCTAAAATGCGTGCGGAACGATTACCTTCGGCAACCAAAATTGCCGATTCCTTTTCGCCTTCGGCTTTTAGAATTGCAGATTTACGTTCTCCTTCAGCTTCTAAAATGGAAGCGCGTTTATCACGCTCTGCGCGCATTTGCTTTTCCATAGCTTCTTGGATTTCAGCGGGCACAACCAAGTCCTGAATTTCAACACGTTTGACTTTGGCCCCCCAATCATCGGCAGCCTGATCAAGAATTAATTGTAATCGGGAATTGATTTGCTCGCGTGAGGATAATGTTTTATCCAACTCCATTTCACCAACCAAGCTGCGCAAGGTGGTTTGGGCTAGTTTTTCAATCGCATTGGGTAAGTTGGAAATGCGATACACTGCATCATGAGGGTTGTTGATTTCGATGTAGAGTATGGCATTGATTTGAATGCTCACATTATCTTTGGTGATGACCATTTGCGAAGGCATATCCAAGACAGTTTCCCGAATGTCGATGCGGGTGACCGTGGAGAGATGGCTATGGTATGCCGCATCTGAAGATTGCCCCAACAAACGCCCCAAAGCGCTGTCGACAGGTGCTTTTTTCCAAATAAACTCACGTTGTTGGTCGACAAAAGGAATGATAAAATTAATTCCAGGCTCTAGCGTATGGACATAGTTGCCAAAGCGTTCAATGACCATACGTTCTGAACTGCGTATCACAATAATACCTTTGTAAATAAAGGCAACAACAACGGCTGCTAAAAATATAACCATGGTGAGTTCTGTGCTCATGTTTCATCTCCTTGTTCATGTTTTGTGATGCTTTTGACGCTTAAAGTGCTGCCATTGACTGCAATAATTTCAGCCTGCTGCCCTTTTTTGAGTATTTCGCTAGATTTGGCTTGCCATACAACACCTTTATAACGAACGCGACCATGGTATTCAATATGATCGATGATTTCAACATATTGTCCGAGCATGTGGTGGGTACCATCGGTGATGTCTAATTTATCTTTTTTAAAGGATAAAAGTATGGCATAACTCAACACTGAACCAAGTGCAAAATATAAAAGCTGCACACTTAAGCTGGGACTGGATAAAGCTGTAGTGAGTGAAGTGATGAAAGCACCACCTGCAATGGCGAGTAAAAAGTAGGTGCCACTCATCAATTCAATCATGAGAATGATAAAAGCGATGATAAGCCAGGCGTGCCAGTAGTCAAAAAATTCCATGGTTTCTCCTTTGCTAAGAGCTGAATAAGGCGAGTTATGGCACGCATTAGCCCCAAATTATCAACATCAGGCTTTTTGCCGAATGATGAAGATGGCATACTGTCTTTGAATTGGGTGATAATAACAAGAATAAAATGAGATGATTTTTTTGCGTTTTGATTTTAGGGTTGGCACATATGTTTGATTTATTGGCGCTTGTGATGGTGCATGTATGAAAGTATTAATTGTTAAATTATCCGCTTTTGGTGATATTATCCATGCTTTGCCAGCATTGGATGATATTTTAGCGCGTCCAGAGGTGGATGAAGTCCATTGGTTGGTGGATACACGTTTTTCTTTTGTGATGGATGTGTTGCCAGCACAAGTGAAAGTGCATCATATTGGGCTGAAAGGCGCTCAACCTTTGGCGGAAATCCGCAATACGGTCACAACCTTAAAACAAGAGCATTTTGATGTGGCATTTGATTTGCAAGGGCTGATAAAGTCAGCGGTGTTGGCGCGTTTAATATGTAAACGGGTATATGGCTTTGATGCTTCAAAAATTCGTGAGAAAGCGGCATCATGGTTGCAAACATCGGTTGATTTTCATGCGGATGACAAAAATATTGCGCAACAATGCTTAAAAATTGCCCAAGCACCATGGTTAGATGACCCATCCCAACAAGCTGTTGATTATATTGCGCCTCATATTCGGCGGAAATTTAAAGTGGAGCTGCCTGCTGGTTTGTCTTCGGCGATGTTGAAGAACAAGGCTGTGGTGTTGAATGTTGGCGGTTCATTTGCAACAAAAGAACTGCCCGATGCGACATGGTTGCTGCTGGCAAAAGATTTGTTGGCTCAAGGCATGTTGCCTGTATGGTGTTGGGGCAATGCAGATGAGCAGAGAAAGGCACAACGATTATCAGTGGTTGGCGGTTTTTTGTTGCCTAAACGATTACTTATGCCCGAATTATGCACGATGTTTGATTTAGCTTTTGCCACAGTAGCTGCGGATACAGGTATTTTGCATCTCGCCTCGGCATTGGGCACACCAACGGTAAGCTTTTGGGGACCGACACCACGTTGGCGTAATGCGCCGCATGCCGCACACGATCAATATGTAGAATCCAATCCAGCATGTGGACCATGCATCCAAAAAACATGTGCGCATTTTATTTGTATGGATATGATTCAAGCTAAGGAAATCATGCGCTGCATTAAACGCATTGAAGTTATGGAGAGGCGATGAAACACCAGTTATTGATGATTTCGTGTTGTTTGATGCTGGCTGTTGCCAGTGCGCATGCAGACGAAAGTACGCTTGTAACACCTGTGAAAAAAGCTGAGCCAGCGCAAGATTTGGTGCAAAAACCAGCGCAAACCAGCGATTGTTTTCCTTTTGTAGGCGAGAGGATGAAGTTTGATGTGGGCTGGGAGTTTGTGACTGCAGGTGAAGCCAGTATTGCCATTACTGCCAAGGGTGAATCGGGTTATCAAATTCACAATTTTGCGCGCACCAATGGTTTTTTTGATATGTTTAAACGTGTGCGGGATACTTTAATCTCTGAAGGTGTTTGCCTTGGTCATACGATGCAAAGCACGCTCTTTACCACTGACCAACAAGAGCGAAAGTATATTGCTAAAAAACATGTGTCATATTTATGGCAAGAAAACAAAGTTGTATACACTAAAAACGAGAAAACCAAGGTCTTTGATGTGCCAGCAGGGCATTTGAATGTGCTGGATGCCTTTTATTTAACCAGGATTCACCCGCCAACGAAAGATAAGCCATTGTCTATTCCTATTTTTGATGCTGGAGAGACATATAACGTGACGGTGCGTTATGTGAAACATCAGAAATTGCGTGCGCCTTGGGGTAAACGTGTTGATTGTATTGTGATTCGTCCTGAGCTGGAGACAGAAGGTGTATTCACCAGTGTTGGGGTGATTAAGATTTGGTTAACCGATGATGAGCGGCGTATTCCATTAAAAATTACTGCAAAAATCGCATTAGGAAGTATCATTGTGCGCATGACGGGGTATTCAATATGATGACAAACAAAAAAAATCCAGAATTAACCACTTATGAAGGCTTTTTCTATCACCATAGACCACGCTTAACGGGTTTAGCAGCGTTGGCAGTGATTGTACTTGCCGCACCTACGCTGGATTCTTTAATTTATGGTACATTGGTGGTTTTATTGGGTGAATTTGGGCGGACTTGGGCATTGGGTTATATTGATAAAGATGCTGAATTAGCCACCGCAGGTCCTTACGCTTTTACCCGAAACCCTTTGTATGTCTCTAATTTAACGATGTTTCTTGGCTTTTGTATCATGGGCAATACATTCACCCCTGCGCTGATTGGTATGCTGGTATTCTTTTGGATTTATATGGTTGTGATTAAGATTGAAGCCAGCCGTATGGTATTTTTGTTTGGCGAAGCTTATGTCACATGGGCAACATACGTGCCTTTGTTTATTCCGCGCTTAACCCCTTGGCAAGATCGGGTGCATAAAAAGCATTCTATGGCATTGGTTTATAGTCATGATGAGCCTAAACACTGGTGGGGTGTGTTGGCAGGGTTGTCTATTTTTTACATTATCTTTTATATTCAAAACAGTTAACACAATGCTGTTGGGCATTAAATACATCAAGGCACGTTTTAGTTTAAACGGCTCTTTACTCCTCTTGCTTGCGCTTTATGCGATTGCAGTTGTTATTGATATTCCCTCACGAAACACGCAAGCATCCGTGTTGTGGAAACCCATTTATGCCGATACTTTAACCACTCCTTTTTATGCTGAACAATTGATTGCCAACGCAGGGCAACGTTCAACGCATAGTGTTAGTGCCACAGTATTACCCACAGGTGATGTTATGGCATTTTGGTTTGCTGGAAGCCGTGAAGGGCATAAGGATGTGCGTATTTTTCAAAGCACATTTCAGCAGGAAACACAGCTTTGGTCTAAGCCTAAACCCATGCTTGATGTGCCTTACCTTGATGATGTTTTAGGGCGTTATATTGGGAAAATTGGTAACCCACTGGTCTTTTTGGATAGTCGGCAGCGGTTATGGCTATTTTTTGTGACCGTGTCTTATGGTGGTTGGGCTGGTAGCAGTGTCAATGTGATGTGGTCGCAAGATTTGGGGCAATCATGGAACACCCCTCAACGTTTGATTACGTCACCTTTCATCAATGTAAGCACCTTGGTGCGCAACAACTTACTTGAACTTGAAGATGGCAGCCTTTTACTGCCTGTTTACCATGAATTTGTAGCGCAGTTTCCTGAAACATTGCATATTTCGCGTATGGGTGAAGTCATCTCCAAAACACGCATAGCGGGGCATGGTGGCGGTATTCAGCCTGTGTTTTTTGCAGGTGAAAATCAAGAACTATGGGCGTATATGCGCTCTGGTGTACACACCCAAGATTGGCGTGTTTTAAGCAGTAAAAGCCTTGATGAAGGTCAAACCTGGCAAGGGGTACAAACAACGGCATTGCCCAACCCAAATTCAGCTTTGATTGCAACCCGTGTTGCTCAAGATTTGTGGCTGTGGGTGGGTAATCACAATACAGAAAGCCGTGATGACATGACAATGGCAGTAAGCCGTGATTTAACACAACCTTGGCAAGTGGTATTTCAAAGTGATGCCGCCGTAGGGCAACGTTTTTCTTATCCAACCATTAGCCAAGACCAACAAGGTGTTTGGCACTTATTATACACTTATAATCGCCAATATATTAAAC
>CAZWPS010000069.1:0-7243 GCA_964635775.1 uncultured Zetaproteobacteria bacterium | reverse complement strand
TTGTGTTTGGTGTTCATTATACAGGTTTGATTCGTATTCCCTTTTTAATGATGGACGCACGCTTAAACACCAATCATGTGCAAGGCAATCATGCCATAGGCGCACTCACTTTGGGTTCGGCATTTGCTTTTGGCTGGACACCATGTATTGGTCCGATTTTAGGTGTGATTCTCACGGTGGCTGGTGTGCAAGGTCAGATTGCTGAAGGGATGTTGTTATTGGTGATGTATTCCATTGGTTTGGGCATTCCTTTTTTCCTTGCCGCCTTTGCTACCAATGCCTTTCTTCAGTGGTCTAAGGATTTCAAACAACATTTACACCTTGTTGAAATCATTTCAGGTGTTTTGTTAATCACAGTGGGTTTGATGATTTTCTTGGGTAGCTTTTCAATGGTTTCAGGTTGGGTGATTGATTATTTACCATGGTTATCTGATATTGAATCGTTGGCAAACTTTTAAGCTCAAAGCATGAAAACACGGTGTGTTTGATGTGCTTATTTGTAGGGTCTTGCGCTTACTGTTCGGTTGAATCTGCCGAAACTGGTATTTGTTAAATATCTTGCTTGGTAAGATGCCTCAACTGCGTTCGGGATGACAAACATGTGGTTGGCTCTTTTGGAATTTTAAGGGGGATTGCTTTAGCATGATTTGTGGGGCAATGGCGTGGAAACACGGTGTGTTTAAAACCAGCGCATGAGAAACCGCACGATGCGTTTGGTTGTGGCTGAAAATAATTTATCTGTATAAAAGCTGCCCGCAATACGTTTATTGACCTCGGCAAGTGTTGGATATGGCGCAATCGCTGATGCCATAGCACCGATTTTCATATGTTGTGAAATGGCAAGAATCCAAGGCTGAATCAGTTCACCAGCATGTAAACCCACAATACTTGCGCCTAAAATCAAACCTTTGGGCGAAACGACAACTTTAACCAGCCCTTCAGTCCGTTTTTCCGCTTGTGCTCTATCATTTTCAGTAAAACCCCACTTCAAAATGCGTACGTCTTTGCCTAAATCCTTAGCCTCAGCCTCGGTTAAGCCGACATGTGCCAATTCAGGGTCGGTATATGTGACCCAAGGCACTGCAGTGTAGTTCACTTTTGCAGGTATTTTAAACAAGATGTTGCGGATGATAATGCCTGCTTGATACGCTGCCATATGGGTGAATTGATAAGGACCAGCCACATCACCAATGGCAAAAATACGTTTATTAGAGGTGCGCAACCGTGCATCCACATCAATGCCTCGCGGACTATAGTTAATGCCAGCATGTTCAAGATTTAAGCCCTGAACATTTGCTCTACGCCCTGTCGCAATCAATAGGTGAGAGCCTGAAACACATACTTCTTCATCGTTCATCTCACATGAAACAGCAATGCCGCTCTTCGTTTTTGCCAAACTCAAGTTGCGTCCGCCCTCATAAAATTGAATGCCTTCACCGCGCAAATAATCAATGACAATAGCGGTTAAGTCAGGGTCGTCTTTCATCAATAAACGCGCGACTTCCATCACGGTGACTTTTGCCCCCAATCGGCGGTGCGCTTGTGCCAACTCAATGCCAATAGGTCCGCCACCAATCACAATCAAATGCTCTATTTTTTCTTGATTATCAAATATGTTCTCATTGGTAAAATAGGGCACATCATTCACACCTGTAATCGGTGGTACAAATGCCGATGAACCCGTTGCAATCACAATGTATTTCGCTTGTACGCGCACATCACCTGCTTGCACTGTTTTATCATCAATAAAATGCGCAGCAGCTTGAATAACATGCACGCCCATAGCGGAAAAACGCTCCACCGAATCATGCGGCGCAATGGCTCCAATCACCCCGTGAACATGCGCATGCACTTTTTTCCAATCCACTTGAGGCTCGACTGCAGTCACACCAAAAGCTGCCGCATCACGCATGTTTTGTGCGACATGAGCTGCGGCTAATATCGCTTTAGAGGGTACACAACCTGTATTTAAGCAATCACCGCCCATGGCTGATTTTTCAATCAATACCACCTTTGCGCCCATCTGTGATGCACCAGCAGCCACGGATAAACCGCCAGAGCCAGCGCCAATGATGCAAATGTCAGTTTTAATGATGTTTTGTTGTGAATGATTCATTTGGATGCCTCTTGTCGATGTTGATATTGCTTATAAAATACAGGCACAAGCGAAAGTAGTGCCAAGCCCAGCAATGCACCCAACATTTCAGCTGTTAAAACACTGGATATACTTAATGTTTCGCCGCGCTCAAAAATCTTTCCTAGCCCACTTCCTGCAAGTGAAAATACAAATGTGGCAGGCATAATGCCGAAAAAAGTAGCGATGATATAAGTGCGTAGTGGCACACCAAGAAATGCCGGCGCGAGATTGACTATAAAAAATGGGAAAATCGGTACCAAGCGTAAGACAAACATATAACTCAAAGCATTTTCAGCAAAGCCTTGTTGCATTTTTTTAATCGAATCACCTGCTTTACTTAATAAAAAGTCGCCCAATGATGTTTTTGCGATTAAAAAGATAACCGTTGCACCTAAAGTCGCAGCAATGACTGTATATAAAGTTCCCCAAAGGGCGCCAAATAGAAAACCACCAGTTAAGGTCATGATTGTGCCGCCAGGCAAAGAAAAAGCGACCACTAGAATATAAATGCCGATAAATACCAAGGCCGAAAGCAGTGGCTGCATCACCACGTGATCATGCAGCCAAAGATGTTGTGTTTTGAGTTGTTCAAAGCTTAAATAGCTGTGTAAATCAAAGCCAATAAACAAGGCTGTCAGCCCTGCAATGACCATCAAAGGCAAACTTTTTTTAAACATGAACACTTCCTTTAGCAACTGAACTATGCAACTTTGGTCGCCTCTATCATCGAATCATTACAAAACATCCTGCATTGAGGCATTTTACTGCTGGAAGTGAGTGCTTTTGACGCAAAAAGCGAGCAAATAAGAGGCAAGTTGAATAGCAGGTGCCCCCCATTATAAGCGAAGTTTAAGGCAGTCACTTTTCAGCTTAACAAGCGGATTCTAAAGGACTTCCCTTTTAGTTTACCCTGCTCAAGTTGCTGTTGCGCTTGTTTCACCACTGCCCGCTCAATCGCCACATAAGACCACTGGTCAAGAATATGGATTCTACCTACCTGTTTGCCTGCAATACCCTTTTTACTGGTAAGTGCGCCTAAAATATCACCAGCGCGAATCTTTTGCTTTTTACCGCCGCCAATTTGTAAAGTGGACATGGTTGCAGATGAAGGGTTTTGCTTTAAATGATCTAATGTGGGCAAGGTTTGAGGGCTTATTTCTTGTTGTAAATAATCGGCAAGCACGGTCATTTTATAAGCTTCTTTATCCGCAAATAATGAGCAGGCGAAACCATGATTGCCCGCTCTTCCTGTGCGCCCAATGCGGTGTACATGCACTTCAGGATCTTGTGCCACAACAAAATTAACCACCATGTCCAAGTGTTGAATATCCAAACCGCGTGCTGCCACATCCGTTGCCACCAAGACACCAACGCTTTGGTTGCTAAAACGCACCATCACTTGGTCGCGCTCCCATTGTTCAAGGTCGCCATGTAAGGCAAGGACGCTAAAATCTGCATCAATCAGCGCCTGAGTGACATCTTTGCAATCTTGTTTGGTTGGGCAGAAAACCACAGCCGATGTGGGTTGATGATGCAATAATAAAAGACGCAAGGCAGCAAGGCGTGCGTCGTAGTCGTCGACCTTATAAAAATGCTGCTCAATGCTGCTGGCATCATGTTGTGATTCAACGTGTATCATCACAGCCTGACGCATCAAACGCTGTGTCATGCCTTGAATTTTATCGGAAAAAGTCGCGCTAAATAACAAAGTTTGACGCTGCTTGGGTGTTTGCTGCACAATATTTTCCAAAGCACTTTGAAACCCCATTTCCAGCATGCGGTCGGCTTCATCTAAAACTAAAACCGACAAATTTTGGAGTTTTAAGCTTTCCCGTTGGACATGATCTTCAATGCGACCAGGGGTTCCTACAATAATATGCGCCCCATGTTCGAGTGAAGAAAGTTGTGCGCCTATGGGCATGCCACCGCATAAAGTGAGCACTTTAATATTGGGTAAAGTACGCGCCAACGTGCGAATTTCTTTGGCAACTTGATTGGCAAGTTCGCGGGTAGGGCAAAGCACTAAAGCTTGAACATGTAATGATTTGACCACCAGTTGTTGCAACACACCAAGCCCAAAAGCGGCTGTTTTTCCAGAGCCAGTTTTGCCCTGTCCAATCACATCTTTTCCCGCCAAAATGGGCGGCAAACTTTGCGCTTGTATGGGGGTCATGTGGTGATATTCCATTGATGTGAGGTTGTTTAATAATGCAGCATGCAGTTGAAGCTTTGAAAAGGCGTTTGAATTCACGTTATCTTCCTGTGTGGTCAAATATAAGCGAGGCAAACTAGCAGTATTGAGTGATAACGCCTATTTTATTTGTTGAAAAATGCAGGCGAACCCAGCTTTGACTAATCATGTACGGCATCATTAAATAAAGGGTCTACATTTTGTTGCCACTCGCCATGCCAGAGTTTTAACCAGCGTTCAGCTTGTGTTTCGCCGCTGGAAATGACTTCAAACAGTGGTTTTAGATACATGCTTTCATCCTCTCCTTGTTGATTTCGCGCCGCGATATTAACTAAACCTTCGCGGGCTATTTCAAGCATGATTTCGGCATAAAAATGAACGTTTTTGTTCAAGAAAGGCGTTTTTAGCGCATCTTTTGGCACATTCTGACATAATTGGCTTACTTCTTCATGTGTCCATTGCCCCACCAAATTCCATGCTTTATCAAGAGCGCTGGCATCATAAAGCAGCCCTTTCCATAAAGCAGGCAGCGCTGAAATCCATGCCCAACCTCCAGCATCAGCACCGCGCACTTCAATAAATTGTTTTAAACGCACTTCAGGGAAAGTGGTGCTGACATGTAATTCCCAATCTGCAAAAGTAGGGTATTCGCCAGGTAAAATAGCTAATTTACCTTCTAAAAAATCACGAAATGATGCCCCTGCACAATCGATATATTGGGCATCACGCATCACAAAGTACATGGGAACATCAAGCACCCACTCTGTCCATGCTTCAAAGCTAAAATCGTCTGTAAATACACAAGCAGGAATACCCGTGCGATGGGGGTCGGTATCGAGCCAGCATTGGGCACGTGATGACAATAAACCAGAAGGTTTCCCTTCAATAAAAGGTGATGCGGCAAATAAAGCGGTGACCATGGGTTGTAAACAAAAAGCAACACGCATCTTTTTCGCCATGTCTTGCTCATCGGAAAAATCGAGATTGGCTTGGGTGGTTGCTGTGCGCAACATCATATCCAGCCCAAGGTTGCCCACTTTAGGCATATAATCACGCATCACTTGATAACGCGATTTGGGCATCCAACTGATGTCTTCGCGTTTCCATTTTGGCTGAAAACCTAAACCGAGAAAACCCATGCCCATTTCTTGTGTGAGCTGGCGTAACATATCAAAATGTCTACCCACTTCGGCATGGGTTTCATGAATGGTGAATAAAGGTGCGCCTGAAAGCTCAAGTTGTCCGCCAGGTTCTAAAGTAATGGAGGCAGCACCATGTTTGAGGGCAATGGGGCGACCATCTTCGAGCACTGCCAACCATTGCTCTTCATGATGACAGTCGGCAAGGCGCTCGAGTAAGTGTTGTATACTTTTTTCGCCAAAATAAGGGATAGGGCGCAATGATTGGCTACAAAAACCTATTTTTTCATGTTCAGTGCCAATTTTCCATGCTGCTTTAGGTTTACAACCTTGGCGAAAATAATCAGCCAACTGCTCTCTTTTAATACGTTTGTATTGCAAAATCACTCCAGTTTTTTACTTTCGCTGTTAAGCTACGCCAGTGGAAACATACCGATGAATCATGCCGTAAACCAGCACTTAGACGATAAAAGCAGCTTTTTGCGTTGTTTGCAAGGAAGTTGGGTAGACCGAGGGCTTCTGATAGGCTTGTTGATAGTCATCATAGGGCTTTGGTTTTACATTCAAAATGAACTCAATGATGGTGAAGCAACGGCTTATATTTATCATCAACAGCAATTACTCGCTGTATACCCACTGCCTACCGATGAGCAAGTGATTCAGGTTGCTGCTGTGGGTGAGCTGGGGATATCAGATATTGAAATTTCTCGGTTGGGCATTCGTTTTCGTCATTCGCCTTGTGCAACGCAATATTGTACAGCATCAGGGCATAAGAACTATACAGGAAGCGTGATTGCTTGTGTGCCGAATCATATTATGGTTGTTTTGCGAGGTTCGATGGAAAACAACCATAAAAGCATGACTTTTGATGCAATAACGGAATAAATATGCCAAAAGAAGCTAAAAAAATCAATATTCCGCCAAGACCAAGCTTACAATCACTTGAAGACAAAGCAGTATGGTTATCTTTTTTATTATTGGGCATTGGCTTACATGTTTTTGAAGCCAGCTTACCCAGTTTAGGGCCATGGTTTAAGCTGGGTTTAGCGAATATTATGACTTTATTAGCCTTACTTTTGTTAGGTCCTAAAGCTGCCTTTGCTTTAGCCTTAGCGCGGGTCATCGTGGGCAGTGTATTGATTGGCACATTATTCACACCGACATTTTTGATTAGTTTAACAGGTGCTTGTTTGGCAGCACTGGTGATGGTTTCGTTGCACTACTTATTGCCTAAGATGAGTTTGATTAGCTTAAGCTTATGTGCGGCAATAGCACATATGTTGGGGCAATTTGTAGTGGTTGAAGCATGGTTTATTCAACAAAATGCGCTTTATTATTTGCTACCACCACTATTATTCCTGTCATGTTTGAGTGGTTGGCTCAATGGTGCGATTGCCATGTATATTTATCAATCGTTGCCGCTAAAAAAAACGCACCACCAACAAATCTAGCCCAAGGGCTGCCGCCTGCCTAAACCAGCACTCGCTTAACGATTCATACTCACTTCTTGGCACTTTTTATGCTTATCAACATAAGTTGGCACAGGACAAGGAGGTTGCATGACCAGCTCACGCGAACAACACACACAAACCTTGATGAAAACATTAAAAGGGCAACCTGGCGAAAAATTTGTCCAATTGCTGTTAAAAACATCCAATATGCCCTGTCTCTTATAAACAACTCAGAGCACACGAGAATAAGGAGAAACTCGAATGCAGTCTTCTGCTTGAAAAAAAAAAAAAAAAACAGAAAAACAAGCAAAACGAACAACAACGA
>CAZWPS010000068.1:0-7476 GCA_964635775.1 uncultured Zetaproteobacteria bacterium | reverse complement strand
GGGTTAAAGTCGAAGCTGAACTTATGCGCAATTTCCGCACTGACTCACCTCTATATATCAACAAGTTAGGTGGAGTGTCCCTTTTTCTAGGCTTTCTTATGGCAGAACATTCACAGTTGAAGTTTTAATATTCCAAATCAAAGCAGCCTGATGCCACCATTTTAATGCAGCTCACTCTCGTGACTTCACTTTAAACATTGACTTTATGAACGGCGTTCGCTTTAATTGCGGCTGTAAAGTAAACGTTGTTCATAAAGGAGGCGTTATGGGAAGACGAAATCACCATACACGCGAAGAAATTCGCCATTTAGCGATTGATGCAGCAGAGGTTTGTATTCAAAGCCAAGGCATACAAGGCATTCATGCGCGGCATATTGCCAAAGATATTGGTTATGCTGTAGGGACATTATACCAATTATTTAAAAACATGGATTTGCTGATTTTAGCAGTGAACCTGAAAACATTAAAAGCTTTAGAAAAGCAGGTGTTGCTTGCCTTAACCGACCTTGCCCCAGGCAATGCCAGCATTGAAGCGATGGCGATGGCTTATGTCGATTATGCCTTGCAGCATACCAAACGTTGGCAGGCCGTATTTGAGCATCAACTCAAAGATGAGCAAGACATGCCTATTGCTTATCAACAGCAACGTTCGCATTTATTCAAGCTTTTGGAGCAACAATTTAGTGCTGCTTATCCAGCCTTGGCGGCTAGAGAAGTGGCGATAGAAAGCCGTGCTTTATGGGCAGGGATTCATGGAATTTGCATACTCGCTTTAAGCGATAAACTCGATGATGATGGCATGGCATTAACGGAGATTGCACAAACATTGATTCGCCACTTTTTAAGCTCTAAAAATACAGAAAAAGGATGAAAATGATGGAATTACTTATGTTTATGATTAAAATGATGCTTAAAGTGGTATATCGTGTGCAAATCACAGGCTTGAAGCACTTGGATCAAGCTGGTGAGCGGGTGTTAATTGTCGCCAACCATACGTCCTTTATTGATGCCATGTTGTTGGCCTTGTTTTTACCCACCAACATCAGTTTTGCTGTTCACAGTCGTTATTATAAGCAGTGGTGGATGCAGCCGATTAAAAAGGTGATACCCTTATTTGCTGTTGATCATAGTGACCCTATGGCGATGAAAAGCTTGATTAAGCATGTTAAAGCAGGCAATAAAGTAGTTATTTTTCCTGAAGGACGAATTACGGCTACAGGTTCATTGATGAAAATTTACCCTGGTCCTGGCATGGTTGCGGATAAAGCAGGTGCAACCATCTTGCCGATTCGTATTGATGGGGCGCAATTCACACCTTTTTCACGTTTAAAAGGGCAGGTTCGCTTACGCTGGTTTCCGCGTATTCGCCTGTCGATACTCACCCCGCAAACCATGCAGTTTGATGCACAAATGAGCGGTCGTCAGCGTAGACAAAAAGCAGGCGAAATCCTTGCGGATATCATGCAAAATATGGTGTTTAGCACATCACCTTATCAACATCGGTTATGGGATAACCTGCTTGATGCAGCTTTAATACATGGCAAAAACCATGTTATTCTTGAAGATATTGAACGCTCGCCCATCAGTTATGCCAATTTATTTACCCGTTGCTGCGTTTTGAAACAGTTGTTGCCCGATTCGATTCAGCAAGGTGACCGTGTAGGGGTATTATTGCCTAATATGAATTCATGTGTTGTAACTTTATTTGCCTTGCAAGCCAAAGCGGCTGTGCCGGCAATGTTAAACTACACGATGGGCAGCAAAGCGATGATTGCAGCATTAGAATCAGCAACCATTGGCACGGTATTAACCTCGCGAAGGTTTGTTGAAGCGGCTAATTTGGCGGATTTAATGGATGCTATGCAAGGTTTTACCAAGGTTGTGTATTTGGAAGACCTACGTGAGAAGTTAACCTTAAGCCATAAAATCAAAGGCTGGTTACAAGCAAAGTTCCCTTATTTGGGCATATTGCCTGCGATTGCTCATGTGCAAGCAAATGATGCGGCTATTGTATTGTTTACGTCTGGTTCTGAAGGTACACCCAAAGGTGTGGTTTTATCGCATCAAAACATTTTAGCAAATGTTGAACAAATCAGTGCTACCATAGCTTTGAACACCAATGATGTATGCTTAAATGCTTTGCCCATGTTCCACTCATTTGGTTTAACGGCAGGCACTATATTACCGTTGATGCGTGGCATTAAAACATTTCTCTACCCTTCACCTTTGCATTATAAAGTGATTCCTGAAGTCGCATATGACATCAATGCCACCATGCTTTTTGGGACAAATGTCTTCTTGGCAGCTTATGCCAAACATGCCCATCCCTATGATTTTTATAGCATGCGTTATGTTGTTGCTGGTGCCGAGAAACTACAAGAAGAAACAAGGCAGATGTGGATGCATAAGTTTGGCATTCGCATCCTTGAAGGTTATGGCACAACAGAAACCAGCCCAGTATTGGCTTGTAACTCTCCTATGCACTTTAAGGAAGGCACAGTTGGACGATTATTGCCTAATATTGAGTATCAATTAAAACCTGTAGAAGGCATTGCAGAAGGTGGTCGATTGTTGGTGCGTGGGGCGAATGTGATGAAGGGTTATTTGCTGCACGACCAGCCTGGCGTGCTGCAACCACCCCATGATGGTTGGTATGATACGGGGGACATTGTGCGTCTTGATGAAGATGGTTTTGTATATATTCAAGGTCGTGCTAAGCGTTTTGCAAAAATAGCGGGAGAGATGGTATCGTTAACGGCGGTGGAAGCAATGGCAAAACAGTGCTGGGCAGACTTTGAGCATGTGGCGTTGGCTTTTCCTGATGCTCATAAAGGTGAGCAGCTTGTATTGTTAACCACCATGAAAAATGCGCCGAGAAAAGAACTGCTTCATTATGCGAAAGAGCATGGTATGCATGAGTTACAAGTGCCACGGACATTTTTGTATATAACAGACATCCCACTGATGGGGACGGGTAAAGTAGACTATCCTACAGCCAAGGTATTGGCTGAGCATATGATGGGCGGTGTACTTTGAGTGTGGCGATGAATACAGACATCAAAAAGTTACTGGTCGCGCAATTTCTTACTGCGATGGCAGATAATGCGATACTTTTTGTGATTTTAGCCATGATTATGCAAGGCTTATTAACGGGAGATGGTTATTTGCCGGCTTTGCAAGGCTGCTTTTTATTGGCTTATGTGGTATTAGCACCGTGGGTAGGCTCATTTGCTGATACACACTCTAAACCTTTGGTCTTGATGTTAGCCAATGGGGTGAAAGGTATAGGGACATTGATGATGTTGCTTGGTGTAGAGCCTTTGATTGCATATGCTGTTGTGGGCATTGGGGCAGCAGCATACAGCCCTGCCAAATATGGCATTTTACCTGAACTGACCAGCGACAATGAAGCTTTAATGAAGGGTAATGGTTGGGTAGAAGGCAGTACGATTGTGGCGATTTTGTTGGGCACAGTCATTGGTGCTAAAATCGCTGATGACTCCATTACATTTGCCCTTATATTTGTATTGTTGATGTATGTATTTTCTGCTTTGGCTGCGCTGTGGATGCGCCCATTACCAGCGGCTAAAGCAAAAGAAGACAGCCATATTTTACAAGACTTTAAAAGCACGATTCATATCTTATTGGCAAGTCCAAGAGCACGTTTTTCAACTTTAGGTGTGAGCTTGTTTTGGGCGGCAGCCGTTGTTTTACGCTTGATTATTATGGCGTGGGCACCTGTGGTTTTGTTGTTATCTACAGCCACGGATGTTTCATTACTCACATTATTTATCGCCCTTGGCATTGCTTGTGGTGCTTTGCTTGCCCCCAAAGTGATTCCCATGCAGCAGCTACGCCGCGCACGTTTTGCTGCGTATGGTTTGGGTTTGGGTATTTTGTCACTGACGTTGACCAATGATGTGGATGTTGCCCGCGTACTATTGTTTTTTACAGGGCTTTGTGGCGGTTTATTTGTCGTGCCTATCAATGCCGTGTTACAAGATATTGGACATCAAAGCGTGGGCAGCGGACGAGCTGTGGCGGTACAACATTTCTTTGAAAACCTTGCCATGTTAATTGCCATTGGTTTTTATACATGGGCAGAAAGCATGGGGGTGACTTCGACCACATCAATGCTGGTCTTAGCGGGTGTTGTGTTGTTGGCAACGATGTTGATTGCCTTAAATTTACCGAAGACAAAACCTCCCGTTCTTTGACGAATGGTATAAACTAAGCTATCGTATTATTGATTCATAATGAATCATCACAAAACATCATCAATGAAGGATATATGTATGCAACAAGATGAATGTCAGCTTAAAAGCAGCAGCAAAACCACGGTGGTCGCGGCGCAAGATATGAAGAAAATATTTCATGTGGTCTCGCATGATTTGCGCAACCCTTTGCTCAATATCCAAGCGCTAACACATGAGTTGCACATCGGCATTTTAGATGCACAAGAAGCGCAACAGGGTAATCAAGGTCAAGCATTGTCTGATATTTTAACCAATGATTTGCCAGATACCATCACCTTACTTCAAGAAAGCACCCAACGTATGGATGCGATGATTGCAGGAATGAATGAGATTTATCATTGCATGTATGATGAGTTGGAGTGTGAAACGATTGATATACAGCACATGTTTGAACGCTGTTTTGCGCTTTCAAACTTGGCAGATGAAGGGGTTGTTTTACATTGTCATACCCATGCCACAGCACAAGCTGATCCTTGGGCTGTGCAACGTATTATGACTGCGTTATTATTCAATGCAGCAAAAGCAATGGCGCATGCAAAACACAGTGCCTCACCCCATATCAACATCACCACGACCGAACAAGATGGTTGGCTTTATATTCATGTTAAAGATGATGGTTGCGGTTTTCAAGACGATGAAATTGAGCATGTATTTGAACCATTCTTTTCAGGTATAGGTTTTCAACATGGTGCAGGTTTAGGTTTGGTAAGAGCACAATCACTGGTTGAACGTCATGGTGGTTTTATACGCATTGAGCAGGTGCAACAAGGCGCCACGCTCACCTTTTCTCTGCCGCTTGCTTAAAGAAGGATTGTCCAACTTTTGATGTGATGTCATCTTATCCAGGCTGTCTTTAGCATTCGTGCTTGGCACTTTTTCGTTGTCTGGTTAAGCTTAAGCCATGGACACCAGTATTTACACCTGTTTTCATCAGCCCATCGAACATATTGATGGTATTGGTCAAGTCAGCGCTAAAAAGCTCAAGAATCAGGGGTGTGAGCAGCTTGGCGACCTTTTATTTCACCTGCCTAAAACATGGATTGATGATCGCCTGATTACACCGATGAATCAACTTGTTCCTCAACAAACAACACGCATTCAAGGCTGTATTATGCAGCGACGTAGCCATGGTTTTGGACGAAAAGCCACGGTATTGATTAAGCTCGTGGATGTGACTGGTGTTGCCATCAATCTTTCATTTTTTCATGCCAAGTATATGATGAATGATGCACGGTTGAGCGAAGGCAAAAGTATTACGGTGCGCGGCATGGTTCAGTGTTGGGGAAAGAAGTGGTCCATGACACATCCTGATTGGTCAACCCCCGAACGTTTTGTCGCTGCTTGGCAGCCTGTGTATGCGAGCATTGCTGGATTTTCGTCCAAAAAGGTCGGGGTGTGGGTTCAACATGCTTGCAATTTATTGCCCAAACATTGCCTTAGTCCGCTTGATAAGCTGCTTGATGCTCAGCCTAGTTTGATGCAAGCCTTGTTTTGTATTCACAATAATCAGCAGCATGCACCTGATTCGCCGCTTATCTTACAAGCGATAGCCCGTTTACAAATTGAAGAGCTGGTGGTGTATTTAAGCCTGATGCAGCAACAACGTGAACATGTGGAAATCAGTAGTTTTCCTATGCCACAAAGCTCAGAAGAGCAGACTTTTATACGCGACCTGCCTTTTGTGCTGAGCGTGGCACAAAAACATGTTTGGGCAGAAATTGGACAAGATTTAGCTGCGGGAAAACGTATGCATCGTTTGCTGCAAGGTGATGTGGGTGCTGGCAAAACTTGGGTTGCCGCGCTGGCAATGGTGCGTTGTTTTGCGCATCACTTTCAAAGCACCATTATGGCACCTACCGAAGTTTTAGCCCAACAACATTTCACCACACTAAGCCAACTCCTCAACCCCTTAGGAATAGAAGTTGCTTTGCTCACAGGCAGCACTAAAAAACGAGAACGGAAACAGATATTAAAACAACTCGCTGATGGTTGTATTCATGTTTTAATTGGTACACACGCGTTAATTTCTTCTGATGTGTTGTTTCAGCAGCTGGGTTTAGTCATTGTTGATGAACAACATCGTTTTGGTGTGCAACAGCGCTGGGCATTAAGTGAAAAAGGAGAGGCGGTTCACCTGCTCGCCATGACGGCCACACCCATTCCGCGTTCATTGGCTTTAGCCTTGTATGGGGATATGGATTTAAGTGTGATGCATGGGTTGCCAGCGGGGCGAAAAGCAATTGAAACACGGGTGTTAGCCGCGCATAAAATGTCCGCTTTAGCCGATGCTTTATCGCGCATGTTGGCAGAACAAGGGCGAATTTACTGGATTGTACCACGCATTGACGATGATGAAGACCATACCAGTGTTGATGAACGCTTACAAAGCCTGCAACAACGATTTCCTCAAGAACATATTCTTGGGCTGCATGGAAAAATGAAAGCCAAAGCGAAACAAGCTGCTTTACAAGCTTTTAGTGATGGGACTTGTCGCATGTTAGTTTCAACGACAGTGGTCGAAGTCGGGGTGAATGTGCCTGAAGCAAGGGTGATGGTGATTGAGCAAGCCGATGCTTATGGCTTGGCACAACTTCATCAGCTACGAGGGCGTGTTGGTCGCTCTTCGTTGCAAAGCTTTTGTATGTTAATTCCTTCTCAAGATGCAGGTAAAAATGCATTGAATCGACTTCAGTTGATGATGAATTGTCATAATGGGCTTGAGCTTGCAGAGTTTGATCTTCAACAACGTGGTTCAGGTGATGCCGTGGGTACGCGACAAAGTGGCGAAGCTGGTTTTCGTTTGATTGACCCTGCTTTGGATGCTGAACTCATTCAGCAATGGCATCATCATGCGGTTGTGCAACAATTATCACCTGTTCCTGAAGCGATGCTCCAGTTTTGGCGACCTTTTGCTGAAGAAATTGATTGATGATGAATGCACCAAGCTTATCATCCCCAAATGTAGCGGAGGAATATGCATGGCAAGGTGTTTTGGTAGGTTCAACCATGTTTCTTTAGCAACTTTTCTTACCCTTGTGAATCAGTGCGCAAATGACGGGATGTTTTAAGGTGATTGTTCTCGCAAATTATTGCTTGCATCTTGACTTTTCATTCTTATAGTGCGGCGTCCATTCATTAGTTGTGGCGTAAGCTGCGTGGTGAATAAGCCGGCATAGCTCAGTTGGTAGAGCAGCTGATTTGTAATCAGCAGGCCACGGGT